>JAJUJF010000087.1 GCA_029265455.1 Paracoccaceae bacterium | reverse complement strand
TTGAGCCTCCCTTGCCAGCACCCGACACGAACTCGGCATGAGCGAAAGCATATCCTTGATGGCGACGCCGATCCCTCCGGGCGGCGCAGCTGATCACGCAGTGCTCCTGCGGCAGCGGAGAAGGTTCTCCCGCAAGCCGGACACCTGAAGCGCTGAAGGCCGCTGCGCGTTCTGCCCCAAGCGCCGTGTTCCTCCATCGCCGCAGCGGAGGCCGGCGCTGATTTTCTGGCTTCTCGTGTCGATCTTGACCAGGGCTCCGCCATCGCATCAAGCGCGCGAAGCATCTGGCCGAGTTGCCGCATCGGTGACCGGGAGGTCACGCTGAAGTCTCTCCCGGTCCTGGTCGGCGTCCTTTGCCTTGGCGCATGGCTGATCTTCAGCCTCGGCCTCGGGGTGCGGGTGCCGCTGGTTCGAGGGCTCTGAAATGGAGACGCTTCTCCTCGGCTTTTCTGGCGCCTTCACGCCGATAAACCTCGCCTACTGCTTCGCCGGGGTCTTCCTCGGGACCGTCATCGGCGTGCTTGCCCGGCGTCAGCGCATCCGCCGCCGTCGCCCCCCGTCAGGGGCGCGCCGGGGTGGCTCTCTTTGTCACGACCATCGCTTCGTTCGTGGGCGGGTCCATCGGCATCCTCCTGATGATCTTTCTCACACCCCTCCTCTTCTCGAGTATCAGCTTCGTCCTCGACGAATCTGGTCCTCCTGATACTTGGTCTCGCACCCTTCATGGCGCTGCTCCTGCCGGCAAACATCGTCCCGCAGGTCGAGCGGTGGGGCTATGCCGAGTCAGCAGGCTTCGTCTGCACCTCGCTGCAGTTTCTCTCGGGCGTCTCCGGGCCAATGCTGGATCTCTTCTATGTCCGTTCCCCGATGAGCCGGCATCAGGTGGTGGCTACCAAGGCTGCCTGCCAGGTGGCCACCCATGGCGCCAAGTTCATCTATTTCGGATTGCTGATCGGCGCAGAGGCAGCAGACGTCCTTGGGCGGAAATCCTTGCCTTTGGCGTTGCCATGGCGGTGACCGGCACCATGCTGAGCCGGTCGGTTCTCGAGCGGCTCTCGGACGATTCCTTCCGGCGCTGCACCCGCCTGATCGTGCTCGCGATCGGTCTGCGGACATCGGGCTGCCGTGGAAGGCAGCCTCTGATGCAGCCCGCAATCCGAAAGGTCAGGGCTCAGACAGTCGAGGATGGTTCGGCAAGAGCATCTGGGCAGCTGTCACCGCCCAGGCGGAGGGTCTGGCTCAACGCCTCGCAATCCCGGGCCACCCATTCGGCACCGAGCTCCAGCAGTCGCCGGTCATGGCCGTCACGAATGTGTCCGCCACCGCAGAATCCGATCACCCGCATCCCCGCGGCGCGCGCGGCAGCGACACCTGTCGTGCTGTCCTCGATCACAAGGCAGCGCGCCGGATCCACGTCGCCCATCCGGGAAGCTGCGTGGAGAAACAGGTCCGGGGCAGGCTTGCGGCGCGCGACATCCTCCGCGCTGAAGACCCGGCCCTCGAAGAACGGGGTGAATCCGATGATCTCGAACGTTTCTCGCAGGCGGGCGTGGCTGCTGTTCGAGGCAACGCAATAGGGTGTAGTCAGCTGCACCAGGATGTTCTCGATACCCGCGATTGGGCGCAGCTCGCGCGGGAAAGCCTCCTTCATTCGGCCCCCGGTTGTCTCGCGGAAATCCGCGGGCAGCGTGATGCCGCTCTCGATCTCGATCTGCCTGCGGGCAGCGTCGGGGCCGAGGCTCATGAAGACTTCCAGCGTTTCCTCGAAGGACATGCTGACACCAATTTCCTCAAGCTGCGCAGCCGTAACACGCACTGCGAGAACTTCGCTGTCGACGAGGACGCCATCACAATCGAAAATGACCAAGTCTATGTCTTGCAATCCGTCTTCTCCAACCCACGGCGGGAACGGTTCCGCGGCGATGATCGGCTTTCGCAGGCAGTTCATTCTCGTCTCACCTGCATTTAATCAGATTGTCCTTCTTTTCGAGATGCGCCTCCGGATGGCGATGAGTGTTGGCGGCTCGGGAAAATGAGGTGCCGGATCCTTGATGGCAGAATGGCGAAAGCTGCATGCGTCGGGATCCCGGCCTTCGCGTTCCGCAGCGTATGAACCGGCTTGGCAACCTTGTCGAGATTCGGGGAACTGTCTGCGGTCTGCCGTGTTACAAGGAGCGGCGCTGCCGGCCTTGCATGAACTGGCTTGGAAATCCCATTGGAGAGGAAATGATCATGCTTCGCACCCTCACTTTTGCCGCCGCCATGGGTATTGCTGCTGCAGCAGCACAGGCCGAGACCCATGAGGTCAAGATGCTTAGTTCCGGTGAGGGCGGCCTGATGGTGTTCGAGCCGGATTACCTGCATATCGAGCCGGGCGACACGGTCACCTTTGTTCCGGTCGATCCGAGCCACAACGCAGAGAGCATTCCCGAGATAATGCCGGAAGGCGCCGAACCCTTCAAAGGCGCGATCAACGAGGAGATCAGTGTCACCTTCGAGGAGGAGGGCCTTTACGGGGTCAAATGCGCTCCGCACTTCGGGCTCGGCATGGTTGCCCTTATCCAGGCAGGCAGGGCGACCAACCTGGAGGAAGCACAAGCCGTCAAACTGATCGGTCCTGCCGCCAAGCGAATGGAAGCCGCACTCGCGAAGGTCGAGTAACGCTTCACGAGGAACGCGCACCCTGCTCGATGCCAGTGGCAAACGGTGCTCGTGGCGATCCTGCTCAGGATCACAGCCATTCTCCGGCCTCTGCTTTCCGGCGGATCCTGGCCTCGCTCTCAGAACAGGCTTGCCACTGCCGGCAACATGAGGATCAGCCCGATCAGGACCAGCAGGAAGACGGTGATGGCGGTCATCATGCGCGCTGTGAGTGGCGGCGGGTAACGCTGCGCCAACGCAGTGACGGTGATCGCCACCGGCACCAGCAGGAGGCTGGTCACGAGGATGCCGGCGGATGGCGACGCAACCAGGCTGGAGAACACAAGGCGAAAGCCGATGATGGTGGAAAAGATGGCAACCAGGGTTGCGCGTATCTCGGGGTAGGTTCGCAGGTAACGGTGGATCACGTAGACGATCGGCGGGCCGGGGATGGCAAACATCCCTCCCATGATGCCGCCAGCCAATCCGCTCAGCGTCATTGCCGGACCGCGCGGAAATCCTGGGGCGCTTGCAGGCGCATGAAGCAACCGGAGGCTTGACACGATCACGACCAAGCCGAGGATGAATTTCAGCCAGACAAGCGACTTTGCCAGCAGGAAGGGAAGCAGCAAGGCGCCAGCGACGGTGGCGGCCAATGCGACAGGCACGATCTGCAGGAATGACTTTAGCGAAACATGCCGCCAGTTCGTGACCAGGATCTGGGTGCCATTCACCATTACGAGGATGCTGACGATCGTCGCACCGTCTTCGATGCCGATCATCCCTGTCGCGGCAATGGTGCCCATGAAAACGAGGCCGAAGGCAAAGCCGGTTACGGTCTGCAAGTAGGACGCAACGCCAGCGATGACCGCCAGGCTTGTCAGCGCGCCGACATCCATCATCGTGACTTGTCCCCATGTTCCTGATCGGAACCCACGTCGTGCAGCAGCTTGTAGATCACTCGATGATGCAGGGCCATCCGCCGGTCCGTTACGCTGCAGCGGCGACGTCGTCTGCTTTCGTCTGCGGGCGCGGCCGGGCGGAGTGCGCCGGGGTCGTAAAGTGCAAACCGGACTGCGAACCAGCGCGCAGAAGGGACGAGACGGACCGGCCACAGCGCGTGTGTCCCGGATGCCCAAATGAAATCAGGAAGATGGATGGTACCGACGCCCCGGCTCGAACGGGGGACCCCCAGATCCACAATCTGGTGCTCTAACCAACTGAGCTACGTCGGCACTCGATTGCGACCTAGTGCAACGCGCGGGGGAACTCAAGCCCCCACTTGAGCTGGGCGGCATCTGGGGGCATGTTCGCTGCCGGCGAAGGAGCGGATATGGGTATCAACAAGGAAAGCGACATTTCGGCGAGCCTGCAGATCGGGCCGACGTCGCTAGGCATGGTCCGGCTCTATGTCGAGACCGAAACGATGGAATTGCCGCTCGACTTCGATCCCGAGGAGGCGGAAGAGATAGCGGAGGAACTCTGCGCAGCGGCGGCACGGGCGCGGGAAATCGGTGCCGGCTCCGGCGGCCAGAAGAAGAAGTCCCGTCCGCCTCATCGCGATGGATCGAAGCGAAGGAAGGGGTCCTCGAACTGAACGAGCCGCCCGGCGGCGGTGCGGGCAAAGCGTTCCAGGAGCGCGCGGCGACGCGCAGGCGCAAGTGGCGCAGGTTGAGGGAGGCGGATGACTGCCGCTTCGTAGGCATCGGCGCGAATGAGGCCTGACTCGGGCGGCAGGATCGTCTCGGGGAAACCCGCGTCGACGGCCCAGAAGAAGCGGTCGCACCAGGGCAGGTATGACTCCCACTTCCGGTCGGAGGCGAAGTCCGCGCGCGACGACTTGCACTCGACGATCCATATCTCGCAGCGCGGGCCGAGGCCGATCACGTCTACCCGAAGGCCCGGCGCCGGTATGAATTCGCAGAGCGTGGCGAAGCCTCGGCTGCGGAGATGGCGACAGACGCCACGGGCCAGGCTTGCCCCGGGAGAGGAATGAGGGATCATCACGGCATCGGATCGGGCAGCCAGCGGCCCGTCAAGGCGCTTTGCCCTTTCCGCATCTTCGCTTTCCGCCTATCCCTTCAGGATGAAGACCCGGCCGCTTGCCTTTTCGGTACATCTGCTGACAGCCTCGGGTGCCGCACTCGCACTCATGGCGTTGGTTGCCGCAACTGAAGGCAATTGGCGACTCATGTATGAATGGCTGGTCATTGCGCTCGTCGTCGACGGGATCGACGGGCCGCTGGCGCGCAAGGTGGACATCAGAAGGAACGCCGCGAACTGGGATGGAACGTTGCTCGACCTCATGGTGGACAATCTCACCTACGTCTTCATCCCGGCCTACGCGCTCGTCTATTCTGGCCTCCTGCCATACCATTGGGGACTTGTTGCCGCCCTCCTCGTGACGCTGACGGGTGTCGTCTATCTTGCAGACGTACGGATGAAGAATCCGGACAACAGCTTCTCGGGCTTCCCTGGCGCTTGGCAGATGGTGGTGCTTGTCTTCCTTACCATGTCGCCGCCTCCGTGGCTGACGCTGGGCGTGGTGACAAGCTTGGCAATCGGGCAGTTCCTGCCGCTTAAGTTCGTCCATCCGATCCGGACGAGGCGCTGGCGTATCATTACCCTGCCGATGACGATCGCCTGGCTCGGGTTCGCGGCGTGGGCGGCACAAGCCGGATTCGAGCCTCCGCTTGTCTGTCAGCTTGGGCTCGCTGCGACGAGCCTCTGGCTGCTGCTTGCCGGGATCATGATGCAGATCCTTCCTCCGAAGGTTGAGGCATTGCGCATCTGATCCCGAACTGGCGGATGGAAGTGACTTCCGTATGGATCTTGTCAGTTCACTTCCGGCTTGCGTGTGGAAGGGGCGCGGCGTTCAGGTATGA
Organism: Paracoccaceae bacterium; assembly: GCA_029265455.1. Classification (GTDB taxonomy): domain Bacteria; phylum Pseudomonadota; class Alphaproteobacteria; order Rhodobacterales; family Rhodobacteraceae; genus Amaricoccus. The sequence continues at coordinate 7,339 of JAJUJF010000087.1, read as the reverse complement.
GGCCGCGCGGCGCGAAGCGTAGGCAGAGGAGCAGGATCATCCCCATCAGGAACGGCCGGAGATGGGGGGCGCTGTCGAGGATGTGGGAGCGCAGCCAGCCCGCCGGGAGCAGATCGGCAAGGGCAGCGGCAAGATGATTGCCGATTGGCTCGGCCATGACCCATGTATACCAGACCACGAAGCCGCCGAGCACCGCGCCCCAGTTGTTGCCGGATCCCCCGAGGATCACCATCACCCAGATCACGAAGGTATAGCGTAGCGGTGTGTAGGCCGTCGGCGTGAACTGTCCATCGAGGGTCACCAGCATTGCGCCGGCGATGCCGACCACTGCGGACCCGAGGACGAAGACCTGGAGATGGCGCCGGGTCACGTCCTTGCCCATGGCTTCCGCCGCGTCCTGGTTGTCACGGATTGCCCGCATCATCCGTCCCCAGGGCGAATTCAGCGCCCGCTCCGCAAGCCAGAGGATCGTACCGAGCACGAGGAGGAACAGCAGCGCATAGCCAAGGCGGTTCGCGATTGCAGCGGTCATCGCCGGACTCAGTCCGAAGGAATGGCCAAGCTCGCTCACCCAGCCGATCGTCTGGAATGTTCGTTCACTGGGGATGGGGCGAGGAATGCCGGTGACATTCTTGACACCACGGGTCAGCCAGTTCTCATTCTTGAGAATGGCAAGAATGATCTCGGCAATGCCAAGCGTTGCGATCGCGAGATAGTCGGCCCGCAGACCGAGCGCCACCTTGCCGACAAGATAGGCCGCTCCCGCAGCGAATAGCCCGCCCACCGGCCAGGCAACCAGAACCGGCAGCCCGAGACCGCCAAGATAGCCCTGTATGCTCGGATTGATCGCCTCTATCGCATCCGATGCGGGATCAAGAAAGATCCGCATGACGATGTAGCCGGCAAGGATCGTGAAGAGCGTCGCCCAGGTCCGCCGTCGTCCGTGTGTGCGGCCACGAACGAAGACGGCAGCGCCGATTGTCCCGAGGATGGCGAGTCCGGCAAGACCGAGATTCGTGCCGCCGGCTATCCAGGAATCCGTGACCGGTGGCATCGCAACGAGCACGGCAGCGACGCCGCCCAATGCGGCAAAGCCGACGATGCCGGCATTGAAGAGACCTCCATAGCCCCATTGGATATTTACCCCGAGCGTCATGATCGCCGAGATCAGCGCGAGATTGGTGATGGAGAGCGCAACCGTCCATGACTGGATGAATCCGACGGCGACGATGAGTGACGCCATCACGGCATAAAGGGCGAGGGGGCGCGCGATCCGGGACATGATCAGAAAACTCTGCCGCGGATGATGCCGGTCGGCCGGACGAGGAGGACTATGACAAGTATGAGGAATGAGACCGCGAACTTGTATTCGACGGAGAGTATCTGGACGAGACCAGCCGGTATCAGGTCCGGAGGAAGGATGTGAGTCAGAAAGCCGCGCCAGGCATAGGTGAGCGCCACTTCCGAAAAGGCAATGATGAAACCGCCTGCAACCGCCCCGAACGGCTGGCCGATGCCGCCAACGATTGCCGCGGCAAATATGGGAAGCAGGATCTGGAAGTAGGTGAAGGGGCGGAAGGATTTGTCGAGGCCGTAGAGCACGCCAGCGATGGTTGCGAGGGAGGCGGCAAGCATCCAGGTGACGAGGACGACGCGGTCAGGATTGATTCCCGAAAGAAGCGCGAGATCCTCGTTATCGGAATAAGCACGCATTGATTTACCGGTGCGAGTGCTGCGCAGGAACCAGAAAACGGCAGTGGTGACGAGGACCATGACGATCACCGTCAGTACCTGAGATGTGCGCAGCGCCAGCCCCTGATCGAGTCCGGTAGCTTCCCGGAAACCGATAACGGTCACGATGAAGCGCTCGCCATCCTCGAAACGACGGTCATCGACCCCGATCAGGAAGCGCGTGAGGGCATTGTAGATGAACATCACCCCGACCGAGACCATGACGAAGACGATCGCGGGGGAGCGCTGATGCCGGTAGAACCGGTAAACGAACCGGTCCGTGCCGAGAGCGAGCAGGCAGGTGATGATCATTCCGAGGGGCAGGGCCAGAATTGCCGTCGGCAGCGGCGCGAGGCTTACGCCCCAGCCCTGAAACAGCCAGACAATGAGGATGGTTGCCGCGGTCCCGAAGGCCATCAGGTCGCCGTGAGCAAAATTCGCGAAGCGGAGCACGGAATAGACGAGCGTGACACCAAGGGCGCCCAAGGCGAGTTGAGCACCATAGGCGGTCGCCGGAATCACCACGAAGTTCGCGAGAAGGACTATGGCGTTGAGAAAATCCGGGATCTCAGCCTCCGAGGAAGGAACGGCGAACTTCCGGATCGGCAAGCAGCGTCTCGCCGGAAGCGGTAAAGCGGTTGCGTCCCTGAACCAGGACATAACCTCGATCGGCAATGGCTAGCGCCTGCCTCGCATTCTGCTCGACCATGAGGATGGAAAGTCCGCTGCGGGCAATGTCGATGATGCGATCGAAGAGTTCGTCCATGACGATAGGGGAGACCCCCGCCGTCGGCTCGTCCAGGATGAGCACTTTCGGTTGCGTCATCAAGGCGCGGCCGACCGCAACTTGCTGACGCTGGCCCCCGGAGAGCTCACCCGCAGGTTGACGACGCTTCTCGCGAAGGACGGGGAACAGGGCGTAGACGCTCTCCATTGTGTCTTGATAGCAGTCACGGCGGATGAAGGCGCCCATCTCGAGGTTCTCCTCCACCGTCAACGTCGGGAAGACGTTGTCGTTCTGGGGGACGAACCCCATGCCGGCGGCAACGCGAGCCTGAGGAGAAAGGCCGGTGATGTCCGCTCCTTCAAGGGTGACACGTCCCGTGCGAAGCGGGAGCATGCCGAGGATTGCCTTCATCGCGGTCGACTTGCCCGCTCCGTTCGGGCCGACAATGACCGCAATCTCACCCGCACCGACGGCAAAAGAGCAGGAGTGGAGGATGTCGACACCGCCATAGCCGGCAGTCAGGTTCTCCGCTACCAGCATGTTCATGCGAAAATCTTCGGGCGAAGCCACATCAGGCGGGTGCCCGGTGGACGGGGCGCGGGGGGCGCTGCCCACCACCCTTGCCGAGATAGGCCTCGATGACGGCTTCATCGGCCATCACCGTGTCCGGAGGACCTTCGGTCAGGATCCGGCCTTCGGCCATGACGATGACCGGATCGCAAAGGTCTCCGATGAAATCCATGTCATGCTCGATCATGCAGAAGGTATAGCCCCTCTCCTTGTTGAGGCGGCGTATCGCATCACCGATCGTCCTGAGCAGGGTCCGGTTCACGCCAGCGCCGACTTCGTCGAGAAACACGATCCGGGCATCAACCATCATGGTACGGCCGAGTTCGAGGAGCTTCTTCTGGCCACCAGAAAGATTGCCGGCGGGCTCGTCGGCAAGATGGCCGATCTCGAGGAAGTCCATCACCTCCTCCGCGCGCGTCCCCACCTCGGCTTCGCGGGCGCGCACGCGGCCAGGGTGAAACCATGCCGACCATAGTGACTCGCCGGGCTGGTCGGGGGGAACCATCATCAGATTCTCGCGCACGGTGAGGGTGGGGAACTCATGCGCGATCTGGAAGGTCCGCAGCAGGCCACGGTGGAAGAGTTCATGCGGCGGCAGTCCGGTGATCTCCTCCTCGCCGAGGAAGACCCGCCCCGATGTCGGCTGATGATGGCCAGCGATCACGTTGAACAGGGTGGATTTGCCGGCGCCGTTCGGGCCAATCAGCCCGGTGATCGTGCCGGAGCAGATTGCAAATGATACCCCGTCAACCGCACGGATGCCGCCGAAATGCATGTGAAGGTCTTCGACGCGGATCACGGGCCGCCCTCCGATGATCCTGCCGGCCGCCTCCTCCGGTCAGTCTGCTTCACCGGTACTCGACGGTGTGGAGTGCGCCATCCCGGATCTCGAAGACGCGGTAGCTTCCTGCAGCCTCGCCCTCGCCGATCAGTTCCACATCGGTGGCCCCGACATAGTCGATGTCTTCGCCGTTCTGGAGCAATTCGATGCCACGGGCGAGCTCGCCCGGCATGATCTTCTCGCCCGGCTCGTTGGCAATGTCGAGGATGCCATCGCGGATCGCAGTGCGGTCAGCGGAGCCTGCCTTGGCGATTGCAAGGATGATGAGTGCAGCGGCGTCGTAGGATTCGCCGGCAAAGGAACTCGTCGGATCGAATCCGGCATCGGCAGCAAGTTCGGCAAAGCTGGTCGCGCCCGCGCTGTCGGAGCCCGGTACCGTGCCGAGAACCCGCCCGTCGAGACCGGGGCCGATCGCCGCGATGATCGACTCACCATACATGCCGTCAGCGAAATAGAAATTCTCGAAGGCGCCAGTGTCGAGTGCCGCCTGGACGATGCCGCGGCCTCCCTGATCTAGATAACCGAATACCATGAGATGCTGCGCGCCAGACGCCTGTAGTGCTGCGACTTCGGCGGAGTAGTCACCACGCCCGTCCTCGTGAGGCGCGGAAAGGGAGACGTTGCCGCCCCGCTCCTCGAATGCACGAGCAAAGGACTCGGCAAGTCCCAGGCCATAGTCGTTGTTGGTGTAGGTGATGGCCACCTCCTCGATCCCGCGCTCGGTAAGGAGATCGGCCAGGATTTCACCCTGACGCGCATCTGATGGCGACGTGCGGAAGAAGAATCCGTCATCATCCAGCGTCGAGAGTGCCGGCGAGGTGGCGGAGGGCGAGATCAGCACCACGCCGTTGGGCACCGTGACCGTATTGGCGATGGCGATAGTGACGCCGGAACAGTCAGCGCCGACGATGGCAGCGACGTTGTCGGATGTGACGAGACGTTCTGCCGCAGTCTGGGCCGCGGCGGCATCGATACAGGTGGAATCGGCGCGGACCGGATTGAGGGTAACGGGAAGAAGGCCGCTATCGTTGGCTTCCTGCAGCGCGAACTCGACGGCGTCCGCCATATGCGGCGTGATCGATTCGAGCGGCCCGGTGAAGCCGAAGGTGATGCCGATGTTGACGCTCTCCTGAGCGTGCGCGGCTGGCGCAGCGAGCGCGAACATCGCCGACGCCATCAGTAGCTTCCTCATCCGTTACTCCCCGTTATCCGTTGTTTGCCCGGCAGACGGCAGGTGACCAGCCTTCGGCGGGCGCTATGCTATCACCTTATCTTGCCACTCCTTCTTGACAAGCACGGGGTTCGCCACGGGGCAGGGGATCGCGACAGGGTTCTGGGTAGCCACTGCCAGTGTGGCCTCAGGCGAGACCGGCGTCGATGAGCCGCCGGGCGATTGCTCGGAAGGCGCGCGATTGCGGCGCCTCGGGGTCAAGCGCCGCGATCGGCGTACCGCCATCGCCTGCAAGACGGATGCCCACGTCGAGCGGAACCTCCCCGAGAAACGGCAGGCCAAGGCGTTCGGCTTCGGCGCGAACGCCGCCCTCGCCGAAGATATGTTCCTCGTGGCCGCATTTCGGGCAGATATAGGTCGACATGTTCTCGACGAGGCCGACGACCGGGACATGAGTCTTCTCGAACATGTCCATTGCCTTGCGCGCATCGAGAAGGGCCACGTCCTGCGGCGTCGAGACAATGATGGCGCCGGTCATCGCGAACTTCTGGGCAAGCGTGAGCTGGATGTCGCCCGTGCCGGGCGGCAGGTCGAGGACAAGGACGTCAAGCTCGCCCCAGGCAACCTGGGTCATCAATTGCTGGAGGGCACCCATCAGCATGGGTCCGCGCCAGATGACGGCCTGGCCTTCCTGGAGCATCAGCCCGATCGACATCAGCGTGACACCATGCGCCTTGAGGGGGAGGATGGTCTTGCCGTCGGGCGATTGCGGCCGCTCGGAGACACCCATCATCCGGGGTTGGGACGGTCCATAGAAATCGGCGTCCAGGAGCCCGGCCCTCAGTCCTTCCTGGGCGAGGGCGACCGCGAGATTGGCCGAGAGAGTGGACTTGCCGACGCCGCCCTTGCCGGACGCCACGAGCAGGATATGCCTGATCCCCGGCAGCCGGGCAGGACCTTCCTGCGGCGTTGGATGCCGGCCGAGCTTGAGGTTAGGCGGCTCCTTCTTGGGTGCCGGACCGTGAGCGGTGAGGAGAGCCGAGACTCTGGTGACACCCGGAAGGCGAGCGACCGCTTCCTGGGCGGCAGCCCGCACGGGTTCAAGTGCTGCGCCCTCGGAGGGATCGACCTCCAGGACGAAGCGAACGGTCGTGCCCTCCAGAGTCAGCGCACGGACGAGGTCAGCGTCGACGATATTGCCACGTCCTCCCGGCAACTCCACCCTGCGCAGGGCATCGAGGACGGTTTCGCGCGTGATTGTCATCGGGTAGGGGCTCCGGGTGAGGATGGGTGGGCGCCGGCTTCGTGCGCGTCCCCTCAGATCTACGCGGTTCCGGCGCTGTCGCAAGGGGGGTGGCAAGAAGGGCTGCGAGGCCAACGAGTGCCCCCCCGGCGGCGCCGGTGAGTGCCATCTGCATGCCCAGGACGTCGATGAGCGTTCCAAGAAGAATCGAGCCGAGGGCGGAGCCGCCGATCGTGACCATCGTCCAGAGGCTCATGACCCGGGCACGGAAGGCATCGGGAAGGACAAGCTGGATGCTCGACTGGAGCCCAACGCCAACAAGCGTACCGCACAGGCCCAGCGCCGTGACCAGCGCCACAGCAGCCGGCCATGACTTGTTCCAGGCAAGTGCGACGACGATGAGCACGGCCGCGGGCGCTGCAATCCGGCTCGACAGCGGCAGGTGACCGGGAGGCTGGCCGGGCCGGAGCGCGATGAACGAAGCAGCAGCAAGTGCCCCGGCGCCCGATGCGGCAGTCAGCACGCCAAGTCCGGCGGCGCCGCGGTTGAAGACCCCGTCGGCGAGCACCGGCAGGACCTCGAGAAGTGCGCGCGGCACCAGGGAGACGCAACCGACCGCGAGCATGGCCCGCCGAATGAGAGGCGACTCCGCCGCGTGGCGGATCCCCGCGCCGAGGGCCGAGAAGACGCTGCCTTCGGACCGCGTGCCAAGATCTGCACGGGGCCGGAGACTGGGCAGGATGACGAGGTTCGGCAGGAAGGAAAGCGCGGAAAGCAGAAGCGCCCAGTGCGCGCCCGCCGTAGCGATGATGAAACCGCCGAGGGCAGGGCCGCTGAGGCGCGCGAGATTGAAGTTGATCGCGCCGAGAGCGATCGCCGAGGCGATAGCATCCCGTGTCACGAGGCTCGGTGACAGTGCAAGGCGTACGGGATGATGCGCAGAAGTGACGATACCGAGGGTGAGAGCGAGGAGCGCGAGAAGTGCCGGGCTCAGTATATCAAGCGCAGCGGCCACAAGCATCGCGCCAGCGGTGGCCGCAATCCCGCTCTGGATGG
>JAJUJF010000142.1 GCA_029265455.1 Paracoccaceae bacterium | reverse complement strand
CGCTGGATGGGGATGGAACGAAGTTCAGCGACTATCTTGAATCGGTCGGTTTGGGCAAAACAGAGGCATTGCTCGTCGATTTCTCCCTGTCCGCGGACAGGCTCCGGACATTCGTCGAATTCGCGACCCTGCCGAGGCTGAGCAATCTGCAGGAACGGCTTCTGGAGGTCTGCCCGTTCCCGCGAAGGGATTTGCAATGATCGTGGCAAATCTCGCGACCTACCCGCCGAGGCGGGAGAACCTGCTGCCGGTGGTGAAGGCCATTGCACCGCAGGTCGACCGTCTGAACGTGGTGCTCAATCAGTTCGACGCCTGCCTGCCGGAACTCGAGGAAATCCCCGGAGTCGTGCAAATTCGTCCGGATACCGACACGAAGGATGTCGGAAAGTTCTATCCGAATGTGCAGGAAGCGGAATACGTGTTCCTGATCGATGATGATCTGGTCTACCCCCCGGATTTCGTCCCCCGGACGATACGTGAGTTCAAATCTCTTGGCGAAGGGAAATACTTCGGCGGATATCACGGATCCCTGTATGTCCGACCGGATTTCTCGTTGAAGCCCAAGCGGTTCTGGCGCTGGCTCACCTATGATGAGCGGAAGGTGGCGGGATTTCGACGCCGTGTCCAGGTGCATGAGGCAGTGGGCAAGCCGATCGTCATGGATCAGATTGCGACAAATGCGGCCATCATCCGGGGCCCCGACATGCCGCCCTACGAGTTCATGGCGGACAGTCAGAAGTTCGTTGACGTGCGACTTGCCCGGTGGAATTTCGAGCGCGGCATAATTCCCGTGCTCCTGCCTCGCCCCGCCGGCTGGATCGGGCAGGTCCGGTTCGAGGACACGATCTATCGCAGCTTTACCTGCAGGGATCTCCCGCATGTGGCAGCGGAGATCATGAGCTATGCGTTCAAGGTGGAAGGGCGAGGCTCGACGTTGAATCCTCGCACGGAAGCTGCGGACAAGTCAGGAAAACCAGACGGGGAAGTGCCGCCCGTATCACATGTCAGGGCGCGAAGGAGTTAGCGATGGTCCAACTGACCCTACCCAGGAACTCGCGCATGGTGGCGGGGAAGACCTGGCCGAAGCCGGAAGGCGCCACGAATGTCAGGACCTTCCGGATCTACCGCTGGGATCCCGACACCGGGGAGAACCCGCGGATCGACACGTATTTCGTCGATCTCGATACCTGCGGGCCGATGGTTCTCGATGCGCTGATCAAGATCAAGAACGAGATAGACCCGACGCTCACCTTCCGGCGCTCCTGCCGCGAGGGGATCTGCGGCTCCTGCGCGATGAATATCGACGGGATCAACACGCTTGCCTGCATCTGGGGGATGGACGAGATCAAGGGCGACGTGCGGATCAACCCCCTGCCGCACATGCCGGTGATCAAGGACCTCGTTCCCGATCTCACGCATTTCTTCGCCCAGCATGCGTCGATCAGGCCGTGGCTCGAGACGAAGTCGAACGAGCCCGCCGCCGAGTGGCGACAGTCGATCGCCGACCGGCAGCGGCTCGACGGCTATTACGAGTGCATCCTCTGCGCCTGCTGTTCGACGGCCTGCCCGTCGTACTGGTGGAATGGCGACCGCTATCTCGGGCCGGCGGCGCTGCTCCATGCGTGGCGCTGGATCGACGACAGCCGCGACGAGGCGACGGGCGAGCGGCTCGATGATCTCGAGGATCCGTTCAAGCTCTACCGCTGCCACACGATCATGAACTGCACCAAGACCTGCCCGAAACATCTCAATCCGGCCAAGGCGATCGCCGAGATCAAGAAGCTGATGGTGGAACGCCGGCTCTGATTCCGGCATCCGGCAGACGAGAAGGGGCGCCCCGGAGGGCGCCCCTTTCATCGGTCCGATGCCGCGGCATTACTGCTGCGTGTTTTCCTCGGGCTCCTGAACCGGCACCTCGATCGTCTCGTCGTCGGTGGCGCCGGCATCCTCGGCCTCTTCCTCGATCGCCGCACCGGCATCCTCGAGGCTCTGGCCGACTTCATCGGCCGCATCCTCGAGTGCCTGGCCGGCGTCATTCGCCGCGTCCTCGAGGTTCTGCCCCGCGTCCTCGGTCGTGTCCTCGATGGCACCGCCCGGGGTTTCCTCCGGCTCGACCGGGGTGGCGGGGGCGGTTGCAGGATCGTCAGCCGTGACGTCCGCATCGGGATCGACCACCGTCTCCTCCGTGGTGACGCCCGCCGGCTCGGTCTCGGTCATCTCGTCGGTGCCGCCGAACCAGCCCAGCAGCCAGCCGAGCAGCGCCAGCACGATGATCACCGCGATGATGATCCCCACCCAGCGGCCGGCGCCGCCCCCGCCGGTCTTTCGATCGGTCACCTTGGGATCCCTGTATTCGGGCATCTGTTTCTCCTTTTCTGTCGTCTCGTTCCGGATTCAGCGGGAAATCCGCTCGTCGAGCCTTGTGCGGCGCTCGTAGGAGCGGGTGTAGGGATCGACCAACTCGGGGTCGCGGCGGGCGAAGCGGTCCTCGTCGACGACATAGCCTTCCCGACGCGGGAAATCCGCAGCGCCGCGGAATTCCTCGTCACTCATGTCGAGATTATGGGCCTCCGCCTCCGGCCTGCGCATGATCGTGATGACCCTTGCCACCTGATCGTCATCCGCTTCGACCGAGACGAGATGGTCGCCGCGCTGCAGGCTGTGCTTGTAGGTGCGCGTATCCTCATCCGGCAGCTGGAGATCGTCGACAGCGTCCATCAGGGCCGTGTTCGGCACCCCCTCATGAGCATATTCGCTGGCGCCCGAGGCGGAGGTGACCCCGGTCGCCGTGCCGCCCATGTTGATTCCCAGGGCCGCATCGCGGGCATCGTCCGGCAGAACATGGATGTAGCCACGGGAGATGCCGAACTGTTCCAGTTCGCGCCGAACGAGATCTGCAGTTGCGTGTGTCCGGTAAACGGCGGTTACGTTGCGGGTCATATCGTTCTCCTACAGTCTTTCATGAAGGGTGCAAGTGTTTCACCGGCCTTAGGGTTCCGCTGCTCGTGCATCGTGGCGACGGAATTGCGGCCGCGGTCGTCCCACGGACCGCATAATCGGTTCGCGCCTACTGGTCGGCCGGGGATGACCCTTCGGTAGTTTCGGTCGCGGGCGGCGCACCAACACCAGCAGGTTCACCGAGCGGCTCATCGCTCGTGGTGCCTCCCCCGAAGAGAAGCCATCCAAGCACCAGCACCACCACGACAAGGCCGACAATCAGCCCCGTCAGGCTGCCCCGGCGAGACCTGCTGCTTGCCCGGTCCGGGAAATTTCCGGGGTGCGGCGGATGGCGGGGCGCGTCGCGCTCGGGATCTTCAGCCATGACGCTTCCTTTCGGCCCTCGGGTTGCATATGCTTGTGGATAACAACCGGTCGAGGCTGCAGGGGTTCCACAGCCCTTGCCATCGGCCGGGTTCCGCCGTCAGGCAGGTGGTACGGAAACCATAGCTGGTAACTTTCCGGCAGAATCTGCATCGGGACGGTTGCATCTCCGGCATGTCTGGCCACCTAGATGCGTGACCTTTGGCTGAGGACGAGGACGGATTGGCTGCATTGAGGCAGGCGGCATCCGATTTCAGGACTGCCGAGCTGGAGCTTGCGGGCCCCGGTGCTCACCGGCAGGTACGCGATCCCGAGGCGACACCGCCACCTTCGCCAATGGTCGTGCCGCCGCGCCGGCCACTGACGCGCCGCCTTGTGCGTGCGGCAGGGGAGGAGCGCGCTTCGGGCGAGACAATGCAGGTCGACGCCCTGCTCTCGTCACTCGGCGACCGTTCGCTCGGCTGGTGCATGGTGCTCTTCGCCATCGTCAACCTCATCCCGATGCCGCTTGGGGGGACGATGATAACCGCGCTGCCGCTGCTCCTGGTGGCGGGCCAGATGGCTCTCGGCGTGCGCGAGCTGCACCTGCCGGCGATGTTGATGCGGCGCGAGATCGGCTGCCGGCGGTTCCAGCGGGTGGTGATGCGGCTTCGGCCCCTGATGCGTCCGATCGAACGGATGGTCCGCCCCCGGCGGGAGGGGGTGTTCACCCCGCGCAACGAACGCCTGATCGGCTGCGCCATGTTCGCGGCGGCCTTCGCGCTCTTCCTGCCGTTTCCGCTCTCGGGTTACCTGCCTGCCGTCTCGCTGCTCGTCACCGGCTTCGGCCTTGTCGAGCGCGACGGACTGGTGGTGCTCGCCGGGGTCGGGATCGGGATCCTCTCGGTGATTGTCACCGCCGCGGTAGGCGCGGCCCTGTTCTTCGGCGTGCAGATCCTCGCCGGTTGAGCGCGTCTTGACAGGCGGGCAGCGGCCCCTGATCGTAAGGCGATAAACTCACGCTGGTGGAGCCGCTTCATGTCTCGCCTCTGCCTCCCGCTGCTCCTCGGCTTCCTGTTGCTTCCCGGCTGTTCGGGTGGCAGCGACGAGACGGTGGTTCTGGCGCCCACGCCGGGAGCGGATGGCCGGTTGCAACGCATCGCATTGCGGCGATGTGATGATGGTGGCGATGGTGGCGTGCTGATCGACGGGATCTGCCTCTGAAGCCGCGGGACGCAAGCCGCTCTCCGGGGGAGGCGGGACAGCGCCGAGGTTCAAGCTTTGCGGGCTCCCGCGCAGCATGCTAGGGGCATCGCGCCCGCCCCCTCCCGCAGCCCCTCACGCCACCCGAGGTTTCGTCATCCGCCTCTTGACCGAAACACCGCAGGACGGACCCGAGGTCGAATATCTCTACGATCTTGCCTTCGCCCCGGGTCGGACCGCGCTCTCCTCCTACCGGCTGCGCGAGGGCGTGGAGCCGGTCGCCTCCCTCTGCCTCGTTGCCCGCGACCGCTACGGCACGCTCGCGGGTGCGATCCGCTACTGGCCGATCGTGATCGGAGCCGAGGCGCATCCCGCCCTGCTCCTTGGTCCGGTCGCGGTGCATCCCACCCGGCAGGGGGAGGGAATTGGTGCCCTGCTCATCGCCGAAAGTCTCGACCGGGCCTCACTTGCAGGCTGGACGCGGGTGGTGCTGGTGGGGGACGAGCCCTATTACCGGCGCTTCGGCTTTACCCGCGAGACCGCCCGTGCCCTCGAATTCCCGCCGCCGACGAATCCCGACCGGCTGCTCGCGCGCGCCCTTGCCGAAGGTGCCTTCGACGGTGTTGCCGGCATGATCGCCCCCTGGCGCGAACTGCCGCAGACAGGAGAAGCCGTGTCACGAACCTAGCCGGAGCGGAGCCGTGTGCGGGTGAAGCACGGGAAGGGGGTGGCCCTCGGGCTGTCCCTAATGCTGGCTGGGCGCCTTGCCGCCAATCGCGAACTTGCTCAGGACTGAGAGCGGCACGGTCTCGAGCACCGAGCGGTGAGTGCTGGCGAGGATCACCTTCGGCGCGCAGCCGGCGAGCCACGCCTCCTTCCAGCGTTCGACGCAGAGGCACCAGCGATCGCCCGGCCGCAGCCCCGGAAACCCAAGTTCCGGGCGCGGCGTGGTCAGGTCATTGCCGCGCCAGCGCGAAAAGGCGAGGAACTCCTCCGTCATCCGGGCACAGACCGTGTGCCGGCCCCGATCCTGCGGCCCGGTGTTGCAGCAGCCGTCGCGATAGAATCCCGTCATCGGATCGAAACCGCAGGGCTTCAGCCGCTCGCCGAGGACGTTGACGCTCTCGTCCTTGTCGAAATCGCTCATTCGTACCCCGTCATCTCGAGATAGCCGCGGCCGGAATGCGTGCCGGTGACCGTGACCGGACCCTCCCAGTAGGCGAAGGTCGTGCCCATCCAACTCTGCGCGTTCACTGCCCGGATGTCCACATCGACCCCTTCCGATGGGACCGCGACACGCCACGCGACCGGAATGGCGCGCCCGGCGACCTCCGCCGCTGCCAGCGGTTCGAGCATGATCTCCTCCGGAGCGAGGGCCCGCGCCGTGCCGTTGGCCTCGATCCAGGTACCGATCCGGTAGGGCATGGTCGCGCTCCGCAGCCCTGCCGCCATCAGCCGGCTGCCGTCGTCGAGATGCAGCGCGACCCAGTCCCAGCCCTCCTGGTCGCCGGTCAGCGGCTGCGTCGACCATTCCCGATCGAGCCAGGCCGTGCCGCGCACCGCGACCGCGTCCCCGTCAATGGTGAGCGTGCCATGCGCGCGGTAGAATGGCTGGCTGTAGTAATAGGAGGCCTGTCCCGTCTCCGACTTCCGGCTGTAGCCCTGATTTCCGTGCAGTACGAGCGGGCCTTCAGCTTCCACATGAAGATCGATGGCGAAATCCTCACCGCCCGCCTCGACCTTCAGTTCCGCAATTCCGTCGCTTGCCGCCGTCACCGTCCAGTCGTCGATCCATGCCCGGAATGGCTCGCTGGCGACTCCGGCCTGACCGATGCCGCCACGGGCGACCCGTTCGGCGAAACGGTGGGTATCAGGTGTCGTCACCGCCGCATGCGCCATCCAGACCTGCTGGT
>JAJUJF010000206.1 GCA_029265455.1 Paracoccaceae bacterium | reverse complement strand
CCCGCAAGGGATTCCTTGAGGGTGGTGGCTGTTCGCCAGGAGGTTCTGGAGGGGATCAGGTCATTGTCCGGGTTGCGAAATTCCTGCGTCTTCTTCCTCAAGGAGGAGAAGAGCGAGGAAGAACAGGCGCGACCACAAGGGGAATGATTGTCCAGGGCGCGGCAGGCGCGCTCCGTCGGTCTTATCCAGGACCGCCGCCAATGTCGGCGGGAGCGATGGACACCGCCTTGATGATGGCATGCGCGGGAGTGCCGGGGGCGATACCGAGTTTTTCGGCTGATCTGCGGGTGATGCGCGCCAGCAGCCGGCCTGCGGAGGTGTCGAGCGCAACGATAGCGCCCGGACCTTCGCCGGTTCGTACCTCGTGAACCCTGCCCGCAAGGATGTTGAGCGCGGACAGCCCCTCGGGCCGCGTCCGGGAGAGGATGACGTCATGGGCAGCGACCCGCACCCGAACGCGGGTCCCGGGCGCTTGTGCGAGGCGCGGCAGGAACAGGGACTGACCGCCACCATCCAGTTCGCTCAGTCCGTCCGGATGATGGGCGGTGATGGTGGCGGTCAGGATCGCGCCGGCCTCGCGTGCGCCGGTGGGCAGCACGGACGGATCGCCCAGCACGTCGGCCGCTGGTCCCTGGCGGACGACCTGTCCCGCCTCCATCGTCACCACCGTCGTCGCGAGCCGTGCGACTTCGGAAGCCGAATGGCTGACATAGAGGATCGGGACGGACACCTCGTCGCGCAGGCGTTCGAAATAGGGGAGGATTTCCGCCTTGCGCGCCTCGTCAAGCGCGGCAAGCGGCTCATCGGCGAGGATCAGGCGCGGGGCAGACAACAAGGCTCGGCCGATGGCAACCCGTTGCTTCTCGCCTCCGGAAAGTGCGCCCGGGCGGCGGCCGAGAAGATGGCCGATGCCGAGCAGTTCAACCACGTGGTCCATGTCGGCGCGCGATGCGCCCCTCGGCGCGAACCATGCCCCGTAGCGCAGATTCTGGCGCACGGTGAGATGGGGAAAGAGCCGCCCCTCCTGAAAGATGTAGCCGAGGCGGCGGCGGTGTGGCGGCAGGCGGATGCCCCTTTCCGTGTCGAGCAGCACCCAGTTGTCTGCCGTGATCCGGCCTTCATCGGGCATCAGAAGACCCGCGGCAGCGTTGATGAGGGTGGTCTTGCCCGAACCGGAGCGTCCGAAGAGCACGGTGATCCCGGGCGGAGCCTCGAACCGGGCGTCGAGCGTGAATCCTGGGAAGGCATGTCGTACCGAGATCTCGAGCATCACGCTCCCACCACGCGTGTCGCTACATGTCGATTTACCAGTTCCGACATCACGAGTGCCGCCATGGACACGCCGATCGAGACAAGGATCAGCTTCATGGCCGCGGTTTCGCCGCCGGGCACCTGCAGGAAGGCATAGATTGCCGACGAGATCGTCCGGGTCTGGCCGGGAATGTTCGACACGAAGGTGATCGTCGCGCCGAACTCGCCCATGGCCTTGGCGAAGGCAAGGATCGCGCCCGCAACGATGCCGGGCAATGCCATCGGCAGCGTGACGGTGAGAAACACCCAGACGGGTGGCGCCCCCAGTGTCGCGCCGGCCTGTTCGAGTTTCGGATCGACGGCTTCCATCGACAGCCGGATGGCGCGGACCATCAGCGGGAAGGCCATGATCCCCGCGGCCAGCGCCGCACCGGTCCAGCGAAACGCGAAGACGATGCCGACCTCGGCGAGAATGCGGCCGACCGGCCCCTGCGTGCCGAAGGTCAGGAGCAGCAGATAACCCGTTGCCACCGGAGGCAGAACGAGGGGCAGGTGGACGAGACCGTTCACGAGCTGCTTGCCCGGAAACGACCAGCGTGCCAGCGCATAGGCGATGAACACGCCGAACGGCAGGCTGACAAGCGTCGCCCAGAACGAGACCTTGAGGGAGAGTGCGACCGCTCTCCACTCCTCGGGACCGAGCCAATCCATCGTGGAGGATTACGGCGCCACGACCGCGAAGCCGTAACGCTCGAAGGCCGCGCGCGCCTCCGGGCCCCGGAGATAGTCGAGAAACT
>JAJUJF010000156.1 GCA_029265455.1 Paracoccaceae bacterium | reverse complement strand
TGCGACCGGCCTCGTCGTGCTGATCGGCGCGGCGGCGGCGGGCGAGCGGCTCCGGACCTACGAGGCGGCGGTGCTGAAGACGCTCGGCGCATCCAGGCTCTCGATCCTCGCCAGTTTCGCGGCGCGCTCGGCGCTCCTCGGTGCGGCAGCGGGCCTGGTGGCGATCGCGGCGGGAGCGCTCGCGGGCTGGGCGGTCACGGTCTTCGTGCTGGAAACGGAGTACGGGTTCGAGCCGGTGTCGGCGCTCGCGATCGTTGCCGGAGGGGCGGCGCTGAGCCTGCTTGCCGGCCTCGGCTTCGCGATCAGGCCCCTGGGCGCACGGCCGGCCGAGGTGCTGCGGGCGCGGGCCTGAACCGGGCCGGGCAGACCGGCCGGCGGTGCGACGCCTCAGGCGACCTGCACCACGACCTTGCCGGTGGCGCGGCGTTCGCGCAGGAGGTCGAGCGCCTCGTTCGCCTGCGCGAGCGGCAGGACGTGGCTCACATGCGGCTTCAGCCGTCCCTCCGCATACCACTGCAGGAGCGTCGCGATGCTCCCGGTCATCACCTCCGGCGCGAGCGTCGCATAGGCGCCCCAGTAGATGCCGTGCACGGTGAGGTTCTTGACGAGGAGGATGTTCGCCGGGATCTGCGGCACCTCGCCCGAGGCGAAGCCGAGCGGCAGCAGGCGGCCGCCGGGCCGGGTCGCGCGCAGGGCGGCCGCGAAGGCAGCGCCGCCCACCGGGTCATAGACGACATCGGCGCCGCCGAGCGCCCTGACAGCCGCCCGCAGGTCCTCGCCCGCGTCGATCAGATGGTGGGCGCCCGCCGCTTCCGCCACCCGCAACCGCGCGGCGCCGCGGGCGGAGGCGATGACCCGTGCTCCCATCAGCCGGCCGATCTCGACTGCGGTGAGGCCGACGCCGCCCGCCGCGCCGAGCACGAGCAGCGTCTCGCCGGGCCGGAGCCGCGCGCGGTGGTCGAGGGCGAGATGCGAGGTGCCGTAGGCGATGAGGAAGCCCGCCGCCTCCACGTCCGGCATCGCGGCCGGCACCGGCACGCAGAGCCGCGCCGGGGCGACGAGATGTTCGGCGAGACCGCCCCGGCCGGCGTAGCAGGCGACGCGGGTGCCGGGGGCCGGATGTTCGACGCCGGGGCCGACCGACTCGACCGTGCCGCAGACTTCCATGCCGGGCGTGAAGGGAAGCAGATGCTTCTCCTGGTAGCGGCCCGCCTGCATCAGCGTGTCGGCGAAATTGACGCCGCAGGCGTGGACGCGCAGCAGGACCTCGTCCGCTCCGGGCTCGGGGCGCGGCAGGCGCGCCTCGCGAAGCGGTGCGCCGAGTGCGGTGATCTGCATGGCGCGCATGCCCTCTCCCTCCGGTCCGGTGACATCGATGGCGAGGGGCGAAACTACCGGGGATGCGGAAACCGCGCCACCTCGATCGGCAGCGCGGAGAGGCGCGTCCGGCCTGTCCGCGGGCAGGCCGGACGGCGGTCCTTACTGGGTCTGGGCCGGGGCTTCCGCGCCGCCCTGAGCCGCGATGATCATCTCCTCGAGCTGGCTGCGAAGCTCGGTATCGGTCTCCGCCGCTTCCGCGATCTCGATATACTCGGGAACGGTGATGCCGTCCTGGGATTCGATCGCCTCGACCATCCGGTCGTTGGCCTGCTGCAGCACCTCGTCCTGTCCGGTCTGGTCCTCGGCGGTCATCAGCTGGGCGGCGGCTTCCTGCTGGATGCCGCTGACCTCGAGGGCCGCCGCGACGAAGGCGTCGAGCTTCTCCTGCGAGAAATTCGTCGCAGCCGCCGGAGCTTCCGCCGGCGCCGCCTCGGGAGCCGGGGCCTCCTGCGCGAGGGCGGCACCGCCGAAGGTCATGCCAAGGGCGATTGCCGTCGCCGCGAGGGGGGTCCTGATCTGCATGAAACGTCCTTTCCGTTCACATCTTCCGACCACGAGGGCGGAGGGTGGTCCGCTCCCCCGTCGGTCCACGATCACGTATAAGCACGGGATTCGAGGAATCAGCCCCGCTCGTCGGATCCGGGCGGCTGCCGGCAAGAGTACGCCGACAACGGAACGGCGGTCCTTCGCTATGCGCTTCAGGCGAGGCGGTCGGCCACCCATGCCTCGAGCAGGAATCGCGCGATCGAGCCCGGTCGCGCCGGTTTCAGTTCCGGATCATGCCCGGCGAGGCCTTCGAGCACCTGCTCGCGCGTCGCCCAGCGCGCGGCCTCGAGCTCGTCGGGGTTGCGGCGGATCTCGCGGCCGAGCGCTTCCGCGGCGCAGCCGATCATCAGGCTCGACGGGAAGGGCCAGGGCTGGCTCGCGAGATAGCGGATGCGGCCGATGGCGATCCCGGCTTCCTCCATCGTCTCGCGGCGGATGGTGGCCTCGATGCTCTCGCCCGGCTCCACGAAACCGGCGAGGAGCGAGTACATCCCCTCCGGCCAGCCCGGCGCGCGGCCGAGCAGCACCCGCTCGCCATGCGTGACCAGCATCATCACCGCGGGATCGGTGCGCGGAAAGTGATGCGCGCCGCAATCGGGGCAGATCCGCCGCCAGCCGGCCTCGGCCGCCCCGGTGGCCGCTCCGCACCGGGCGCAGAAGCGGTGGCTCGCATGCCAGCCGAGGATCCCCCGCGCCGCCGCCGCGACGCCCGCGGCCCCGGCATCAAGCACGGCCATGTTGGCGCGAAGCTCGGCGAAGGCGAGATCGCCGCCGATCAGGGGATGGCGGTTGAGGCTCATGTCGGCGAAACGGCCGAGCGCCTCGCGGTCTGCCGCCGGATCGTCCCACGTCGAGATGTCGATCGCGAATCGCGCCGCGCCCTCCTCGAGACCGAGAAAGACCCGCTCGCCGCCGTGTTCGGCGAAGACCGGATGGTCGAGGCCGAGCCAGCCGAGGCGCATGTTCCCGCCCGGCACGACGAGGGCCTTGCCGCGCCAGCAGGGGAGGGCACGGGCATCCGCGCGCGCCGCGAGTTCGGCAAGCGCGGCCCGGTCGCTGCGCAGATGCGCCGCGCGGTCGAGGCCGCCGCGCGAAAACAGGACATCTTCGGCGCTTCGCATGACCTTCTCTCCTCCTCGCGCGCCGAGCCTTGCCCGAGCCTGCGGCGGGGAACAAGCCATGGCTACGGGCGGAGGTCCTCCCAGCGGCTCAGCCCGAGGCGCTGCGCGGTGGCGCGGTAGAGAAAGGCGATGACGAGGCCGAAGAGGATCCCGGCGCCGAGCGCCGCGACCGCCGCATAAGGCGCGGGCACGCTGCCGCGCCAGGCGAGCAGCCACATCAGCACGCCCCAGACCAGCGCGAAGACGAAGCCATGGCCCATCATGTTGACCGCGAAGGAAACGTAATGCGGCGGCCGCACCGGCAGGCCGAGGCTTCGCAGCAGCCGGAAATGCGGTGGCTCCACGGTGCGCGGCCGGAGCCCCGCCGCCGTCGCCTCGCGGAGGGCCGCCCGATATCGCGCCTGATGATCCGGCATCATCCCCTCGTCACGAAAGAATGCTCCCGGGGTTCAACCCGTGACGGGCAGGGAGGTTGCGGGCGCCTGGCGGGACGAACGGAAGGGGATGGACGGTCGCCGCTTGAAGCCCGCGCGCCGCCTCCGTATATGGACGGCGAGAGGTTGGCGCGGGCAGGCGCCTCGCCAACCCGGTCAGGTCCGGAAGGAAGCAGCCGTAACGAGTCCCGCCTGGGTCGCGTCCAGCCTCTCGCCCACTCCCCGCTTCCGGTCCGGCCCGCGACGTGCTAGAGCGCGTCGTCAAGGATTGATCAACTTCTACCCACGCTTTGAAATCAATCACTTGAGGGGGTTTTCACGCGTGGGCGCCTGTGGGCGGACCGCTGCGAGAGGGCTTTGAACATGGTCGCGATCACCCTCTGGAACACCCGCACCCGGCGGAAGGAGCTCTTCACGCCGATCGATCCGGGCAACGTGCGGATGTATGTCTGCGGCCCCACGGTCTATGACCGCGCCCATATCGGCAATGCCCGGCCGGTCGTGGTCTTCGACGTGCTGTTCCGGCTGCTCCGCCATGTCTACGGCGCGGACCACGTCACCTATGTCCGCAACATCACCGACATCGACGACAAGATCATCCGCCGCGCCGCCGAGACCGGGCGCGAGATCGGGGAGATCACCGGGGAGACCAGCCGGTGGTTCCACGAGGACATGGCGGCGCTCGGGGCGCTGCCGCCGACCCGCGAGCCGCGCGCGACCGAGCATATCCCGGCCATGATCGCGATGATCGAGACCTTGATCGCGCGAGGCCATGCCTATGTGGCGGAGGGGCATGTCCTCTTCGCGGTGGGGAGCTTCCCCGACTACGGCAGGCTCGCCCGCCGCTCGCTCGACGAGATGCGCGCCGGCGCCCGGGTCGAGGTCGCGCCCTACAAGCGCGATCCGATGGATTTCGTGCTCTGGAAACCTTCCGGCGCGGACGAGCCCGGCTGGGACAGCCCCTGGGGGCGCGGGCGGCCCGGCTGGCATATCGAATGTTCGGCGATGTCGGCGGAACTCCTCGGCCCCTCCTTCGACATCCACGGCGGCGGCATCGACCTTGCCTTCCCCCACCACGAGAACGAGATCGCCCAGTCCCGCTGCGCCCACCCGGAGAGCGAGTTCGCCCGTTTCTGGCTGCACAACGGCTTCCTCCAGGTCGAGGGCGAGAAGATGTCCAAGAGCCTGGGCAACTTCTTCACGGTGAAGGATCTCCTCGATCGCGGCATCCCGGGCGAGGTGATCCGCTTCGTGCTGCTCTCGACCCACTACCGCCAGCCGCTCGACTGGACCGAGGCGAAGGTC
>JAJUJF010000022.1 GCA_029265455.1 Paracoccaceae bacterium | reverse complement strand
TGGCTTTCCATGCACGATCCCGTCTCCACACGGGAACGCCGGCACAACCAGCTCCGTCCCTACCAGGTGAACGCGCGGCTTATGGCAGCGGCCAAGCCCGATGCACTCTTCATGCACTGCCTTCCCGCGCATCGCGGCGAGGAGGCCACCTCCGAGGTCATGGACGGACCGAATTCGGTGATCTTCGACGAGGCGGAGAACAGGCTTCACGCGCAGAAGGCGATCCTGCGCTGGTGTCTCGAACTCTGATCCGGCGAGACCGGCGGTCCTCGCGGCCGCCGGCCCGGATGTGCCACAGGGCATGGCCGACCGAAGCTCACCGGCCGGCTATTCCTTCCTTTCCCGCTCCTGGCGTTCGGCCTCGCTCCTGGCGGGGCGTTCGACATCCTCGAATCCGGATCCGCCGCCCGGGCCGACCCCGTGTTCGAGTCCGCCGTACTGACCCTTCGACTCCTCGTCGCCCTTCCCGGTCTCCGGCTTGCGGTCCTTGCGGTCGTCCATCATTTCACTCCTCCGTCGCTTGCCGCGTCAGAAGGGAATCTCGTCCGCAGCAGTGACGTAACGGGCGACGACGTGCTTCGATCCCGCCTTGTCGAAGGCGATGAGCAGTTTCTCTCCCTCCACGGCTTCCACGGTGCCGTAGCCGAACTTCTGGTGGAAGACGCGGGCGCCGATCTCGTGCGCCGTCGCCACCGCCGTGGCGTCGATGGTCATGTTGCGCGGCTCGTGCCGCGCGCCTGTCCGTTCCGTCGTCCGGGCCGCCATGCGCCGCCAGCCGGGCGAGGCGTAGACATCCGCCCTGGCAGCGACATCGGCAAGTGTGGACGACGCCGCGGCCGCGCCGCTGCCGGTGCCGTAAAGACCCGGCGGGGTCAGGACCTCGACATGTTCCTCGGGCAGTTCGTCGATGAAGCGCGAGGGCATCGAGGACTGCCACTGGTTGTAGACGCGGCGGTTGGCGGCGAAGGAGATGGTGCAGAGCCGCTCGGCGCGGGTGATGCCGACATAGGCGAGGCGGCGTTCCTCCTCGAGACCCTTTAGGCCGCTCTCGTCCATGGCGCGCTGCGAGGGAAACAGGCCATCCTCCCAGCCGGGCAGGAACACGGCAGGGAACTCGAGGCCCTTGGCCGCGTGCAGCGTCATGATCGAGACCTTCTCGGCGTTCTCGTCGGTCTCGTTGTCCATCACCAACGCGACATGCTCGAGAAAACCCTGGAGATTCTCGAATTCCGCAAGACCCTTCACGAGCTCCTTGAGGTTCTCCAGCCGGCCCTGCGCTTCGGGCGTCTTGTCGTTCTGCCACATCGCCGTGTAGCCGGATTCGTCGAGGATCTGCTCGGCCAGCGCAACATGGTCGGCCCCCTCCTGGACGAGCTCGTGCCAGCGGTCGAAATCGGCAACGAGCCCGCCCAGCGCGCCGCGCGCGCGGGGGGCCAGTCCGCCATCGCGCACGAGGATACGCGCCGCGTCGAGCAGGCTCACCTCGTGCTCGCGTGCGGTGCGATTGAGTTCCTGCACGGCCTTGTCGCCGAGGCCGCGCTTCGGCGTGTTGACGATACGCTCGAAGGCAAGGCTGTCATCGGGCGAGACGGCGACGCGGAAATAGGCCATCGCATCGCGGATCTCGAGCCGCTCGTAGAAACGCGGGCCGCCGATCACGCGATAGGGCAGGCCGATGGTCAGGAACCGGTCCTCGAAGGCGCGCATCTGGTGGGTGGCCCGCACGAGGATCGCCATGCCGTCGAGCGGGATCGGGTCGAGGCCGCGGCTGCCCCGCGACAGGGCCTCGATCTCCTCGCCGATCCAGCGGGCCTCCTCCTCGCCGTCCCAGTGGCCGATCAGGCGGACCTTCTCTCCCTCCGCGAGGTCGGTCCACAGCGTCTTGCCGAGGCGGCTCTCGTTTGCGGCGATGACGCCCGAGGCGGCGGCGAGGATATGCGGGGTCGAGCGGTAGTTCTGCTCGAGGCGGACGACCTTCGCCCCGGGGAAATCCTTCTCGAACCTCAGGATGTTGCCGACCTCGGCGCCGCGCCAGCCGTAGATCGACTGATCGTCGTCACCCACGCAGGCAATGTTCCGGTGGCCGCCGGCCAGCAGGCGCAGCCAGAGATACTGGGCGACGTTGGTGTCCTGGTATTCGTCGACGAGGATGTAGCGGAACCAGCGCTGGTACTTCTCGAGCACGTCGGGATGGTGCTGGAGGATGCCGACGACATGGAGGAGCAGATCCCCGAAGTCGCAGGCGTTCAGAACCTTGAGCCGCTCCTGATAGGCGGCGTAGAGCTCGGTCCCCTGGTAGGCGAAGGCATGCGCCTCGGAGGAGGGCACGCGGTCGGGCGTGAGCGCGCGGTTCTTCCATCCGTCGATCAGCCCCGCGAGGAGCCGCGCCGGCCAGCGCTTGTCATCGATACTGGCCGCGGCGACGAGCTGCTTCAGCAGCCGCAGCTGGTCGTCGGTGTCGAGGATGGTGAAACTCGACTTCAGCCCCACGAGTTCCGCGTGGCGCCGCAGGAGCTTGGTCGAGAGCGAGTGGAAGGTGCCGAGCCAGGGCATGCCCTCGATCGCGCCGCCCACGAGGTCGCCGATCCGCGCCTTCATCTCGCGCGCGGCCTTGTTGGTGAAGGTGACGGCGAGGATCTCGTTCGGCCGGGCACGCCCGGTGTTGAGGAGATGGGCAATCCGCGCGGTCAGCGCCCGGGTCTTGCCGGTTCCCGCGCCGGCGAGGACGAGGACGGGACCGTCGAGCGTCTCCACCGCCTCGCGCTGGGCCGGGTTGAGCGCATCAAGATAGGGTGTCGGCCGCGCGAATCGCGCCCGGGCCGAAAGCGGGATCCTGTCCGCATTCGCCCGATCGGGCATGGCTGCCGCAAAGGCCGCTGCCTCTTCCTCGAAACCGTTCGTCATGGCGATCATGATTAACCCGCACCGAGGCGAAAGCAAAGCCGCAGTTCATGGATTGTTCCTGAACGGGGTCCCGTTTTTCGGCGAAGGCGCATGGTTTCCGGCTGGCAACCGGTCCAGAGGGGGCACCAAAGGCGGATATCCTGCAGCCACTTCCGCATTGCACAAGCCGCCGCCCGTAATAATGTCCCCGCAGCGTGAATCCGGGAGCCCTCGCCATGCAGAGTTTCAACAAGATCCTGATCGCCAATCGCGGCGAGATCGCGATTCGCGTGATGCGGGCGGCAAACGAACTCGGGAAGCGCACGGTCGCCGTCTACGCGGAGGAGGACAAGCTCTCGCTCCACCGCTTCAAGGCGGACGAGGCATACCGGATCGGTGAAGGGATGGGGCCGGTCGCCGCCTATCTCGCCATAGACGAGATAATCCGCGTGGCGAAGATGAGCGGCGCCGACGCGATCCATCCGGGCTACGGCCTCCTGAGCGAGAATCCCGACCTGGTCGACGCGTGCACCGCGGCCGGGATCACCTTCATCGGCCCGAGGGCCGAGACCATGCGAATGCTGGGGGACAAGGCCTCGGCGCGGAAGGTTGCGGTCGAAGCCGGCGTGCCGGTGATTCCCGCGACCGACGTCCTGCCCGACGACATGGACGAGATCCGCCGCATGGCCGAGGAAATCGGCTATCCCTTCATGCTCAAGGCGTCCTGGGGTGGCGGCGGCCGCGGCATGCGCCCGGTGATGAACGCCGACGAGCTCGAGGACAAGGTCAACGAGGGACGGCGCGAGGCCCTGAACGCCTTCGGCAATTCCGAAGGCTATCTCGAGAAGATGATTCTCAACGCCCGCCATGTCGAGGTGCAGATCCTCGGCGACACGCATGGCGGGCTTGTGCATCTCTGGGAGCGCGACTGTTCGGTGCAGCGGCGCAACCAGAAGGTCGTCGAGCGCGCGCCCGCGCCCTATCTCACCCAGGAGCAGCGCGAGGAACTCTGCGATCTTGGCCTGAGGATCGCGCGGCATGCGGGCTACCAGAATGCCGGCACCGTCGAGTTCCTCATGGACCGCGACTCCGGCGCCTTCTATTTCATCGAGGTCAACCCGCGCATCCAGGTCGAGCATACCGTGACCGAGGAGGTCACCGGCATCGACATCGTGCGGGCGCAGATCCTGATCGCGGAAGGGGCGACGATCGAGGAGGCGACCGGCTGCCCGGACCAGGAGTCGATCCGGCTCAACGGCCACGCGATCCAGTGCCGGATCACCTCCGAGGATCCGCAGAACAACTTCATTCCCGACTACGGCCGGATCACCGCCTACCGGAGCGCGACCGGCATGGGCATCCGGCTCGACGGCGGCACCGCCTATTCGGGCGCGGTGATCACCCGCCACTACGACAGCCTCCTCGAGAAGGTGACGGCCTGGGCGCCGACACCGGAGGCGGCGATCGCGCGGATCGACCGGGCACTGCGGGAGTTCCGCATCCGCGGCGTGTCGACCAATATCGACTTCGTGCTGAACCTGCTCCGGCATCCGAAGTTCCTCGATCTTTCCTACACGACCAAGTTCATCGACGAGACGCCGGAGCTCACGCAGTTCGAGCGCCGCAAGGACCGCGCCACCAAGATCCTTACCTACATCGCCGACATCACCGTCAACGGTCATCCGGAGACGGCGGGGCGTCCTAAGCCCCCGGCCGGCGTGAAGCCGCCGCGCGCGCCCGTGGTCGCGACCGACCCGCCCCCGCCCGGCGTGCGCCAGATCCTCGAGGAGCGCGGCGCGCAGGCGGTCGCGGACTGGATGCTGGCCGAGAAGCGGCTTCTCCTCACCGACACGACGATGCGCGACGGCCATCAGAGCCTGCTCGCGACGCGGATGCGCTCCTATGACATGATCAAGGTGGCGCCCGCCTATGCCCATCGCCTGTCGGGCCTCTTCTCGGTCGAGTGCTGGGGCGGCGCCACCTTCGACGTCGCCTACCGCTTCCTGCAGGAATGCCCGTGGCAGCGGCTGCGCGACCTGCGGGCGGCGATGCCGAATCTCATGACGCAGATGCTGCTCAGGGGCTCGAACGGGGTCGGTTACACGAACTATCCCGACAATGTCGTCGAGGCCTTCGTCGCCCAGGCGGCCGCATCCGGCGTCGACGTGTTCCGGGTGTTCGATTCCCTGAACTGGGTCGAGAATATGCGGGTCGCGATGGACGCGGTGATCGCGTCGGGCAAGATCTGCGAGGCGGCGATCTGCTATACCGGCGACATCCTCGATCCCGACCGGGCAAAATATGACCTCGCCTATTATGTCCGCATGGGCAAGGAGCTGCGCGACGCCGGTGCGCATATCCTCGGCGTCAAGGACATGGCGGGGCTCCTGAAGCCGGCGGCGGCGAAGGTGCTGATCCGGACGCTGAAGGAGGAGATCGGCCTGCCGATCCACTTCCACACCCACGACACCAGCGGCATCGCCGGGGGAAGCATTCTCGCGGCGGCCGAGGCCGGGGTGGACGCGGTCGACGCGGCGATGGATGCGATGTCCGGCGGCACCTCGCAGCCCTGCCTCGGCTCGATCGTCGAGGCGCTCCGGCATACCGAACGCGACACCATGCTCGACATCGAGCAGATCCGGGTGATCTCCGACTACTGGGGCGGGGTGCGCGCGCAATACGCCGCCTTCGACGAGGGGCTGAAGGCGCCCGCCTCGGAAGTCTATCTCCACGAGATGCCGGGCGGGCAGTTCACCAACCTGCTCGCGCAGGCGCGTTCGATGGGGCTCGCCGACCGCTGGGCCGAGATCGCGCGCACCTATGCCGAGGTGAACCTGATGTTCGGCGACATCGTCAAGGTGACGCCGTCCTCGAAGGTCGTCGGCGACATGGCACTGATGATGGTGACCCAGGGTCTCACACGCGAGCAGGTCGAGGACCCGGCCGTCGAGGTCGCCTTCCCGGATTCGGTCATCGACATGTTCAAGGGCAACCTCGGCCAGCCGCCGGGCGGCTTCCCCGAGGCGCTGGTCCGGAAGGCGCTCAAGGGACAGGAGCCGCTCACCGTGCGACCGGGCTCGGTGGTGCCGCCCGCGGATCTCGACGAGAAGCGCCGCGAACTGCAGGCGGCTCTCCCCGAGGAGCAGTTCGACGACGAGGACTTCTGCGGCTACCTGATGTATCCGAAGGTGTTCACCGACTACCGCAGCCGGCATGTGGATTACGGTCCGGTGCGCACCCTGCCGACACCGGTCTATTTCTACGGGATGGAGCCGGGACAGGAGGTCTCGGTCGAGATCGATCCGGGCAAGACGCTCGAGATCCGGCTCCAGACGATCGGAGAGACGAATGCCGAGGGCGACGCCCGGGTGTTCTTCGAGCTGAACGGCCAGCCGCGCACCATCCGGGTGCCCGATCGCAAGGTCCAGGCGCTCGCGCCGAAGCGGCCGAAGGCGGATGCGGGGAACCCCGGCCATATCGCGGCGCCGATGCCGGGCGTGGTCGCGAGCGTCGCGGTCAAGGAAGGCCAGGCCGTCAAGGCCGGCCACCTGATCCTGACCATCGAGGCGATGAAGATGGAGACCGGCCTCTATGCCGACCGGCCGGGCCGGGTGAAGGCGATCCATGCCGATGCCGGAGCCCAGGTGGATGCAAAGGATCTCCTTGTCGAGCTGGAACTCGACTGACGGACGGTCGGGACCCATGGCGCTCCTCCGAAGCGGGAAGCGCCGCCCTGCGGGCATGAAACGCCCCGGTCCTTCCGGCCGCAGCGCGGCCTGCGGAACCGGCCTGGCGGAACTCCTGCTTCTTCCATCGGGTTGCGGATGAGCGGAACGGCGGCTGGCCGCACTGGTTCGAACCGCCTCCCGCCCGGCTGCCCGCCGAGCCGACTGCCTTGCACAGTCCGTCTTTCAGCGGCTAGCTTCCGGAGTGGAGGGGATCGTGCGGGTGGAAAATGGCACTGCAGGCGCTCATCGCCGATGACCATCCCCTGGTGCGCGGCGCGCTGAGGCAGACGCTCGAGGCCGCATACACCGGCTGCGTGGTCAGGGAGGCCGCGTCCTACGACGAGCTGCGGAAGGTGCTCGCGGAGGCGGATGATCCCGATCTGATCCTGCTCGATCTCCACATGCCGGGGATGAGCGGTTTCATCGGCCTCATGATGCTGCGCTCGGAATATCCGGCAATCCCCGTCATCGTGGTTTCCGCCTCCGAGGATCCGGCGACGGTGCAGCGGGCGATCGATTACGGAGCCTCGGGATTCGTGCCGAAATCGGCGCCGGTAGACCATCTGGGAGAGGCGGTCCGCACCGTGCTCGAGGGCAATGTCTGGATGCCGGTTGCCGCAGGACGGGATGAGGCGGACGAGGCGATCGCGGACCGGATGGTCAGCCTGACGCCACAACAGCTTCGCGTGCTCGCCGGGATGGGGGAGGGCAAGTTCAACAAGCAGATTGCCCACGACCTCGGCGTATCGGAACAGACGGTGAAGGACCACGTCTCCGTGATCCTCCGCAAGCTTGGCGCGAGCAATCGCACCCAGGCGATCCTGCTGGCGAGCCAGCTCGCGCTGAGGCCGCCGCCGGACCGGGAGCAGGGCTCCTCCTGAGCGCCCGCCGATCCACACGCCTGTGCAGGCAGGCGGAATGGCGGACGGAATCCCGGCGCGGAGCCGGTTCGTCATTCGGCGGCGCGGGGACGGCGCGCGACGAGCTGGGCAAGGAGGGCGCGGAGGGCGCCGGGCCGGACCGGCTTCCGCATGACGGCGAGACCCGCCGCCTCGATGGCGGCAGTCGTTGCCGGGTCGCGATCCGCGGTCACGACCGCGGCGACGGGGCGATGGCCGAAGGCGGAAGCGAGTTCGTCGAGCGCCTCGAGGCCCGTTCGGCCGCCGTCGAGGTGGAAATCGCTGAGGACGACGTCCGGGACCCGGCCCGAGAGCGCCTCGATCGCCGCTTCGGCCGTGGCGGCGGTGACGACGTCGAATGACCAGCCGGCAAGGAGCTGGCGCATGGCCTCGGCGATGCCCGGATCGTTCTCGATGATGACGACGAGCCGGCCGTCGAAGTGACGCGTTCCGGGGGCAGGCTGCGGCCGGATCGCGGCGGAGGCGGCAAGGGGCACGCGCACGGAAAAGGCGCTGCCGCGGCCCGCGGTCGAGCGGACCTCGAGCGGGTGGTTCATGAGGCCGGCGAGGCGTTCGACGATGGCGAGGCCGAGGCCGAGACCGCCGGCGTCGGCTCCCTCGAGCTGATGGAACTCGGTGAAGATCTCGCGGCGGCGGTCTTCGGGGATGCCCGGTCCGGTGTCCCAGACCTCGATCGACAGCGCGCCGGGATGGCGGCGGCAGCCGAGGAGCACCCGCCCGCCCGGGGTGTAGCGCACCGCGTTGGCGAGGAAATTCTGCACGATGCGCCGTAGCAGCGCCGGATCCGTGCGAACCCGCGCCGTGCTCGCGACGAAGCGGAAGCCGAGGCCACGCTGGCCGGCCAGCACCGCGAATTCATCGGCAAGCGGGCCGAGGACATCGGCAACCGGGATGTCGGCGAAGCGGGGAGCGATCGTGCCGCTGTCGAGGCGCGCGACCTCGTGGAGCTGGCCCAGCAGATGCTCGAGCGAGCCGAGGGAGGCCTCGATCTGGGTGATCGCCGGATCCTCGACGCGCTCCGCGAGTCCACCGAGGAAGAGACGCGCAGCCTGAAGCGGCTGGAAGAGGTCATGGCCGACGCCGGCGAGAAACTGCGTCTTGGCGCGGTTGGCGCGTTCGGCCTCGGCCGTTGCCTCGGCAAGCGCTGCCGTGCGCTCGGCAATTCGCGCCTCGAGCGACTCGTTCGCGGCGCGCAGGGCAGCGGCCGAACGGTGACGCTCCGTCACATCGGTGTAGACCGCGACGAATCCGCCTGACGGTAGCGGGCGGGTGGCGATCTCGAGCACCGTGCCGTCGGGACGGCGACGCTCGTAGACGTCGGGGTGATCGCGGCGGGCCGGATCGCGGCGGCGTGCGAGGAGGGTGTCGAACTCGTGATGAACGCCGTATTCGCCGCGGGCCTCGTTGAAGGCGACGATGTCCTCGAGCCTCGTGCCGACGCCGAGGCGTTCGACGGGCTGGTCGAGCAGTTCGACGAAGCGGCGGTTCCAGAGCTGGAGCCGGAGCTCGGGGTCGAAGGTCGCGATCCCCTGCGGCAGGTTCTCGAGCGTGTCGCGCATGATCTCGTGCCTGCTGGCGATGGCGCGGGACGCCTCGTCGACGAGCTTGCGCGCCTCGCGCGCGGAGAGGGCGCCGCCCGGGGCGACTCCCGCAACGACGACGCGGGCCGAGGCCGCTCCGAGAACGCCGGCAAGAAGGCGTTCCGTTTCCTGCAGGGCATCCTCGCGGCGAATGACGAGATCATCGGGGAGGGCCGCGGCGGCGCGGGCCTCGCCGACGAAACGGGCGGCGAGATGACGGAGCTCGGCGAGAGCGGCGGCTTCGGCGGGCGCAGGCGCCGGATCGCCCGCGAGGCGGAGATCGACGAAACGCTCGGCCTGGCGGCGCTCGATCTGGGTCGGAGTGCCGAGGAGCGAGACGGCGACGTAGAGCAGCAGGTTCGGGCCGAGGCTCCAGATCATCCCGTGCAGCACGCCTTCCTGCACCGGGATCGCGATGTCCATGGGCAGGGCCGCTACCCATCCGCCCGCAGCGACGGCCGGCAGGAGAACGGCCCAGAGCCAGCCGATGAAGCCGGTGGCGATGGCTGCAAAGGCCCCGGCGGCGGTGGCGCGCCGCCAGAAAAGCCCGCCGAGCAGGGCCGGGGCGAACTGGGCGACGGCGGTGAAGGAGATGAGCCCGATCTCGGTGAGCGGGATGCCCGGCCCGATCAGCCGGTAGCAGCCATAGGCGAGCGTCATGATGAGCACGATCGCCGCGCGGCGGATCGTCAGGAGGATCGGCCCGGGATTGCGCAATGCCTGGGCGCGCAGACGCGTCGAGGTGCCGAGGAGCGGCACGATCACGTCGTTCGCGAGCATGGTCCCGAGCGCGAGCGTCGAGACGATGATCATCGCCGTGGCGGCCGACAACCCGCCGATGAAGGCGAGCAGCGCGAGCCCGGGCAAGTCGAGCGCGCGCGGAATGGCGACCATGAACGTGTCGGGCTGGACTGCCGCGCCGGCTCCGCTACCTTCCGGGAACAGGATGAGGCCGGCGGCAGCGACCGGCAGCGCGAAGAGGCTGATGCCGGCGAGGTAGAGCGGGAAGATCCAGATGGCGGTCCGCAGATCGGCCGGATCGGTGTTCTCGACGACCGCCATGTGGAACTGGCGGGGCAGGCAGAGGAAGGCGAGGGCGGCAAGGAGGCAGGTCGCCCACCATTCCGCATGGCCGAAGTCGAGACTTGCAAGGTCGTGTAGCTCGGGATGGGTGCGCAATGCGGTGATCGCGCTGGTGCCGTCGAGCGCGAAGACGGTGATTGCAAGGCCGACAGCCACGGCGGCGACGAGCTTGACCAGGCTCTCGGCGGCCATGGCGAGGACGAGGCCGCGGCGGTGCTCGGTTGCATCGAGCTTGCTCACCCCGAACAGGATGGCAAAGCCCGCCATCGCGGCCGCGATGAGCGGCGTCGTCCAGTCGCCGAGCCCGCTACCGCCCAGCGCCTCGAAGCTGATGGTGATCCCCTTGAGCTGCAGTGCGAAATAGGGAAGCAGCGCCAGAAGCGCGGAGAGGGTGACGAGGGCCGCGAGGCCGCGGCTCTTGCCGTAACGGGCGGAGATGAAGTCGGAGATCGAGACGACATTCTCGGCGCGCGCGATCCGGATCATCCGCGCGAGGATCGGCCACCCGAAGAGCATCAGCAGGGCGGGGCCGACATAGATGGCGAGATAATCGAGACCGCTCCGCGCCGCCTCGCCGACCGCGCCGTAGAAGGTCCAGGACGTGCAGTAGACACCGAGGCCGAGGGCATAGACGATCGGTGCCCGGGCTGGCCGCGGACGCCGGTCGCCCCACGAAGCGATCGCGAAGACGAGCGCGAGATAGGCCACGGAGGCGGCGAGGAGGACGATCTCGCTCACGTCATCAGTCCGAGCTGGTAGCGGTGGCGGAGGATCTCGCGAAAGTGTTTGGCGACGAGGAGCGAGTCTCTCAGGGCGTCCCGCTCGAGCCGCCCGAAATCGGAGGGGTCGAGCCGGTCGTCGGGGGTCTCGCCGCGCCGGAGCTGGTCGACGCGGTGGCGCAGGCGCAGGCCGAGGAGGGTGGTGAAGGCGGCCTCGAGATCCGCCGCGGTGCGCCGGTCCAGCGTTCCCGCCTCGGCGAGGCGGCGGAGGCGGGGGAGCGTGCCGGTCTCCTCGAGACCCGCCTCGAGCGCGAGGCTGCGGATGCCGTGGACGATCTGGAAGATGCCGCCCTTCTTGACGTCGATCCGCCCTCCGGTGGTGACGAGGCGGTTGAGGAGGCCGAGCGGAATCTCGAAACGTTCGGCGGCACGGACGAAGTGGCGGATGTAGGCAGGGTTGTCGCGCAGGAGCTCGCGAAGGAGGGCGCGCGTCCTTTCGAGCAGGCCGGTGTCGCCAGCGATCGCGGCGGCGTCGGCGAAGATCGCCATGTGCATCAGGGTCTCGTCGCTCGGTGCCCGGACCCAGTCGCGGAGGTCGGCCTTCCAGGCGGCGAGGGGCTTTGCCCAGGCCGGGTTGCGGACCATGATCTCGCCCGGACAGGCCGGGAAGCCGCAGGCGATCATCGCTTCGGTGAAACGCGCGGTGATCGCGAGGAAATCATCGGGCGGCGGGCCGTCGTCGAGGATCAGCCCGTTGTCCTGGTCGGTGCGGAGGATCTGCTCGCCCCTTCCCTCGCTCCCCATCAGGATCAGACAGGAGCGGCGGACGAGCTCCGGTCCGGCGATCAGGTTCCAGAGCCGGGCGGCGATGCGCGCGTTCAGCTCCGAAGCCAGGCGGGTGACGATCGTGATGCCCGCCCCCCTTGCCGACAGCTGCCGGACGAGGGAGACGACCTGGTCGGCCACGGGTGCGAGATCCTCCGGGTGGCGGGCGCGGTCGATGGCGGCGGCGATCGCCTCGGTGCGAGCACCGAGCGAGGCAAGGACGGCGGCAGCATCTAGAAGGCCGACGCGCTCATTGCCGCGGCGCACGACCAGATGGCGGATGTGACGCTCCGCCATGGTCAGGGCCGCGTCGGCAAGAGGCTCTTCGGCGGCGATCTCGACGAGGTCGAAACGGGCGATATCGGCGATGGGGGTGGCAAGCGGCCGGTTCTCGCGGGCAAGCGCGCGCGCGATGTCCGCCTCGCTGACGATGCCGATCCGCCCGTCTTCCTCGATGAGGAGGGCGCGGCGTCCCTCTGCTTCCATCCGGAGCGAGGCCTCGCGGATCGTGAGGTCGGAGGGGACGGTTCCGGGCGGGAGCAGGGCGGCATCGGTGACTCGCGCCGGCATCGCCCCGAGCAGGCCGGAGGCGATCCCGCTTTCCGACCAGGCGCGCATCCGCTGCGCCAGGGCCGCGAGGTAATGCCGGGCAAGACTCGGGTCGGCGTCAGCGAGATCGAGGAAGACCGCGGCCGGCATCCGCTGGAGACGGACCGGGTCGCGGACGACGAAATCATGCCGGCTTTCGGGGCTGATCAGCATCCCGGCATCGAAACCGTCGCCGGGAAGGCAGAGCTCGATGACGGCGCCTGACGAACGGACCTCGACGCTGCCTTCCTCCACCAGCCAGAACCATTTCGGGCGTTCGCCGGCCTGGAGGACGAGACTTCCCGCCGGCAGCTGCACGGGTTCGAGGGTGGCTTCGACCCGCGCACGGTCGGCGGGCCCGAGGCAGGCGAAGGGGGGCGGACAGGGTTCGGTGCTGTCTGGCACGTCGTGACCCGGAAGGAGGGAAGTCCGCTCCCGAGGGATGTCCCCGGGAGCGGCAACCGTCAGTGGGCGGCGGCACCCTCGGCGCCGAGCCCGGTCTGCGAGCGCACGTATTGCGGGCCGAAGGCGGCCTTCTCGTTCTCCGCGTCCTGCGAGCGGTCAAGCACCGAGAACAGCCAGGTGGCGACGAAGGCGAGCGGGACCGAGAACAGCGCCGGGTTGTTGTAGGGGAAGATCGCCGCCGCGTTGCCGAAGGTGTCGACCCAGACCGCCGGCGACAGGATCACCAGCGTCACCGCCGAGATCAGCCCGACAAAGCCGCCGATCAGCGCGCCCCTGGTCGTGAGGTTCGACCAGAACATCGACATCACGAGGATCGGGAAGTTCACGCTCGCCGCGACGGCGAAGGCAAGGCCGACCATGAAGGCGACGTTCTGGTTCTCGAAGATGTAGCCGAGGATGATGGCGATGATGCCGAGG
Organism: Paracoccaceae bacterium; assembly: GCA_029265455.1. Taxonomy (GTDB): domain Bacteria; phylum Pseudomonadota; class Alphaproteobacteria; order Rhodobacterales; family Rhodobacteraceae; genus Amaricoccus. The sequence goes on along the minus strand of JAJUJF010000022.1, from coordinate 16,295 downwards.
CAGATCGTCGAGATCTTCGAGACGCGGATCACGTCGGCGTCTGCCGCCTGCTTCTTCGAGATCACCGAGTAGTAGAGGTCGTGGCTCACGGCGGAGGCGCCGGAGAGCGTCAGGCCCGCCACCACGGCGAGGATCGTCGCGAAGGCGACCGCCGAGATGAAGCCGAGGAATAGCGATCCCCCGACCGCGTCGGCGAGATGCACCGCCGCCATGTTGGTGCCGCCGATGAGGGAGGTCTTCATGTCGTAGGTGACGGTGCCGTCCGGGCCCGTCGTGGTGACGAAGAACTCCGGATTGTTCATCAGGAAGACGATCGCGCCGAAGCCGATGATGAAGGTGAGGATGTAGAAGTAGCCGATGAAGCCGGTGGCGTAGAAGACCGACTTGCGGGCGGCCTTGGCATCGGCAACCGTGAAGAACCGCATCAGGATGTGTGGCAGGCCCGCGGTGCCGAACATCAGGGCGATGCCGAGCGAGATCGCGCCGATCGGCTCGCTGACGAGGCCGCCGGGGCTCATGATCGAGAGATTGTCGGGATGGATCTCGGTGGCGGTGCGGAACAGCGCTTCCGGGCTGAAGTCATAGGTCCAGAGCACGAGGAAGGCCATGACCGTGGCACCGCCGAGCAGCATGATCGCCTTGATGATCTGCACCCAGGTCGTGGCGAGCATGCCGCCGAAGGTGACGTAGATCATCATCATCACGCCGACGAGGATCACGGCATAGAGATAGGGGATGCCGAAGAGGAGCTCGATCAGCTTGCCCGCACCCACCATCTGCGCGATCAGGTAGAAGGCGACCACGGTCAGCGTGCCGGTCGCCGACAGGATCCGGATCGGCGTCTGCTTCAGCCGGTAGGAGGCGACGTCGGCGAAGGTGAACTTGCCCAGGTTCCTCAGCCGCTCCGCGACGAGGAAGAGCACGATCGGCCAGCCGACGAGCCAGCCCACCGAATAGATCAACCCGTCGAAGCCCGAGACGAAGACGAGGCCGGAAATGCCGAGGAACGAGGCCGCGGACATGTAGTCGCCGGCGATGGCCATGCCGTTCTGGAACCCGGTGATGCCGCCGCCCGCCGTGTAGAAGTCCGCGGTCGACTTGGTCCGCGAGGCGGCCCATTTCGTCACCACCAGGGTGAGGCCGACGAAGACGAGGAACATGATGATGGCCGGAACATTGGCGCCGGCGGCCGCGGGCGCGGCCTCCTGGGCAAGAACCGGAAGCGGCAGGAGCGTGACGGCGCCTGCCGGGAGGAGTCTGGACAGGGCGCTCATTGATCGAGTTCCTTCAGGATTTCGTCGTTCATGCGGTCGAAGGTGGTATTGGCCTGCCAGACGTAGATCCCGGTGAGCACGAAGGCGGCCACGATCACGAAGAGGCCGATCGGCACGCCGATGGTGGTGACGCCGTTGCCGATCGGGGTTCCGAGGAAGTCGGGCGCATAGGCGACGAGCAGGATGAAGCCGAAGTAGATGACGAGCATGGTGGCGGCGAGTACGGCGGCAAGCCGCGTGCGCCGTTTCACCAGCGCCTGGAATTTCGGGTTCTCCTGGATGCGGTCATAGGCATATTCGGTCATGCGTGAGATCCTCCCGCTCGGTGACCGGCGGGGAGGCTCGTGGCGGCTGATCTGGCCATGAGTCCTTCTCCCGGAGCCGACTCGGGCGGGGGCCCCATGCCGCCGCCCCGTCATGACCAATGAATAGCTTCAAGTCGTCATGGGATCAGCCCCTACGATCGTCATCCCGACATTCGTAGGGACTACGGGGCCGGCGGGCCGCCGGGCTGCTCGGATCACGATTTCCGATCGGGGGTTCAGGAAGGCTGTCGGCCGGCTTCCGCCGCGAGACGGTCGCGGAAATGGAAGCGCGGGGGGCCGCTCGGCCGGTCGTAGACCCGCCAGGCAAGAACCGGATCGTCGAGCTCGAATACCGCGGTCGCGAGCGTGTTCTCGTCATCGGGATCGTCGGGATCATCGCGCCGGATCGGCAGGCCCGGCCCGCCGGTGTCGCGGAGGATGGCAAGGGGATCGCACGCCTGCTCCCCGATCAGGACGTCTCCCCGCTCCTGACGGCAGCCCGAGGACTCCGTCACGACCTGCGGCTCGTGCGCGGTCCCGGCGTGGATGAGATGGTTTGAATGCACCGCGGGCGCGGTGATCTCCCTGGCCGAGACCGTCGCCGACGTGAACTCGACGCTGAGCAGGCGCGGGTCACCGATCCGTGCCAGCGACACATGGAAGGCGCCGGCGCGGGGGGTGCTCCGGAGATGCGCGACCGCATCATCGAGCGAGGCGCAGTCGAGCAGCGCACGGGTGAGCACCATGCGCGGCACGCCGGGCTCGCACTGGCGCGAGCGGATGTTGTTGACGGTCGCCACCAGCCCCCTGTCGGTCGCGGCGAAGGTATGGCCCGGAAGCGAGGCCGGGTAGGCAAAGCTCGTGAACGGAATGCCGCCTTCGGAGTCGAAACGGACGATGGCGCAATGGCTGCGAAGCACCGGCAGCCCGTCCTCGTTATGGGCGATCACGCGGCGCGTGCCGGGGATCTGCACGGTGGTGCAGCCATCCGGCGCCATTGCCCAGAGGTCGCCGCGGCAGTTCCAGGCGAAGATCTCCTCGAAGGGGAGGCCGGTTCCCGCGGCGAGGCCGCGAAGCTCGGCCACATGGCGCGGGTAGCGCGCCTCGGTCATCTCGAGCATGACGGCGAGGCGGGGATCGTCGCGCAGCGCCATGACGCTTGCCCAGGCCCGGGTCTTCACCAGGTCCGCATGCACGGCCGGCGCGCCGATACGTCCGAGGGCGGCACCGGCGTCGAACGGGGTGCCGGTGATCTCGAAGAAGCGGAGGCCCTCGCCGGGATCAGTGGACATGCTGCAGGAACTCCCTGAGCCTCGGGTTGGCCGGATTGTCGATCAGCTCCGCCGGCGGGCCGTCGACGGCGATCTTGCCCTTCTCCATGAAGATGAGCCGCGTGCCGACCATGCGGGCGAAGGCGATCTCGTGGGTGACGACGATCATCGTCATGCCGCCCTCGGCCAGCGCCTGCATGACCTGGAGGACCTCCTGGCGGAGTTCGGGGTCGAGGGCCGAGGTCGGCTCGTCGAAAAGCATCACCTTCGGCCGCACCGCGAGCGCGCGGGCGATCGCCACCCGCTGCTGCTGCCCGCCCGAAAGCTCGCCCGGATAGTGATCGGCGCGATTGGCGAGACCGACCTTGGCCAGCAGCTCCCGCGCCTGTTCCAGCGCCTCGCGTTTCGGCGTGCCGCGCACCCGCCGCGGACCGAAGGCCACGTTCTGGAGCGCGGTGAGCTGCGGGAAGAGGTTGAACTGCTGGAAGACCATGCCGGCTTCCTGACGGATGGTCCGCACCTCGCTCCTGCCGCCCCGCACGCTCATGCCGTCGACGAGCAGGTCTCCGCCCTGAATCGTCTCGAGCGCGTTGATGCAGCGCAGGAGCGTCGACTTGCCCGAGCCCGACGGCCCGATCAGCACGACCTTCTCGCCCGCCTCGATGTCGAGGTCGACCTCGTCGAGGATGACGTTGGCGCCGAACCGCTTGGTGACTTTCCGGAACTCTATCATGCTCACAGGATGCGCATCCGTTTTTCGAGCACGCGCAGCGCGAAGGAGAGCGTGCCGGTCATGATGAGATAGATTATGGCCACCGCCGTCCAGATTTCCACGGCGCGGAAGTTGGCGGCCATGATTTCCTGGCCCTGCCGGGTGAGTTCCCCGACGCCGATGACGATGAAGAGCGAGGTGTCCTTGAGGCTCACGATGAACTGGTTGCCGAGCGGCGGGATGATGCGGCGGAAGGCGATCGGCCCGATCACGAAGACGAGCACCTTCCAGAAGGGCAGGCCGAGCGCGAGCCCGGCTTCCCGCAGTCCCTTGTCCACGGAGAGGAGCGCGCCGCGGACGATCTCGGCGATATAGGCACCGGCATTGATGATGATGGCGAGGATCGCGGCGGTGAGCGGGTCGATGCGGATCTGGGCGAGGACGGGCAGCGCGAAGTAGATGAACATCACCTGCACCACGATCGGCGTGCCGCGGATGAGCTCGACATAGGCGAAGGCGATCGCGTTCAGGATCGCCGGCCCGAAGGCGCGGAAGAGCCCCGCGACGGCGCCGAGGACAAGGCCGCCGAGAAGACCCACGACCGTGATGTAGATGGTAAGCCGCGCACCCGCGAGAAGGGCGGGCATCGCGTCCCAGATCACCGACCAGCTGAAATCCATGCCGTCCCCCGTCCTGTCCGGAGGCGCCGGTCTTTCCCGCCGCCTCCGCAGCTTCCGCTCAGCTCTGCGGCGCCACGCCGAACCACTTCTCGTAGATGGCATCGTAGGTGCCATCCGACTTCAGCTTCTCGAGGGCGGCGTTCACCTTCTCGGTGAGTTCGCTGCCCTTGGGGAAGGCGATGCCGTATTCATGCCCCATCATCTGCTCGCCCACCGCCTTGACCCGGTCCTGGCCGGCATTGGCGATGTAGTAGAGCACGTTCGGGGTGTCGTGCATCGCGGCATCGACGCGGCCGGTCTGCAGTTCGAGATAGGCATTGTCGATATTGGGGAACTTGCGCAGCGTGGTGTCGGTGAAATGCTCCTCGGCATATTGCGATGACGAGGTGCCGGTCTTCACCGCCAGGGTCTTTCCGGCAAGGTCGTCGGCCGATTCGATGTCGCTGTCGACCGGCACCATCAGCAGGAGCCCGCTGTCGTAGTAGCCGTCGGAGAAGTCGACGGCCTGCTTGCGCTCCTCGTTGATGGTGATGCCGGCGAGCGCCACATCCACCTGCCCGGTCTGGAGGGCCGGGATGATGCCGCTGAAGTCCATCGGCTGGAGCTGGTAGGTGACGCCGATCTCCTGGGCGATCGCGTCCCAGAGGTCGATGTCGAAACCGACATAGCGGTCGCCCTCCCTGAACTCGAAGGGCACGAAGGCGGTGTCGGTGGCAACCACCAGATCCTGTGCCGCTGCCGGGGCGCCCGAGACGAACAGGGCCGCGAGCGCCGCGGCGAGCATCCTGCGCAGGCTTGTCATCATTGATCTCCTCCTTGTCATGCCGGCGCTTCTCGTTCAGCGGCGCCGTGCGGGTAAATGTCTCAGGTCACGGCTGTCGCCGCGTCGACCGCCTCGCCGAGACGCTCGACGATGGTGTCGATCTCCTCCGGCCTGACAATGAAGGGCGGCGCGAGAAGGACGTGGTCTCCCCGCGCGCCGTCGATCGTCCCGCCCATCGGATAGACCATCAGGCCGCGCGCCATCGCCTCGCGCTTGATGCGGGCGTGGAGCTTCAGGGCGGGATCGAACGGCTCCCTGGTGTCGCGATCCCGCACGAGTTCGAGTCCCCGGAACAGCCCCCGCCCGCGGATATCACCGACATGGGGATGACCGCCGAACCGCTGCGCGAGCCGGTCCGCGAGCCGCGCGCCCATGGCGGTCACGTTCCCGAGCAGGTTCTCCTCGCGGATCACGGTCTGCACCGCGAGGGCCGCCGCCGCGGCCATCGGATGTCCCATGTAGGTGTGGCCGTGCTGGAAGAAGCCCGAGCCCTCGGCGAACGCCCGGAAGATGTGCTGGCCGAGGAGGACCGCGCCGATCGGCTGGTAGCCGCCGCCGAGACCCTTCGCGACCGTCATCAGGTCGGGGGCGATGCCCTCTTGTTCGCAGGCATGCAGCGTTCCGGTGCGGCCCATGCCGCACATGACCTCGTCGAGGATCAGCAGCACGCCGTAGCGGTCGCAGATCGCGCGGATGCGCTTGAAGTAGTCCGCGACCGGCGGCACGGCACCGGCAGTTGCCCCGACCACGGTCTCCGCGACAAAGGCGATGACCTGATCGGGCCCGAGCTCGAGGATCCTGTCCTCGAGGGCCTGTGCCGCACGGGCGGCGTATTCCTCCTCGGATTCGCCCTCGTGCCGGTAGCGATAGGCATAGCAGGGGTCGATGTGATGCGTCTCGATCAGGAGCGGGCGGAACTGCGCCCGGCGCCACTCGTTGCCGCCTGCCGCGAGGGCGCCGAGCGTGTTGCCGTGGTAGCTCTGGCGGCGGGCGATGATGTGGCGGCGCTGCGGCTCGCCCTTCTCGACGAAATACTGCCGCGCCATCTTGAGCGCCGCCTCGACCGCCTCCGAGCCGCCGCTGACGAGATACACGTGATCGATCCCTTCGGGGGCGTCGGCCACGAGCCGGTCCGCGAGGCGCTCGGCAACCTCGGTCGTGAAGAAGCCGGTATGGGCATAGGCAATGGTGTCGAGCTGCTCGTGCAGGGCCCGGAGCACCGCGGGATGGCCGTGGCCGAGGCAGGACACGGCAGCACCGCCCGAGGCATCGATGTAGCGCCGGCCAGCGGAATCGATGATCTCGATCCCCGTGGCCGCGACGGCGGTGGGCGGTACGTGATTGGCGGAGCGATGCAGGATGCGGGTCATGTCGGAACGGGCTCGTTGCGCGGCTGCAGGTGGATGTCGAGGGCGGCGAAATGGCGGTCGCTCCGCTGGAGCGAGCGCAGCGCGGCGGCTCCCTCCCGACCGGCGACAAGTGCGGCGAGGATTTCGACGACGAGGAAGGCCGGCGTCATCGAGTGGAAGAACGAGGGGCTGTCGGTCGAGACGACAACGCTGCATTTCGCGATGCTGGCGAGCGGCGCGACCGCGCTGTCGGTGATGGCGAGGATCGGGATGCCCCGCCCGGCGGCGTAGGTGGCGAGGTCGATGGTCTGGCGCGTGTAGGGAGCGATGCTGACCGTCAGCACCACGTCCTTTGCCGTCGCATGGCGCAGCGCGTCCGCGCCGGTCCCGGCAGGTCCGTCGAGAAGCCGCGCACGTTCGCCGATGAGCGACAGGATGTAGTGGAAATGCCAGGCCACCGCATGGCTTGCGCGCAGGCCGAGGCAGTAGATGCGCCGGGCCGCGTTGAGATGTTCGGCGAGATCGACGATGCGCTCGAGCTGCTGCCCGGTGCCGAGAGCGGCGAGACTGCGCCCCGCGCCTTCGAGCATCTCCGCCGCGATCGCCTTGTCCCCGCGCAGCTTCTGGGAGGCGACCTGATCGCCTACCCGGCCGGCGAAGCCGATCTTTCCCGACCGGATCGCCGCGGCGTAACGCTCGCGAACCTGCTCGTAACCGTCGAGGCCGAGCTGCTTCGCGAGCCGCGTCATCGTCGCCGGCTGGACCCCCGCCTGCCGCGCCTGTTCGCGCATGGAGAGAAGGGCGACATCGCTCGGCCGGTCGAGGACGAACCGGGCCGCGGCCTGGAGCTGCGGCGACATGCTGCCATAGGCCTTGATGATGTCCTGCGCGAGCGGTCCCCAGTCCATGACCGGACGTTAGCTCCCGCCGGCGGCCTTTGCAACATTTGAATCATGTGCTAGGAGCAAAAAACATATGGATCGTCGGCGCGGAGAGGCTCGCATGGACGACGGAATGGCGGAGAGACGGACGATCGCGGTGGCCCCGAACGGGGCGCGGAAGCTCAAGGCGGACCACCCGGCCATCCCCCTCACCCCTGCGGAACTGGCGCGGACCGCTGCCGAATGCCGGGAGGCGGGTGCATCCATGATCCACCTGCACGTCCGCAGGCCTGACGGCACGCATCTTCTCGACGCCGAGGCCTACCGGGCGGCGACAGCCGTGATCCGCGCCGAGGTGGGGGAGGACCTCGTCATCCAGATCACCAGCGAGGCGTTCGGCCTCTATGGCCCGGCCGAGCAGATCGCCGTCGTGCGCGCGTCCCGTCCCGAGGCGGTTTCCCTCGCGCTGAGGGAACTCGTGCCGTCGGAAGCGGAAGAGGCCGCCTTTGCCGATCTCCTGCAATGGTGCCGGACGGAAAACGTGGCGCCGCAGATCATCCTCTACAGCCCTGAGGAGGCGGTACGGCTCCATTCCCTCCGGTCCCGGGGACTCCTCCCATGGGAGGACATCCCGGTTCTATACGTCCTCGGCCGGTATGTGCGCGGGCAGACATCGCGTCCCTCCGACCTGCTGCCCTTCCTCGCCGCCGACATGCCGCGTTTTAGCCACTGGAGCGTCTGCGCCTTCGGACGACACGAGACCGCCTGCGTCATGACCGCGGCGTTGCTGGACGGTCATGCCCGCGTCGGCTTCGAGAACAACGAGATGCTGCCGGACGGGAGACGGGCCGCCTCGAACGCCGAACTCGTGCGGGCGACGCGGGACGCCCTGCGGGCGGTCGGGATGGATGCGGGCGATGCCGACATGCTGCGCCGGTCATGGGCCCGGGTGCTGGCGTAGCAGGTCCGCTTCCGGCCCGCGGCCGGGCAGCCACCGCGGTGCGCCGGCGGACCGGCCTGCCGCGTGGCTGACCACGATCAAGTGCCGGCCCGCGTCTTCCCGTGTATAGTGACGGCATTTCGGGAGGACGGAGCGATGACGATCAAGAGAGTGCTGCTCCCGCTTGCGGGTCTTGACGGCGCGCGGCCGCTGGCGGAATGCGCCTTCCTCGTCGGCCGGCTGCACCAGGCGCAGGTGCGCGGCCTGCTGGTCCAGCAGCCCCGCCTGAACTTCGCCTTCGGCGGCGAGAATGCGGATCCGGAGCTGATCCGCCGCGTCGTGGAGGAAAGCCACGAAAGGATTGCGAAGACGCGGAAGCAGGTCGCGGACATGCTCGGCAACATCGCCACCGCCAATCCTTCCGTCGAGTTCGTGTCCTCGGCCGAGGAGGGCGATATCGGTGCGGCGGTCACCCGTGCGGCGCGGCTTGCGGACATCACTGTCGTCGCCGCAGGGACGCGTCACCTCGACGCCGCCTGGCAGGAGGTGCGCGAGGCGGCGTTGTTCCAGAGCGGCCGGCCGGTGCTGGTCGTCCCGGGCGCAGGCGTGTCGGAGGATCACTTCGACCGCGTGGTGATCGCGTGGAAGGAGAGCATCGAGGCCGTCCGCGCGGTCACCGCGGCGCAGCCCTTCCTGCTGCACGCCCGCGAGGTGCATCTGCTCACCATTGGCGAGGGCGAGCCGGCGATCGCCTCGCTCGCGGATGTCGAGCAGTATCTCCAGCTTCATTATGCCGAGATCGAGAGCGAGATCATTCCAGAGGTCCGCGGGCGGAAAGCGGCCGAGGTCCTGCTCGACAGGACGCGCGATCTCGGCGGCGCATTGCTGGTGATGGGTGCCTACAGTCACTGGCGCTGGCGTCAGCAGGTGTTCGGCGGGGTAACGCAGGCGGTACTTTCCGAGACCGAGACCCCGGTCCTGATGGCTCATTGACGGGCGCTCCCGGCCGGGCCTGCGGGGCGGCGGGAGGTCCGTGTGCCATTCCTCGGGGCTCCTGCATCGACCCGGCGCCCGAAGCCTTCCGGGCGGGCAGGGCTCCGGAGGATGACCGCAACTCGGGATAGCCCCCCGGCAACTGGAGGCGATGGTGGAACGTGCCGGCAAGGATGGCCAGTACGCGCGTCAGCGGCGCCAGCGTCGCCGCCGCACGCCGCCGGGCGCACCGCCGGGGACGCTGGCCGCTGATCCGGGAGCGCCCCGTCCCCGGATCGACGCGGTCCTGTTCGGGCCGGCCGCGTTCGCGGAACGCGCCATCGCCTCCCCGGCCGAATTGCCGATTCCGGGCGATCACGCGGTGCGCTGGATCAATGTCGAGGGCCTCGGCGACGCGGACACCGTGCGGGAGGTCGGCGCGGCCTTCGGCCTGCATCCGCTGGCGCTCGAGGACATCCTCGATGTCCACCAGCGGCCGAAGCTCGAGGCCTACGACGACAATCTGTTCATCATCCTGCGCACGCCTGCCGGTGATCGGGGATGGGAGGAGGCCGCAGCCGCGAACCGGCTCGATCTCGAACAGGTGGCGATCTGCCTCGGGCAGGATTTCGTCCTCACCTTCCAGAAACGGCCGGATGCCGACATCTTCGAGCCGGTCCGGCGGCGTCTCCGTTCGGGCAGCGGCGCCATCCGCGAGCGAAAGGCCGATTACCTCGCCTATGCGCTGATCGACGCCGCGATCGACGCCTGTTTTCCGCTGCTCGAACATTATGGCGAACTGGTCGAAGACCTCGAGAGCATGGTGGTCGAGCGGCCTGAAATCGGCCAGATCGGGCGGATTCATGACCTGAAACGCGATCTCCTGACGATACGCCGGGCGATCTGGCCGCTGCGGGACCTGCTCAATGCCCTGCTGCGTGACGAGGCGGCACTGGTCGGGGAGCAGACGCGGCTCTACCTCCGGGACTGCTACGATCATACCGTGCAGCTGATCGACATGATCGAGACCTACCGCGAGATCGCATCCGGCCTCGTCGACATCCATCTGTCGAGCATCAGCAACCGGATGAACGAGGTCATGAAGGTCCTGACCATCATCGCGACGATCTTCATTCCGCTCACCTTCATCGCCGGTGTCTACGGGATGAACTTCGATCCGGCCGCCGGGCCCTGGAACATGCCGGAACTCGGCTGGCGCTACGGCTATCCGGTGACGATGCTGGCGATGGCGGCGATCGCGGCCGGACTCGTCGGCTTCTTCCGGCGCAAGGGCTGGATCGGCAGGGGCAGGCAGGGCCCGCGCCCCTGATCGCCGGCGGAGCCCGCCGGAGGCATGATCGAGGGAAGGCAGGATCAGGAGGAGAGCGGATGCGCATCTTTGCCCTCGGACCATCCCGTACGCTCGGCGCCACGGTCGCCGCGGCGCTGGGGCGTGAGCTCGATCCCTGCGAGGAGCAGGATTTCGAGGACGGCGAGCACAGGATCCGGCCGCTCGTGAGCGTCCGCGGCGAGGATACCTTCGTCCTCGCGAGCCTCGGCGGGGAGGGCGCGTCCTTCCTGCACGACCAGCTCGTCAGGCTCCTCTTCTTCCTCGCCACCTGCCGCGACAACGGAGCGGCGCGGGTGACGGCGGTCGTGCCCTATCTCTGCTACGCGCGGATGGACCGCCAGACGAAGCGACGCGACCCCGTCAGCTTCCGCTACGTCGCCCAGCTTCTCGAGGCGGCGGGATGCGATCGGGTCGTCACGCTCGATGTCCACGATCTCGCGGCCTTCCAGAACGCCTTCCGCTGCGAGACCGTGCATCTCGAGGCGCGATCCCTGCTTGCCGCGCGGATCCCGGCGCTCGCGGCCGGGCATCCGGTGACTGTCTTCTCGCCGGACGCGGGCGGCGTGAAACGCGCCGAACTCCTGCGCCGGACGGTCGAGGCCGCAACCGGCGCGGCGGTGGGCTTCGGCTTCATGGAGAAGCATCGCCACGACGGCGCGATCTCCGGCAGCCTCTTCGCCGGCGAGGTGGCGGGATCGGCGGTGTTTCTCATCGACGACATGATCAGCACCGGCGGCACGATCATCCGCGCCGCGGAGGCCTGCCGCGAGCGCGGTGCCGCGGCGGTCATTGCCATGGTGACCCACGGGCTCTTCGCGCCGGGGAGCGAGCGGCTGCCGGGCGACGGGCTCCTCGACCGGCTGCTCGTCACCGACAGCCTGCCCGCCGCGACGCGGAGAGCCGGAAAAGGGGTGGAGATCGTCCCCGTGAGCGGCCTCCTCGGCGAGGTGATCGCGCGCCTCCACAATGGCGAGCCGCTCGGGGATCTCGCGGCGCTCGAGGACTGAGCGGGCAGGGCGGGCCGGGGTTCCGGCTGCCGGTCAATCCGCTCGGATCACCACTCAGTGCGAACGATCCGATTGTCGCGATGGACAGGGGCCACGCCCCCCGATATCCATGGCATGCTCAGCCACTTAACCAAGGCATGCTGCCGCCGTCGAAGCGCGGGGTGGATCGCCTAACATGCGTGAGCAACGGGTGAGCTGCCGCTCCCGGAACCGGCATGCGCGGGCCGTGAGGAGCGGACCAAAGGGGAGGAAAGAGACCGTGATCAACCGACTTGTCGTGGCGGCTGCCGCAGGCCTTGCGCTGGCTGCGCCGGCATTCGCCCAGACCAGCATGCCCTTCGCCCTCGACTGGCAGTTCGAGGGGCCGGCCGCGCCCTATTTCATGGCGATCGAGAACGGCCATTTCGAGGCGGAAGGCCTTTCGGTCGAGATCACGGCGGGACAGGGGTCGCTCGACGCGATCCCCAAGGTCGCGACCGGCGCCTATCCCGTGGGCTTCGCCGACATGGCAAGCCTGATCAAGTTCCTCGATCAGAATCCCGAGGCGCCGGTGACGGCGGTGATGATGTTCTACGACAAGCCGGCCTTCTCGGTCGTCGGCCGCAAGAGCCTCGGCATCGAGGAGCCGAAGGATCTGGAAGGCCGCGTCCTCGGCGCGCCGCCGCCCGACGGCGCCTGGGCGCAGTTCCCGGTCTTCGCCGCCGAGAACGGGATCGACATGACGCAGGTGACGGTGGAGCCGGTGGGCTTCCCCACCCGCGAGCCGATGCTGGCGGAGGGGCAGGTGGCGGCGGTCACCGGCTTCTCCTTCACCTCCTTCCTCAACACGCTCCGGCTCGGCGTGCCCGAGGAGGACATCACCGTGCTCCTGATGGCCGATCACGGGCTCGACCTCTACGGCAACGCCATCATCGCCAATACCGATTTCGCACGGGAGAACCCGGAGAAGGTCACCGGCTTCCTGCGCGCCATCGCCCGCGGCCTGCAGGACACGATCAACGACCCCGAGGCAGGCGTCGCCGCGATGGTCTCGCGCAACCCGGCGATGGACCAGGCACTCGAGCTGCGGCGTCTCGAACTTGCCCTGCGTGACAACATCGTCACCGACTGGGTGCGCGAGAACGGCCTCGGCGGCATCGACGAGGCGCGTTTCGCAAGCTCGCTCGAGCAGCTGGCCATGACCTACGAGTTCCGGAACGAACCGGATCCCGCCCGCTACTTCGACGGCTCCTACCTGCCCGATGACGGCAGCCTCATGATCGAGTGACCGGCGGCGTGACGATGCGCGCTGGCGCCGCGCCGGGGAGCGCGGCGCTTCCGCCTGCTGCCGGGCAGCGGCCCCGAACCGGCAACGAGAGCACAGCATGACCAATCTCATCGAGATCAGGGGCGTGACCCACGCCTACCGGACCGCCGCGGGCGAGCTTCCGGTCCTGGATGATCTCAGCCTTGCCATTCCCGAAGGCGGTTTCTGCGCCGTGGTCGGCCCCTCAGGCTGCGGCAAGTCGACCCTCACCCGGCTGATCGCCGGGCTGATGTTCCCCGATCGCGGCGAGGTCCTCCTCCAGGGCGAGCCGGTCCGGTCCCCGCGCCGGAACGTCGGCATGGCGTTCCAGAATCCGGTCCTGCTGGAATGGCGGACCATCCTGCAGAACGTCATCCTGCCGCTCGAGATCGTCGCACCCCGGATGCCGAAGGCGCAGAGGGAAGAGCGCGCCCGCTCGCTCCTCGCCATGGTCGGGCTCGAAGGCTTCAGCGACAAGCGTCCGTCCGAGCTTTCCGGCGGCATGCGCCAGCGCGCCTCGCTCTGCCGCGCCCTGGTGCACAAGCCCGACATACTGATCCTCGACGAACCCTTCGGCGCGCTCGATGCCTTCACGCGCGAGGATCTCTGGCAGCTGATGCACCAGCTGCGGGCCGAGGAACCCTTCACCGCGCTGCTCATCACCCACGACCTGCGCGAGAGCGTCTACCTGGCCGACCAGGTGGTCGTGCTGTCGGGCCGCCCCGCCTCCACGCAGCATGTGCTCGAGATCGACATGCCGGGGCCGCGCCCGATCGACATGCTCTATTCGGCGCAGTCGGTGCAGTGGCTTGCGGAGCTGCGCGCGCAGATCGAGATCGCACAGGGCCGGAGCGGGACCAGGAAGGTCATGGCATGACACGTCGCCAGTTGCAGAAGATCGTCACTCCCATCATCGGCATCCTCGTCTTCCTCGCCCTGTGGGAGTTCTGGGTCTGGTACATGGGCTGGCCCACCTACAAGATGGCCGCGCCTTCCGACCTGTGGCCGGCGTTCTGGCAGTACCGGGAACTCTTCCTGGTCAATGCGTGGCAGACGCTCTGGCGCACGGTCGTCGGCCTCGGTCTCGCCGTGGTGGTGGGCACGATCCTCGGCATGATCATGGGGCTGAGCCGGGTGATGAACGATGGGCTCTATCCGCTGCTGGTGGGATTCAACGCGATCCCGAAGGCGACGGTGGTGCCGGTGGTCGCGCTTGTCTTCATCGGCCAGCACGACTTCAACACCATCCTCATCGCCTTCATGATCTCCTTCTTCCCGATCGCGGTCTCGGTCGCCATCGGCCTGTCGACGCTGGAGCCGGAATATCGCGACATCCTGCGCTCGCTCGGCGCTTCGCGGTTCACGGTGTTCTGGAAGATCGCCCTGCCGAAGACACTGCCCGAATTCTTCGGGGCGCTGAAGGTCGCGGTGACGCTTGCCTTCATCGGGACCAATCTCGTGGAGATCGTCACGCCCCACGGGCGGGGGCTCGGCAGCCTGTTCGACTCGGGCCGCATCGCCTCGAACTACCCGCTCATGTTCGCGGTGCTGATCGCCCTCGCGATCCTCGGGATCGTCCTCTACTACATCGTGGTCGCGCTGGAGCGCATCTTCGCTGGATGGGCCGATCGCCAGCCGACCTGACCCCGGGCAGGGCCCGCACGATCAGCGGGTTGCAGCCGCCGGAGCAGGAAATCCCCGCAAACTTATCCCGCCGGCTCGGGGCGCCGGCGGGAGTTGCCCCGCAGCGACGCGGCATGAGGGCCGGCCCTGCCTCTCCCCAGCGGGAATCCGCATGATCCTGCACTGACCGGGAGCAATGCTCCGTCTCCCCCTGTCCGGCCGGTACCGTTCATGCCCGATGCTCAGCGCAGGGCCTCGATCGGTCCTTCCGCCCTGCCTTCGACGAACTGGCGCAGATAGGGGTCTTCGGCCTCCTCCATCGCCTCGACCGGGCCCATCCAGCGCACGATGCCGTCATGGAGCATTGCCACGTGATCTGCCACCGTCCGCACCGTGGTCATGTCATGGGTGATCGTCAGCGCCGTCGCCCCGATATCGCGGACGAGGTCGCGGATCAGCGTGTTGATGACACCGGCCATGATCGGGTCGAGGCCGGCCGTCGGCTCGTCACAGAAGAGGATCTCGGGGTCGGTGGCGATCGCGCGCGCGAGGCCGACGCGTTTCTGCATCCCGCCCGAAAGCTCCGCCGGGTAGAGATCGGCAACCTCCGGCCCGAGGCCGACGCGGGCGAGTTTCTCGACCGCGAGCGCCCGTGCCGCCCGCCGGCCGAGGGGTTTGCGGGCATGGATCAGGCGGAAGGCGACATTCTGCCAGACCGGGAGCGAGTCGAAGAGCGCGCCGCCCTGGAAGAGCATCCCGGTCCGCCTCAGGAAGGCCCGCCTGTCCACCGCCTCGGCGGGCATGCCATCGATCCGGATTTCGCCCGCGTCTGGTTTCTCGAGCCCGAGGATGCATTTCAGCGTCACCGACTTCCCGGTTCCCGAGCCGCCGATGACGACGAGGCTTTCGCCCGGCATCAGCCGCAGGTCGACGCCGCGCAGCACCGCCTTCTGCCCGAAGCTCTTGGCGACCCCGAGAAGCTCGATCTTCGGCACGGATGCGGCGGGACTGCTCAGAACAGGGCCTCCGTCAGCAGGTAGTTCGCGGCGAGGATCATCACCGATGCCGCGACCACCGCACTCGTTGTCGCCCGTCCCACGCCCTGGGCGCCGCGACCGGAACGGTAGCCGAAATAGCAGCCCATGAGCGCGAGGATGAAACCGAAGACCGCCGCCTTGATCAGCCCCGAGGTCACGTCGCCCGCCTCCAGGAAGTCGAGCGTGGTGCGGACATAGCCCGCGGGCGCGAAGCCGAGACGGCTGGTCCCGACGAGGAAGCCGCCGAGGATGCCGATCACGTCGGCAACCGCGACCAGGACCGGCATGGCGATGGTCGCCGCGGCAATCCGTGGCAGCACGAGATATTTCATCGGATGGGTCGAGAGGGTCGTCAGCGCATCGATCTGCTCCGTCACCCGCATGGTGCCGAGTTCCGCCGCGATCGAGGAGGAGACCCGCCCCGCCACCATCAGTCCGCCGAGCACGGGCCCGAGTTCGCGCACGATGCCGATCGCGACGATCGTGGGCACCACGGTCTCCGCGCTGAAACGCGAGCCGCCGGCGTAGATCTGGAGCGCGAGCGCACCACCGGTGAAGAGCGCGGTGAGCCCGACAACCGGCAGCGAGAAATAGCCGATCCGCATGAGCTGCTGGCCGAGCTGGCCGAAATAGAAGGGCGGCCGCACCAGATGCGAGACGGCATCGGCGGCAAAGAGCACCACGCTCCCGATCCCGGCAAGAAGCGCGAGCACCGAGCCGCCGATCGAGGCGAGGAATCTCTGAACAAGGCGAAGAAGGATCATGCCGTCCTGTCGGGCGGGTGG
>JAJUJF010000174.1 GCA_029265455.1 Paracoccaceae bacterium | reverse complement strand
CCGATTCGACCGTGGCGCAGGACTGGTCGAAGACATGCATGTAGGACACCGGGCCCGAGGCGGTGCTGTCGGTGCCGCGGACCCGGGCCCCCTTCGGCCGGATCGCCGAGAAGTCGTAGCCGACGCCGCCGCCGCGGCGCAGGGTCTCCGCCGCCTCCCGGAGCGCGATGTAGATGCCGGGCTTGCCGTCCACGGTCTCGGAGATCGAATCGCCCACGGGCTGCACGAAGCAGTTGATGAGGGTGACATCCCGGATGTCGGCGCCGGCGGCGGAATTGATGCGGCCGCCGGGACTGAAGCCACGTTCGAGCGCCCGCAGGAACGGCCCCTCCCAGGCTGCGGGATCGGCCTCGACAGCGGCGAGCGTGCGCGCCACGCGGGTCCTGATCGCACGCGCCATCTCGGGACCGTCGAGGTCGCGCTCCTCCCCCTTGGCGTATTTCTCGCGCAGGACGTCGAGACTCACCTCCTGCCAGCCGAGGTCGGCGGCGGTGGGCAGGTCGGCACTGGCCGGCTTGTTCATGGCGAAACGGAAATGCGGCTGCAGCTTTCCGCCCAATCTAGCGGCCATCTAGTGGCGATGCGAGTCCCGCGCCGCAACCTGTTGCCCATGTCATCGCCGCTGATCCGCCTCCGCGACAGGAAGGGCGGCAGGAATGCTTGACGCAAGGGGAACTCCTGCCTCACGCTGCCGTGACGATCGTCGTCTCGGCAATCCCCGGAGGATACCCATGGCCGGATCGCGTCCCTGTCTTTCGGTTGCTCTTGTCTCCGCTGTCTCGTTATCGGGCCACGCCCTTGCCCAGGAGGATCTGCGCGAGGACGCGCTCCAGTTCTTCGAGCCGATCCCCGACAGACCCGTCGCCATCGACGGCGTCACGCCGACCGAGGCGCAGATCCAGCTCGGCAAGATGCTGTTCTTCGAGCCGCGCCTGTCACTCGGCCACAACATCAGCTGCAACACCTGCCACAACATCGGCACCGGCGGCGCCGACCTCACGCCGGTCTCGGTCGGCCACCGCTGGCAGCGCGGCGGGCGCAACTCGCCCACTGTCTACAACGCCATCTTCAACACCGCCCAGTTCTGGGACGGCCGCGCCGCCGACCTCGTCGAACAGGCAGGCGGGCCGATCGTCAACCCGGTCGAGATGGCCTCGTCCGAGGCCCATGCGATGTCGGTCCTGCACAGCCTTCCAGGCTACACCGAGCACTTCGAGGCGGCCTTCCCCGATGATCCGGCGCCGGTGAGTTTCGGCAACGTCACCAAGGCCATCGCCGCCTTCGAGGCGCAGCTGGTGACGCCGGACTCGCCCTTCGACCGGTTCCTGAAGGGTGAGGATGACGCCCTCGACGACGAGCAGAAGGCGGGGCTGCGCGCCTTCATGGACGCAGGCTGCATCGCCTGCCATTCCGGCGTCAATCTCGGTGGCAACATGTACCAGCCCTTCGGCGTGGTCGAGCGGCCGGACTGGGCGGTGCTCCCGCCCGACGACCGCGGCCGGTTCGAGGTCACCCGCTCGGAGGATGACGCCTATGTCTTCAAGGTGCCGGTGCTGAGGAACATCGCGCTGACGCCGCCCTATTTCCATTCTGGCAGCGTCTGGGATCTCGCGGATGCGGTCGCGATCATGGGCGTCTCGCAGCTCGGTCAGGAGCTGAACGAGGAGGAGGTCCAGCAGATCACCGCCTTTCTCGGCAGCCTGACCGGCGAACAGCCGGAGGTCGTCTACCCGATCCTGCCGCCGAACACCCCCGAGACGCCGCGGCCGCAGCAGTAGCACGCCGTATCCGGGGCAGGGGCCATGATCGCCCCGCCCCGCCCGTGCCCCGGCTTCCGTTGCGGCCGGGAGCTTTCGTCGCTATTCCCGTCGCGATCCCTGCATACCGCGAGGCGACGTTCCATGACCGTGCATCTCCTCAAGCTCTGCGTCGGCGCCGATTGCGTCGAGGACCTGGTCGAGTGGCAGGCGAAGCGGATGGAGCAGGCGCGGGCCGAGGGAAAGCCGCCGCTGCCGGTGCATGTCACGCGCATGTGGCCGAAGCGGGAGGCGGAGCTTCTCGACGGCGGCTCGCTCTACTGGGTGTTCAAGGGACTGGTGCTGGCGCGGCAGCGGATCCTCGGACTTGCGGCGCGCACCGGAGAGGACGGGATCAGGCGCTGCGCGATCACGCTCGACCCCGAGGTGGTGCGGGTGCGCCCGCTGCCGCGCCGCCCGTTCCAGGGCTGGCGCTACCTCGCGCCGGAGGACGCTCCGGACGATCTCGGACGCGGTGAGCGGGTCGAGGCGCTGCCGCCGGCGCTTGCCGCCCATCTCGACACGCTGGGGGTGATCTGATGCGGCGGCTGCTTCCCCTCGGTCTCGCCGCTGCGCTTGCCGCCTGCGCCTCCGCAGAGCCTTCGCCGCAATACGACTGGGACGCGATCGGGCGCGATTTCTGCCGGGCCGCGGTATCGCGCGATCTGGATGCCCTCGCACCGGTGGTGACGCCCGAACTCGGCTGGCTCCTCGGCCAGGCCGAGGGCCGGGTGCCGCCGCAGTATCTGTTCCAGGGCTACGACGTCGAGGGTGCCAGCTGCACCCCCCGCACCCGCAACGCGGCGCTGATCGACATCCGCCGCGACGTCGAGGGCGGCACCGGCTGGGTGGATACTCTCGTGGTGGTGCCCGAGGCGGACGGATCGACGCGTATCGACGACATCCTGTTCGGGACCCGGCGGAGCGACACGCTGCGCGCCCGGCTCGGCGCCCTGCTCGGGCGCTGAAGCTCCTCTCCCTTCCCGCCGCTGCCGGACATTGTGCCGCGATCGGGCATCGTGCCGCGAGACCTGCCCGGATCCGGTTGACGGCGGCGGCGATGGCATGGCTGAAAAGTGCAGCCTCCGCGAAGCCGGAGCGGCCTCGGCCCCGCCGCCCGGGCGGGTGCCAGCATCGGCACGGACAGGGGCATCGACAGGGACAGGAAGGAGAGCCGGGGATGAAACTGCTGCGCTGGGGCAGGGCAGGGGAGGAAAGGCCCGGCCTGATCGACGATTCGGGCACGATCCGCGACCTCTCCGGGATCGTCGACGACATCGCGGGCGAGGTGCTGACTCCCGGGGGGCTGGAGAAGCTGCGCGCCGTCGACGCCGCCGGCCTGCCCGCCCTCGATCCCGGGGTGCGACTCGGGCCCTGCGTCGGCCGGGTCGGCAAGTTCGTCTGCATCGGCCTCAACTACGCCGACCACGCGGCGGAGGCGAAGATGCGGGTGCCGAAGGAGCCGGTGATCTTCCTGAAGGCGACGAGCGCGATCATCGGCCCCAACGACACCGTCCGCATCCCCCGTTTCTCGAAGAAGACCGACTGGGAGGTCGAACTCGGCGTCGTCATCGGCAGACCGGCGAAATACGTGGCCGAGGCCGAGGCCCTCGATCATGTCGCCGGCTACTGCGTGGTCAACGACGTCTCCGAACGCGAATTCCAGACCGAGCGCGCCGGCACCTGGGACAAGGGCAAGGGCTGCGACACCTTCGGTCCCATCGGCCCCTGGCTGGTGACCCGCGACGAGGTGACGGACCCCCAGGACCTCCGCATGTGGCTCGAGGTGGACGGCCGCCGCTTCCAGGAGGGCTCGACCCGGACCATGGTCTTCGGCGTTGCCCATCTCGTGAGCTATGTCAGCCATTTCATGAGCCTGCAGCCGGGCGACATCATCGCCACCGGCACGCCGCCGGGTGTCGGCATGGCCGTGAAGCCCGAACCGGTGTTCCTGAAGGCCGGCCAGACCATGCGCCTCGGCATCGACGGCCTTGGCGAACAGCGCCTGCCGGTCGAGGCGGACTGAGCACGGG
>JAJUJF010000067.1 GCA_029265455.1 Paracoccaceae bacterium | reverse complement strand
GAGCGGCGCAGCGGTGCCGCCGCCGTGCCGGCCACGAGCGGCCGCCCGTCGAGCGGCTGTCCGAAAGCGTTGATGATTCGCCCGATCCAGGCACGGCCGGGATGCGCCCCCAGCCTCGGCTCGAGTACCGCGCCATCGCCGACAGCCATCCCTTCAGGCGGAGTGTAGGTCATGGCGCGTGTCGAAGTCTCGGAAACCCCGATGATCTCCCCCGTGACCGAGCCCTGTGCGGTCTCGATTCGCAAGCCGTCGCCGATTCGCGCCTGATGCGCGAGCCCGGCGATCTCGATCGAGGATTCCGTTAGCGCGACGACGCGACCGTGGCGGCGGAAGTTGGCGATCCGGCCAAGCTCGGCCTCCAGCGCGGAGAAGGTCAGGGCCATTCGGCGAACTCCCGTCAAGGTTGATGCTTACTGTTTATCAATACCCCGGGAGTTAAAGCCGCGTTCAAGCCACACGACTTCGGGAGTTTGCCTGATGGACCTGAACCTCGCCGTCCTCGGCCTGGCGAGCCGGCTCGCGGCTCACGCCTCGGCGCGTCAGAACATCATCGCCGAGAATGTGGCTCATGCCGACACGCCGGGTTACCGGGCCCGCGATCTCGAGGATTTCGCCGCGGCGCTCGATGACGATGTCGCGGCCTTCACCGCCCGGACGACGCGGGAGGGGCATGTCGCCTTCGGAGCCGCTCCGCACGGGTTCGAGGCGCGCGAGGTGGCCGTGTTCGGAGCCGGCAGCCCGAACGGCAACAATGTGAGCCTCGAGGATCAGATGATCCGCGCCGCCGAGGCACGGCAGGCGCATGGGCTCGCGCTGGGGGTCTATGGAAAGACCCTCGACATCCTGCGCGCCAACCTTGGTCGCTGAGGGAGGGGAAGGAGATGGGTGATCTCACCGCCGCGATGAATGCCGCCGCCTCGGGCATGCAGGCGCAATCGGCGCGTCTGAGGCTCTCGACCGAGAACATCGCCAATGCCGACACTCCCGGCTACCGGCGCAAGACCGTCTCGTTCGAGGAGACGATGGGGATGTTCGGGGATTCGCGCGCAGTCGCAACCGGTCCCGTGCAGCTGAGCCGGGCCGAGCTTGTGCGCATTCATGACCCGAGCCACCCGATGGCGGGACCCGACGGCTATTACGAGAGCTCGAACGTCGATCTCGTGATCGAGATCGCCGACGCCCGCGAGGCCGGGCGGTCCTATGAAGCCAATCTCCGGATGTTCGATCAGGCACGCCAGATGGCGGGCTCGATCCTCGAACTCCTGCGGCGGTAGGACGCACTCCGACACGACCGGATGACCGGCGCCCCGCGCCGACCTGAAAGGAAAACCGGATGGAAATCAGAAGCAATCTCGCCAGCCAGGGCTATGCCCAGGCACGGACGGTGGCGCAGGCCGGCAACGGCCCCGCGCGAGGCGCAGGCGAAACATTCGCATCCGTTGCCGGCGACTTCTTCGAGACGATGCGCGCCGGGGAGGCACAGGTGACGGCGGGCCTCGCCGGCCGGGCGGACGCGCAGGCCGTGGTGCACGCGCTCGCCCAGACCGAACTCGCGGTGCAGACGGCGGTGGCCGTGCGCGACAAGGTCGTCGAGGCATACAACGAAATCCTGCGCATGCCGGTCTGAGGCCGAAGGATGACGGAAGCGATTCTCCTCGACATCCTGCGGCAGGCGCTCTGGGTGGCGCTGGTGATCTCGCTTCCGGTACTCTCGGTGGCGCTGATCGCGGGTCTGGCCATCGGCCTCGTCCAGGCGCTGACCTCGATCCAGGAGATGACGCTTACCTTCGTGCCGAAGCTCGCGGCGATCCTCGTCGTGTTCTGGGCGTCGATGAGCTTCTCGGGCCAGACGCTGGTGCGGTTCTGGCAGGATGCGATCATCCCCATGGTGATCGGCAATTGAGACGCGATCCGGTCAGGGCCGCTTGACCGAATCTTTACCCCGGTGCCGCAACCCTGCGAGCGGACGCAGATGATCCTTCCCGGAGAGAGGTTCGAATGGATCTGGCAGGCTATGTCGCGCTGACCCGCCAGTCGGGGCTCCTGAAGGAGATGCAGTCGGTGGCAAACAACATCGCCAACGTCTCGACGACCGGCTTCCGGCGCGAGGGCGTTCTGTTTGCCGAAATCGTCAGGGCCCTCCCGGTCGAAGGCGGTTCGGTCGCGATGACCGAGGCCCGCGGGCGGTGGACGGACGGGGTACAGGGAGTTCTCGTCCGGACGGACGGCGTGCTCGATCTCGCGATCGAGGGCGAAGGTTTCTTCCGGGTGCTGACGCCGGCCGGCGAGCGGCTGACCCGTGCCGGCACCTTCAGCCGCAACGGCGAGGGTGACATCGTGACGCCCGACGGCCACCTCCTCCTCGACGAGGGCGGCGGCCCGGTCAACATCCCCTTCGAGGCCCAGGCGATCGCGGTGGCGGCCGACGGCACGCTCTCGGTCGATGGCCAGCCGCTGGCGCAGATCGGGGTCGTGACGGCCGAGGATGCGACGAAGCTCTTCCGCGAGACCGGCGTCCTGTTCCGTTACGAGGGTGACCCGGTGCCGGCCGAGTCCGCGGTGGTCGCTCAGGGTTTCCTCGAACAGTCGAATGTCGATGCCGTGTCGGAGATGGCGCGGATGATAGCGGTTCAGCGGGCCTACGAGTACGGCCAGAAACTTGTCGAGCAGGAAGACGAACGTATCCGGCTCGTGGTCCGCACGATCGGCGTCCGGGTCTGATCTCAGCCATATCGGAGTAGATTCTCATGCGCGCACTCAACATCGCGGCAACGGGCATGGCTGCGCAGCAGCTGCGGGTCGAGGTCATCTCGCACAACCTCGCCAACATGAACACCACGGCCTACAACGCGCGGCGCGCCGAGTTCGCCGATCTCCATTACCAGCAGGTGCAGCGGCCCGGCACGATCAATGCGGCCGACGGCGCGGTGCTGCCGGCGGGCGTCCAGCTCGGCCTCGGCGTGAGGACCACCGCCGTCTCGATGCAGGTCGAGCACGGGACGCTCACGGAGACCGGCGGCGTACTCGACCTCGCGATCGAGGGGCGCGGCTATCTCGAGGTCGTGCTCCCGAACGGCGATCCGGCCTGGACCCGTGATGGCGCGCTGAAGCGGAACGGCGAGGGGCTGATCGTCACCTCGGACGGCTTCCCCGTCCAGCCGGAGATCGTGATCCCCGAGGATGCCCGCGACATCACCATCAATGCCGACGGCCAGGTCTGGGTCCATTTCGACGGCGAGGTCGAGGCCCAGCTCCTGGGCCAGTTCGAACTCGCGACCTTCGCCAACGAGAAGGGGCTCGAGGCCATCGGCTCCAACCTCTACCGCGAGACCGAAGCCTCGGGCATGCCGAATATCGGCGATGCCGGGCTCGACGGTCGGGGGCGGTTCCGCCAGGGGTATCTCGAGAATTCCTCCGTGGATGCGGTGCGCGAGATCACCCAGCTGATCGAGGCCCAGCGCGGTTATGAACTGAACTCCAAGGTCATCACCGCCGCCGACCAGATGCTCGGCGCGACGACGAACATCCGCTGATGCGACTGGCACTTGCCCTCCTCCTGCTCACCGCCTCGGCGGCCGCGGCCCAGACCGTGGTGCCGACGCGGCCGATCCGGGCGCAGAACGTGATCTCGGCCGATGACGTGACGCTGCTCGCGGAGGAGACCCCCGGCGCCCTCGCGGCACTCGCCGAGGTCGTCGGCAAGGAGGCGCGCGTGACCCTCTATCCGAACCGGCCGATCCGGCCCGACCAGATCGGTGCGCCGGCGGCGATCGAGCGCAACCAGATCGTGCGCATGGTCTTCTCGCGGGGCGGGCTGACGATCACCGGCGAGGGGCGTGCGCTCGACCGGGCAGGGCCGGGCGAATACGCGCGGGTGATGAATCTCGGCTCGCGCCAGATTGTGACCGGCCTCGTGCGGGGAACGGGACTCGTGGAGGTCGGACCATGAAGCGGATCGGATTCCTGCTCGCGGTTGCAGGGGCGGTTGCCGGATGCGGCGGCCGTCTCGATCACCTCGGCCGGCCGCCGTCGATGAGCACCACGGGGGAAGATCTGGCATCTGACGGCATCGTCACCCCGGAGCGGGTGGCGGTGGCCACGCCTCCGCCGCAGCCGGCGCGGTACAGCTATCAGCAGGCCTCGCTCTTCGCGAGCGGCCAGCAGGCACTCGTCGGCGACCGGCGGGCGCGGCAGCGCGGCGACATCCTGACGATCGTCATCGAGATCGACGAGAGCGCGGAGATGCGCAACACCACGGACCGCAGCCGCACGACCGGCGAGCGGCTGTCGATCGAGGCGCTGCTTGGTCTCGACGAACTGGCGGAGCGGGAACTTGCCGGAGATGCCACGCTCGATCCGGCGGTCGAGCTCGCCGGCCAGTCGCGCTCGCGCGGTTCCGGCTCGACCCGGCGCAACGAGAAGCTGACGATGCGGCTCGCGGCGACGGTCGTGGACGTGCTGCCGAACGGCCATCTCGT
Source organism: Paracoccaceae bacterium (assembly GCA_029265455.1). Taxonomy (GTDB): domain Bacteria; phylum Pseudomonadota; class Alphaproteobacteria; order Rhodobacterales; family Rhodobacteraceae; genus Amaricoccus. The sequence goes on along the minus strand of JAJUJF010000067.1, from coordinate 12,377 downwards.
CATCCAGGGCGATCAGGAGGTGCGGGTGAATTTCGAGCTTCGCGACCTGCGGATCACCGGCATCGTCCGCCCCGAGGACATCAACCGGCGGAACGAGGTGAACTACGACCGCATCGCCGGGGCGCGGATCGCCTATGGCGGACGCGGCCAGATCACCGACCTGCAGCAGCCGCGGCTCGGCCAGCAGATCTCCGACATGATCCTGCCGTTCTAGGGACAAGGGCGATGGTCAGGGCAATTCTCCCGATTCTCCTCGCGTTCGCCGGTCTCGGGGCGGGCGTCGGCGCGGGCCTTATGCTCAGGCCCGCCAGCGCGGTGACCGGGGCCGGTGATTGTGCAACGGAAGCCGGAGCCGCGGAGGCAGATGACTGCGCAGTCCCCGGCATCGTGGAGGCGGAAGCGGGCAAGGGCGATGTCGTCGCCTTCGACAAGCCCTTCGTGGTTCCGGTGTTTCGCAACGACCGGGTGGTGGCGATGATGGTGATGTCGCTCGCCGTCGAGGTCGCACCCGGGCAGGGCGAGGCAGTATCGGCGCTCCAGCCGCGGCTGCGCGACGGCATGCTCGCGGTCCTGTTCCGTCATGCCAATTCCGGCGGTTTCGACGGCAGCTTCACCACCGGCGAGAAGATGGCCGACCTGAAATCCGGCCTCCTCGCTGCGGCGCGTGACGTGCTCGCCGGGCTTGCGGTTGCCGAGGTTCTCGTCACCGACATCGTCCGGCAGGATGCCTAGTGCGACCGGGACAGGCTGCGGCGTTCCGGGCTGTCGGGGCGCCACACTCCACCCCATTCTGCTCCTGCCGGTGGACAAGCCTCCCCTAGATGCCCGGCCGACGGCCGCCGCCGTCAAAGCTGGCGCGTTCCTCGGCGCGGAGACGTGAGGCTTCCTCGTCGCGTACGGCGGTCTCGATCAGCCTGAGCAGCGCCTCGTGCTTGCCGAGGCTCGTGCGCGCCGCGGCGCGCGCCTCCTCCATTTCCCGGTCGATGGCCGCGATCCTCTGTTCACGCCGCGCAACCTCTGCCGCGGCCCATGCGCTCCGCCGCGCCATCATCGGGAACGGCATCAAGCCTTCGGCGGCATCGCGCGCCTCGATCCCCGCAAGATCCGCAATTTCCGCAAGCAGCACGCGACGCTCCGCAGCGAGCGCCTCGAGCCGGGCGAGGTCGCGCGTCTTGCGCGCTTCTGCAAGCGCAGCCAGCTTCCGGAGCGTCGTGGCCTTCATCGGGACCCCCGTGCCGCGCGGCGGGCGCCATCCGCGAAACGGATCGCGGCGGCGACCGCACGGTAATGTTCCGGCCGGATCTCCTGGCCGAGCTCGACGGTGGCATGCAGCGCGCGGGCGGTGGAGGGATCGGAGTGGATCGGCACGCCCGAGACTTCGGCGCGCTCGCGAATCTTCAGCGCGACCGCGTCGACGCCCTTGGCAACGCAGACCGGAGCCGAGCCTCGCGTCCGTGCCCATTTCAGCGCGACCGCGTAATGGGTCGGGTTGACGATCACCACATCCGCTCCCGGCACATCGAGCAGCATCCGGTTGGTCGCGATCGCCTCTCCCCTGGCGCGGCGCTGCGCCTTCATGTGAGGGTCGCCCTCGGAATGTTTCACTTCCTCCTTCACTTCCTGGAAGGACATGCGCAGCTTGCGGCGGTGGTTGAAATGCTGCCAGGCGATGTCGAGCACGGCGATCGCCGTGGCGATCACCGTCGTCGCGACGAGAAGCGTGAGCAGAAGCTCGCCCATCATGCCGGTGACCGCCGCCGGATCGCCGCGGGCGGAGCCGATGATCCGGCCGAGATCCCCGGCAAGGATCAGGCCGAGTGCGCCAGCGATGGCCGCGAGCTTGATGGTTGCCTTGAGAAACTCCATGAGCCCGGTCGGCCCGAACTTCTGCCCGGCGTTGCGGACGGGAGAGATGCGGCTCGCCTTCGGCGCGAGCTTGTCGCCCGATGCCGTCACCGCCCGCTGCGCCACGAGCGCGAGCAGTACCGCCACGGCCGGGCCGAGGAAGATCGGTGCGAGCCCGCCTGCCGCCTCGGCCAGAATGGCGCCCGCAAGGCCGGGCCCGCCGGGGCCGAGGATGACGCCCGTCAGCCGGTCCGGCTCCGCGATGAAGATCACGAGCACGCCGCCCACGGTCTGGACGAGACCGATCCCCGCAGCGAGGAGCGCGAGCATCAGTCCCGCGTAGGCGGCTGCCGCCGAGACGTCGTTCGATCGCGGAACGTCGCCCTTCCTGCGCGCCTCCTGCAGCTTCTGCGGCGTCGGCTCGTGGGTCTTCTCGCCGCTCCCGGCCTGTCCTTCGCTCATCGCGGCATCCCGAGTGGCGCGGAGAGCAGGGCATCGAGCCGCCCGTTCCAGACGCCGAGGATGACGGGAGCGGCGAGCAGCAGGATCAGGATGCTTGCCGCGGTGATCGCCGGGGCGCCGACGAAGGCGACCATCAGCTGCGGCATCGCCTTGTTGATGGCGCCGAGGGCGACATTGTAGACGAAGGCGGCGATCACGAAGGGCGCCGCCAGCGTGAAGCCGAAGGCGAAGGCATCCGCCACCCGCGCCGTTCCCCACGCCGCGACATCGGCCCCCGACGGCGCCGCGCCGAGGGGCAGCAGGGCATAGGAGCCGGCCATGGCGATCGCGGCCTTCACATGCAGGCCCGAGATCATCGCGAGCGTGATCGCGCCGATGACGAGGATGTTGCCGAGCGCCGGCAGCGGATCGGGGGTGACGCTCGCCCCCAGCAGTTGCGCAAGCGACGTGGATTGCGCGGCGACGCTGCCCGCGAACTGGAGCGCCATGACGAGGAGTCGGAAGGAAAGCCCGAGGAGGAGGCCGATCCCCGCCTCGATCAGCATCAGCACGAGGAAGGGCCGGCCGGGATCGACCGCGATGAGGTCTTCGGCAAGCATCGGCCAGACCACCATGGTGAAGGCAATGGCGATCCCGAGGCGGATGCGGAGCGGCACCGAGGCTTCGCCGAATCCCGGCAGGAGCGCCACGATGCCGCCCACGCGCATGAAGACGAGGGCGAGCCCGGCAAGCGCGCCCTCGCCCATGTCGAGAAGCTGGGCGAGCCCCTCGATCATGCGAGGCCGAGGATCGCCGGCCGCACGTTCGTGCCGATCTCCTCGAAGGAGAGCACCGGATTGCGGATGCCCTTGGCATGGAGCACCGTGTGGAGGAAGCGGCGGCGCTTGGTCGAGGTCACGATCGCCGGGAACCGCCCCTGCGCCGAGGGAGCGCCCAGTTTCTCGGCCACGCCATTGGCCAGCCGGTTGAACTCGGCCGGGGGCAGGGCGACATCGACGACCCCCGATCCCTGGGGAAGCTGGTATTTCTGGAAGATCTCCTCCCATTCGGGCGCGAGCTGGATGAGCGGCAGGGCGCCGTCAGCCTCGGTGAGGGAGGCCACGAGCTGGAAGCCGAGCCGGTGGCGCACATGTTCGCAGAGCACCTCCGGGCTCGCGTTGGTGCCATGGAGTTCTGCGATCGCCTCGAGGATCAGGGGCAGGTTGCGGATCGAGACGCGCTCCTCGAGGAGGAGGCGCAGCACGGCCTGAAGCGTGTCGATCGCAACCTTGTCGGGCAGGAACTCGTCGATGATCCTGCGGTTGGCCTCCGCCCGCTTCGGATCGGAGGGAGTGACGAATTCCTCGAGCAGCTTGCGAAGGCTGCGGCGGTTGAAGAGGCGGCCGAAATTCTCCTTCACCGTCTCGAGAAGATGCGTCGCCACCACCTCGACCGGCGCGACGACGGCCAGGCCGGCGAGGGCGGCCTCCTCCTGGCGGTCGGGAGGGATCCAGCGCGCCGGCGCCCCGTAGACCGGTTCGGCAACCTCGCGGCCATCGGGGGCCGACGCGCCGCCGTCGGCGAGAAGGACGAGGACGCGGTCGCTCTCGATGGTGCCGCGGGTGATCTCGACCCCCTGGATCCGGATCGTGTATGTCCCGGGCGCCAGCGCTCCGTTGTCGGTCAGCCGGATCTCCGGGAGGATGAGACCGTATTCGGCGGCGATATGGTTGCGCATGTTGACGATGCGCGCATCCAGCCCCGTCACCTCGTCCATCACGACTGGGACGATGTCGGGGGCGAACTCCATGTGGATCTCGTCGACATCGAGCAGATCGCCGAGTGACCGGCCACGGGGCCGATCCTCCTCCGCAGTCGTCGGCGTGGCAGCGGCACGGGCCTTCCGGGCCTGTTCGCGGTGGGTGAGGAAGGCCGCTCCCCCGAGGCACGTCCCGCCGATCACGAACGGAACGAAGGGAAGGCCGGGAATGAAGGCAAGGATCGCCATCAGCGCGCCGACGGTGGCGAGGGCGGTCGGGTACCCGCCGAGCTGTCCCAGGAGCGCGCGGTCCGTCGAACCGACCAGCCCGCCCTTCGACAGCAGCATGGCGCTCGCGATCGAGATGATCACGGCCGGGATCTGGTTCACGAGCCCGTCGCCGACGGTGAGGATCGCATAGGTCTCGAAGGCGGCGCCGACCGGCAGCCCGTGGCCGAGGACACCGATCGCCATCCCCATGATGATGTTGAGCACCGTGATGAGAAGTCCGGCGATCGCGTCTCCCTTCACGAATTTCGCCGCGCCGTCGAGGGAGCCGAAGAAGGTGGTCTCCTCCTGCTCGATCCGGCGGCGTTCGCGTGCCTCCTCGTGGCTGATCGCGCCCGCCGCCATGTCGCTGTCGATGGCAAGCTGCTTGCCCGGCATGGCGTCGAGGGCGAAGCGCGCGCCGACTTCCGCCATCCGGCCCGCACCCTTGGTGATCACCATGAAGTTGACGATCATCAGCACGCCGAAGACGACGAGGCCGAGGAAGAGCGAGCCCCCCATGACGAACATGGCGAATCCCTCGATCACCTGCCCGGCGGCGTCGGTGCCGGTATGGCCCTGGCCGATGATGAGCTTGGTGGAGCTCACGTTGAGCGAAAGCCGCAGCATCAGCGAGGCGAGCAGGATCGTCGGGAAGGCAGAGAAGTCGAGCGGCCGGCTGATGAAGAGCGTGATGGTGAAGATCAGGATCGCCAGGGCGAAGGAGGCGGCGAGTCCGAGGTCGAGCACGAAGGCGGGCATCGGCAGGACCATCATCACGATGACCGCCATCAGGGCGACGGCAAGCATCACCGTCGGCTGGTAGAGGACGCTTATGCTCAGGGACGGCATGGATTGGGATCCTTCAGAAAAGCCCGTCGCGCGCGCCGGTGAGGAACGGCATCCCCTGGTTCAGGAGTGCGCCGGCCGCCGGCGCGAAGGCATTGGCTGCGAGGCTGCCGGGCGCCGAAGCCGGGGCGGCCGCGGCAAGACGCTCGGCGGCGGCGCGACGCTGCGCCTCGCGCGCTTCGGCACGGGTGCTGCGGCGGTGGGCGGGCAGCCCGGCGAAGACCGGCCCGATCTCGAGCGGCTCGAGCTCCGCGAGGATGCGGTCGAACCGCTCGCGGTAGATCCGGGCGAGGTCCGGGGTCAGCGAATGGTAGGCGCCGGCCGCCTCGGACCAGGAGCCGCGTTCCTCGTAGAGGGTGCGCAGGAACTGGGCGGCATATGTCGCCGTCCACTGCGGGTCGAGCATCGCCTCGATCGACGGGAAGGCATGGCCGTGCCAGCGGTAGTTGATCTGGACGCAGCCGACATCGAAGGAGGGCCGGTTCGCGGCAACGCTCTCGCGGGCGAAGGCGAGGGCCTCCTCGCGGGTGTCGAACCAGAAACCCTTGCCTTCGCGGTTGATCGCCCACGGCCAGGGGCGGAGCCGCCCGCCCGCATTGCGGCCGGTCTCGGTGAGCGCGATGGCGTGGAGGACCTCGACCGGCACACCGCCTCGCCGCGCGCCCTCGACGATCGCCTGCTCGCACAGCGCGGCGGAGCCGGTGTCCGCCGTTGCCGGAGCATGGGGAAGCAGGAGCAGCAGGGCGACCACGATCGCCCGCCGGCGCCCGGAGCCACGGTGAGCCGACCAGACCATCGTGAGCGCGCCTCCTCGAGAACCATCGCCCCGAGGATCTAGAAGCCCGCGGTTACCGCCCGGTTAGCGGGAGCAAGGCGGGTGCGACACGCCTCGTTGCACGATGCCTTCCCGTGCCGGATCGGATAGGCCGTGGCCTGCCGGCATCGGTCCCGGGAACCCGCGCCGCTCCTCCTTGAAGCGAGGCGCATCCCCGCAGCCCATGTCCCGAAGATGTGCCTCGACGCCGCCTGCCTATCCGGACCGGTAGTTCGGAGCCTCGCGGGTGACCGTCACGTCGTGGACATGGCTCTCGCGCAGGCCCGCGCCGGTGATGCGGATGAACTGGCAGCCGCGGCGCATCGAGGCGATCGTCGGATGGCCGGTATAGCCCATCGCCGCGCGGAGCCCGCCGACGAGCTGGTGGAGGGCAGCGGCGGCAGAGCCCTTGTAGGGGACCTGGCCCTCGACACCCTCGGGGACAAGCTTGTCGGCGCTGGCTTCCTGCTGGAAATAGCGGTCGGCGGAGCCACGCGCCATCGCCCCGACCGATCCCATGCCGCGGTAGGCCTTGAAGCTGCGTCCCTGGTAGAGGATGACCTCGCCCGGCGCCTCGTCGGTGCCGGCGAGGAGCGAGCCGATCATCGCGCAGTCCGCGCCTGCGGCGATTGCCTTGGCGAAGTCGCCGGAGAACTTGATGCCGCCATCGGCAATGATCGGCGTATCCGTCGCCGCCGCCGCGTCCGCACAGTCGAAGATTGCATGCATCTGCGGCACGCCGACTCCCGCCACCATGCGCGTGGTGCAGATCGAGCCCGGGCCGATGCCGACCTTGACCGCATCCGCCCCCGCCTCGATCAGGGCCCGGGTCCCTTCCGCCGTCGCGACGTTGCCGGCGACGACCTGTACGTCCGGCGCATGGTTCTTGACCCGCGTCACCGCCTCCAGGACGCCGGCGGAATGGCCATGGGCGGTATCGATGACGATGACATCGGCCCCGGCCTCGATCAGCGCGAGGGTGCGCTGGAAACCGTCCTCGCCGACGCTCGTCGCCGCGGCCACCCGGAGCCGGCCGAGATCGTCCTTGCAGGCGAGCGGGTTCAGCACTGCCTGTTCGAGATCCTTGGTGGTGAGAAGCCCGGTGAGCCGGTTGCCCTCGTCGACGACGAGGAGCTTCTCGATCCGGCGGGCATGCATCATCCGCCGGGCCTCGCCGAGATCGGCCGGCTCGCGCAGCATCGCGAGCCTCTCGGAGGTCATCATCTCGCGCACCGGCGTGCGGTCGTCGGAGACGAATCGCATGTCGCGGTTGGTGAGGATGCCGATGACGACGCCGTCATCGCGCACCACCGGAAAGCCGGTGATCTTGTAGCGTTCCTGCAGGGCCTTGGCGTCGGCGAGCGTCTGGTCGGGCGAAAGCGTCACCGGGGCATAGACGACGCCGGATTCGAAGCGTTTCACGCGGACCACCTCGGCCGCCTGCGCCTCGACGTCGAGATTGCGGTGGATCACGCCCATGCCGCCTGCCTGCGCCATGGCGATGGCCATCCGGCTCTCGGTGACGGTGTCCATGGCGGAACTGACCAGCGGAATGTTGAGCCCGATGCGGGCCGTGAGACGCGTGCGCGTATCGGCGGCGGCAGGCAGCACGGATGACGCGCTGGGCACCAGCAGCACGTCATCGAATGTGAGGGCTTCACGAAATTCCATGGGTCATCCCTCCCGGAGCCGAGCGATGCGCTCCTATTTCATGCTGTCGGCCGATTGAAAAGATGCGAGCGTGCGGATCGCGCCGCGGGAATCGCCCTTTGCAGGGGCAATCCCCTTGCGTATAGATGCGCCGACCCGAAAAGAGCAGGTAGCGCCGCCGAGACGGCGAGAAGGGGCATGACAAGAAATCCGGTTACCGAGGACGTCGAGTTCATCAAGGCCCTGGCCGAGGTGTTGCGCAGCCACGACCTTTCCGAGATCGAGGTCGGTCGCGAATACGGCAAGGATGACAGCCTGACCGTGCGCATCACGCGCGGCGGGGTGGCCCCCGTGGCATTGCCGGCACCGGCTCCGGTGGCCCCGGCCCCGCAGGCGATATCCGCCCAGCCCGCCCCGGCGTCCGCGCCCGCCCCCGATCCGGCGGAGGAGGCGGGGATGGTCACCTCGCCCATGGTCGGCACCGCCTATCTGCAGCCCGAACCCGGCGCTCCGCCCTTCGTGAAGGTGGGGGACACGGTGACGGAGGGGCAGACGCTCCTCATCATCGAGGCCATGAAAACGATGAACCAGATCCCCGCCCCGCATGCGGGCACGGTGAAACGCATCCTCGTCGAGGATGCCGCGCCGGTCGAATTCGGCGCGCCCCTCATGATCATCGTCTGACGCGCATGTTCTCGAAGGTCCTGATTGCCAACCGTGGCGAGATCGCCCTCCGCATCCATCGCGCCTGCAAGGAGATGGGGATTGCCACCGTCGCGGTGCATTCGACCGCCGACGCCGACGCGATGCATGTCCGGATGGCCGACGAGAGCGTCTGCATCGGGCCGCCACCGGCGCACAGTTCGTATCTGTCGATGCCGAACCTGATCTCCGCCTGCGAGATCACCGGCGCGGAAGCGATCCATCCCGGCTACGGCTTCCTTTCCGAGAACGCGACCTTCGTGCAGATCGTCGAGGACCACGGCATCACCTTCATCGGGCCCTCGGCGGAGCATATCCGGCTGATGGGTGACAAGATCACCGCCAAGGAGACGATGCGCAACCTCGGCGTTCCCTGCGTGCCCGGATCGGAAGGCGGCGTGCCGAACCTCGAGGAGGCGCGGAAGGTCGCGAAGGACATCGGCTATCCGGTGATCATCAAGGCGACGGCGGGCGGCGGCGGGCGCGGCATGAAGCTTGCGCGGACGGAGGCCGAGCTCGAGCGCGCCTTCGCGACCGCCCGCGCGGAGGCAAAGGCGGCATTCGGCAACGACGAGGTCTATCTCGAGAAGTTCCTCGGCCGCCCCCGGCATATCGAGATCCAGATCTTCGGCGACGGCAAGGGGAACGCGATCCACCTGGGCGAGCGCGACTGTTCGTTGCAGCGGCGGCACCAGAAGGTGCTGGAGGAAGCGCCCTCGCCGGTGATCGACGCCGCGACGCGGGCCGGGATCGGCAGGACCTGCGCCGATGCCATCGCGAAGATGGGGTATTCCGGCGCCGGAACGATCGAGTTCCTCTACGAGGATGGCGAGTTCTATTTCATCGAGATGAACACCCGCCTCCAGGTCGAGCATCCGGTCACGGAGGCGATCTATGACGTCGACCTCGTGCAGGAGCAGATCCGGGTCGCTGCGGGCCTGCCGCTGTCGATCCGGCAGGAGGACGTCGTGCCCAACGGACATGCGATCGAATGCCGGATCAATGCCGAGCGGCTGCCGGATTTCCGCGCCTCGCCCGGGCGCATCCGGGCCTACCATGCGCCGGGCGGCCTCGGCGTGCGAATGGACAGCGCCCTTTACCACGGCTACGTGGTCCCGCCGCATTACGACAGCCTGATCGCCAAGCTGATCGTCCATGCGCGGACCCGGGAGCTCGCGCTCGCGCGGCTCGGTCGGGCTTTGTCGGAACTGGTCGTCGACGGCGTCGACAACACGACGGACCTGTTCCGGGCGCTGCTCGACGAACCGGCAATCCAGCGCGGCGAGTACGACATCCACTGGCTCGAACACTGGCTCGCGCAGGCGGCGGGGTCGGAGGAGAACTGAACGGCATGAAGGACGAACAGGCGGAGATCACGCCGGTCCTTCTGCTCCACGCCTATGCTGCGGGGGTCTTCCCGATGGCCGAGAGCCGCGCAGCGGGCGAGATGTTCTGGGTCGATCCGCGCCGCCGCGGCGTGCTGCCGCTCGACGGGCTTCACGTGTCGCGAAGCCTGGCACGGACGATGCGCCGCGGCGGTTTCGAGATCCGGATCGACAGCGCCTTCTCCGCCGTGCTCGAGGCCTGCGCCGACCGCCCGGAAACCTGGATCAACCCCGAGATCGTGCGCCTCTACACGGGCCTCTACCGGATGGGGCACGCGCATTCGGTGGAGGTCTGGATCGACGACGAGCTCGCCGGCGGGCTCTATGGGGTCAGCCTCGGTGCCGCCTTCTTCGGCGAGAGCATGTTCAGCCGCGTCAGGGACACGTCGAAAATCGCCCTCGTCGCGCTCGTCGCCCGGCTGCGGGCAGGAGGCTTCCGGCTCCTCGACACGCAGTTCACCACCGACCACCTGGCCCGGCTCGGGGTGGTGGAGATCAGCCGCGCCGACTACCGCCGGCGACTGGCCGAGGCGGTGGTGCGCCCCGCCGATTTCAATGCGTTGCCGCCGGACATGCCGCCTCAGCGGCTGCTGCAGCTTGCCACCCAGACATCGTAACGGGGATGATCGAGCGCGGAGAGGGCAGGGGAGGAGGCAAACATCCAGCCCTCGAAACGAAGATGATCCTCGCGCACGTCACGGATGCGCAGGAACGCATAGGCGTCGCTCTCCGGCTCGTTCTGCGGCACGCGGCAGGCCTCGACGGCGATCTCGAGATGGCCGAAGCGGATGGTCTCGCCGACCTCGAGTTCGAGATCCCGGGTGTTGCCGCTCAGCGTGTCGAGTCCGCGCAGGACCACATGCGGCGCGGCGATGGTCGTGAAGTCGTTCACCCCCGGCGCCTCCTGCGCGAACACGCCGGTTGCCGCGAGTGCGGCCACGATCCCGGCGATCTTCATTGCTGCATCCCGAACCGCATGAGCAGATTGATGAGGCTCACCGATCCCTGGGTGTTCAGGATCTCGTCCCCCGCGCTCAGCATGAATTCGGAGGCCCCCGGCGTGACCTCGAGGAAACTGCCGCCGAGAAGCCCCTCCTGCGCGATCTGGATGTCGGAATCCTCGGGGATCTGCACCGACTGGTCGATGCTGAAGGTCACGCGCGCCTGGTAGGTCTCGAGATCGAGGTCGAGGTCGGTCACCGCGCCGATCTTGATCCCGGCGAGGCGCACGTCCGTGCCGATCGCCACGCCTTCGGCGCTGCGGAAGCTCGCCGCCAGCGGGTAGGAGCCGGAATCGCCGCGCAGATCGGCGAACTGCCCCGCATAGAGGAGAAAGGCGCCGGCCGCGAACACCACGACGGCGCCGATCAGCGTCTCGGCTGCACTGTTGCCGCTCATTCCCGCACGTCCGGAATCAGGCCGGCTTCCACGGTTCGTAATCGTCACGCAGGTTGCGCGGCTCCTCCCGGAGGATCGAGCCGGCAGGGTGGTAGGCCTCTTCGGTCCCGGTGGTGTTGGGACTGTGCGGCTTCTCCCAGGGTTTCGACGGCCATGGCCGGACCGTCGGCGGGTCCTGCCATGTGTAGTGCAGCCAGCCGTGCCATTCCGGGCTGATCCGGCTCGCCTCCGATTCGCCGTTGTAGATCACCCAGCGGCGGGAACCGTCGGCGTTCTGGTAGTAGACGTTGCCGGCCTCGTCCTCGCCGACCTTGATGCCGCGCCTCCAGGTAAGGAAGCGCGTGCCCAGGGTCTGCCCGTTCCACCAGGTGAAGAACTGCGTGAGGAAGCTCATGGTCAGGACGCCGAAGCCGTGCCTTCCTTGCGGTCGGCGTAGATGAGCAGCGGCTCCGCCTTCCTCAGGATGCAGTCCTCGTTAACCACCACTTCCTCGACGCCGGTCATCGACGGCAACTCGAACATGGTGTCGAGCAGCACCTCCTCGAGGATGGAGCGCAGGCCGCGGGCACCGGTCTTGCGTTCGATCGCCCGGCGCGCGATCGCGCGCAGCGCGTCCTCGGTGAAGGTGAGCTGCACGTCCTCCATCTCGAACAGCCGCTGGTACTGCTTGACCAGCGCGTTCTTCGGCTCGACGAGAATGGTGACGAGCGCCTCCTCATCGAGATCGGAGAGCGTGGCGAGCACCGGCAGGCGGCCGACGAATTCCGGGATGAGCCCGAACTTGAGCAGATCCTCCGGCTGCAGCTCCTGCAGGAGCTCGCCGATGCGCCGGTCGTCGGCGGTCTTCACGTCCGCGCCGAAACCCATCGCCGAACCCTTGCCGCGCTGGGCGATGATCTTGTCGAGCCCGGCAAAGGCGCCGCCGCAGATGAAGAGGATGTTGGTCGTGTCCACCTGCAGGAATTCCTGCTGCGGATGCTTGCGACCACCCTGCGGCGGCACGGAAGCGACCGTGCCCTCCATGATCTTCAGCAGCGCCTGCTGCACGCCCTCGCCGGAGACGTCGCGCGTGATCGACGGATTGTCCGACTTGCGCGAGATCTTGTCGACCTCGTCGATGTAGACGATGCCGCGCTGGGCGCGCTCGACGTTGTATTCCGCCGCCTGCAGCAGCTTGAGGATGATGTTCTCGACATCCTCGCCGACATAGCCGGCCTCGGTCAGCGTCGTGGCGTCCGCCATGGTGAACGGCACGTCGAGGATGCGG
>JAJUJF010000204.1 GCA_029265455.1 Paracoccaceae bacterium | reverse complement strand
GTTGGTGGCGAAGATCGCGTCCTCGGGGAGATGGGCCTCGGCGCGGCGGATCGCTTCGGCCTTGACCGCCGGGTCCTCGAACACCGCCTCGATGACGAGGTCGCAGCCGGTGAGGGCAGCATAGTCGGGTGTCGCGGTGATGCGGGCGAGGGTTTCGGCCTTCTTCTCCTCCGTTACCTTTCGGCGTTTCACTCCCTCGGCGAGGATGGCTTCGGCGGCGGCCTTGCCGCGGTTGGCGGCTTCCTCGTCGCGATCAATGAGCACGACCTCGATCCCGGCGGTTGCCGCGACATGGGCGATGCCCGCGCCCATCATCCCGGCGCCGAGCACGCCGAGTTTCCTCACCGACTGATCCGGCACCGCGGGACGGGCCGCGCCCTTCTCGAGCGCCTGCTTGTTGAGGAAAAGCGAACGGATCATCGCCGAGGATGTCGGGTCGAGCAGGACGGAGGTGAACCAGCGCGCCTCGATCCGCAGCGCGGTGTCGAAGGGGACCTGCGCGCCCTCGTAGATCGCGGAGAGCATTGCCTTCGCCGCCGGGTAGACGCCCTGGGTCCTGCCGAGCACCATTGCCGAGGCGCCGACGAAGGTCATGAAGCCCGAAGGGTGATAGGGGCCGCCGCCGGGAAACTTGTAGCCCTTCTGGTCCCAGGGCTTGACGATGTCGGCATCGGTGGCGGCGAGGACCCAGGCCTTCGCCTTCGCGAGGAGTTCGTCCGGCTCGGTGACCTCGTCGATCAGGCCGGCGGATTTCGCGGCGCGCGCCTCCATCATCTTGCCCTCGAGCAGGATCGGCGCCGCGGCCATCACGCCGAGCATCCGGGTGACGCGGGTGGTGCCGCCCGCGCCGGGGAAGAGGCCGACGAGGATCTCGGGCAGGCCGATCTTCGTGCGCGGCGTGTCGGCGGCGAAACGGCGGTGGCAGGCAAGGCCGATCTCGGTGCCGATCCCGGCGGAGAGGCCGGGTGCGGCCCAGGCGACGGGTTTTCCGCCCCGGTTCCTGTCGTCCATCCCGGCGCGTTCGATCTTCCGCAGGAGCCGGTGCATCGCCATCAGCCCGTCGAAGAGGCCGCGGGCGGGATCGCTGCCGGCGGCCTCCTTCATCCGGGCGAGGACGGCGAGGTCCATGCCGCCGGCGAAATCGGGCTTGGCACTGGTGATGACGATGCCGCGGCAGGACGGATCGCCAAGGGCGCGGTCGATACAGGTGTCGAGTTCGCGGATGCCGGCGTCGTCGAGCACGTTCATCGAGCGGCCGGGCTGGTCCCAGGCGATGGTGGCGATGCCATCCGCGTCGAGGTCGTAGTGGAAGACGGTCATTTCATCCCTCACACGCGTTCGATGATGGTGGCGGCCCCCATGCCGGAGGCGACGCAGAGAGTGGCGAGGGCGGTCTCCCCGCCGGTGCGTTCGAGTTCGTCGAGGGCGGTGCCGAGGATCATCGCGCCGGTGGCGCCGAGCGGGTGGCCCATGGCGATGGCGCCGCCGTTCGGGTTGACGCGTTCGGGGTCGGCGTCGAAGGCCTGGAGGAAGCGGAGGACGACGGCGGAGAAGGCCTCGTTCACCTCGATCACGTCGAGGTCGCCGATGGTCATGCCGGCGGCCGCCAGCGCCTTCCTGGTCGCGGGAACGGGGCCGGTCAGCATGATGGTGGGGTCGGTGCCGACGCGGGCGGTGGCGCGGATGCGGGCGCGGGGCCTGAGGCCGTGGCGTTCGCCCCATTCGCGGGTGCCGAGCAGGATCGCGGCGGCGCCGTCGACGATGCCGGAGGAATTGCCGGCGTGGTGGACGTGGTTGATCCGCTCGATCTCGGGATAGCGCAGGATCGCCACGGCGTCGAAACCGGGCATGGACTCGCCCATGTCCCTGAAGGAGGGATTGAGGGCGCCGAGGGACTGCATGTCGGTGCCGGGGCGGAGATGCTCGTCCCGGTCGAGGATGGTGAGGCCGTTCATGTCCTTCACCGGGATAACCGAGCAGGCGAACCGGCCCTCCTCCCATGCGCGGGCGGCGCGGCGCTGGGACTCGACCGCGTAGGCGTCGACATCGTCGCGGGTGAAGCCGTAGCGGGTGGCGATGAGATCGGCGGAGATGCCCTGCGGCACGAACCGGGTCTTCATCGCGAGCAGGGGATCGGCGGCGATGGCGGCGCCGTCCGAGCTCATGGGGACGCGGGACATCATCTCGACCCCGCCGGCGACATAGGCTTCGCCCGCGCCGCCG
>JAJUJF010000053.1 GCA_029265455.1 Paracoccaceae bacterium | reverse complement strand
CTGGAGCGGCTCGAGGCCCGGCCGATCGCCACCCTGTCGCTCGGGGCGCAGGAGCGCCACGAGCGCACGGAACGCGTTCACCGCGTCGACTGATCGCGACCACCGGTTCCGGCAGGGATGCTGACTGGCGGACAGGCTCCGCCCCGACCGACCTGCCTGCGTCCTCCGACTGCGGTTACCCCGTCGGCGGCGCCGTTCCGGGGCCGGAATTGCTGGCTCGTTCCCGGTCGGAAGGCCGGAAGCGAGCGGGGATGCCTGTGGCGGAGAAGGCGTCAGGGGCAACGGCAAGGTCATTCTCACGGAAAGGCATGTCGCCGCGGCATCGGCCTCCACACCGGCGATCCTCTCTCCGGCGCCGTCACCCGCGCCCGTCGCTCCTTCGTGCATCACGCGCCACGGCTGCTGCCACTGCACCCTCCGTCGCTGACAGGCGACGAAAGGCCTTCCCTGCCGCTTCTCCCGCGGGAGGATGACTGTGTCCGCCTTGCCAGCGGGGAGGTGCTTGCGCCGGGCAGCCCTTGCGGCGGGGCGTTGGCCGGGGCTAGAGACAGGCGCGATCCTGTGCGCCCGCAGGCCCTGCATCTCCGAACCGAGCCGCCATGACCCAGCATCCCATCATTCGCCCGCAACCCGGCATCCTCGACATTGCTCCTTATCAGGGCGGCGAGTCGCGGCTCGACGGCCATGAGCAGGTGCTGAAGCTTTCCTCGAACGAGAACCCGTTCGGCCCGTCGCCGAAGGCGCTCGCCGCCTATGCCGATGCGGCGCGCAGCCTACATCGCTATCCCGACGGCAACCATGCCGCGCTGCGTGCGGCCATCGCCGAGATCCACGGCCTCGATGCGGGGCGCATCATCTGCGGCGCGGGGTCCGACGAGATCATCGCCTTCCTCACCCAGACCTATGCCGGCCCGGGCAGCGAGGTGATCCATACCGAACACGGTTTCGGCATGTACCGGATCAGTGCGCTTGCCGCCGGGGCGACGCCGGTTTCCGTTCCCGAAGCCGAGCGGCGCACCAATGTCGACGCGATCCTCGCCGCGGCGAACGAACGCACGGCCCTGGTCTTCATCGCCGATCCGAACAACCCGACTGGCACGATGATCGAGAGGGCGGAGATTGCCCGTCTCGCAGAATCGCTGCCGCCGCGGACGCTCCTCGTCCTCGACGGCGCCTATGCCGAATACGTGCCGGATTTCGACGGCCATGCCTCGCTCGTCGATGCCCGCGACAACGTGGTGATGACCCGGACCTTCTCGAAGATCCACGGGCTCGGGGGCCTGCGCGTCGGCTGGGGCTACGGACCCGCCCATGTCATCGATGCGATCAACCGTGTGCGCGGACCCTTCAACCTCGGCACGCCGCAGCTTGCCGCGGCCGAGGCCGCGATCGGCGACACCGACTACACCGCGCACTGCCGGGCCGAGAACGCGCGCAACCGGGAGCGGCTCGCCAGCGGGCTCGCGGAGATCGGCGTGCCTTCCGATCCTTCCGAGGCGAACTTCATCCTCGCGCGGTTCGGCTCCGTCGCCGAGGCGGAGGCCTGCGATGCGGCGCTGCGCAGACGCGGGATCATCGTCCGCAAGGTAGCGGGCTACAACCTGCCGCAGGCGCTGCGCATCACCATCGGCGACGCGAAAGCAGTGGAGCGGGTGATCGAGGCGATCACGGATTTCGTGCAGGTGCGGGCGTGATCGGGTTCAGTCATGTCGCGCTGATCGGCCTCGGGCTGATCGCCTCGTCGATCTCGCATGCGATGCGGCGGGCGGGAATGACGGCGCGGATCACCGGCACCGCCCGCACCGAGTCGACGCGGAGGGAGGCGGCGGAGCTTGGTCTCGGCGAGATCACCGAGACCGCGGCCGAGGCGGTGGAGGGCGCCGATCTCGTCATCCTCTGCGTGCCGGTGGGGGCGATGGCGGCGGTGACGGCGGAGATCGCACCCCATCTCGCACCAGGGGCTGTCGTCACCGATGTCGGTTCGGTCAAGGGCGCGGTGATCGAGGCGGTGGCCCCGCTCCTGCCCCATCACGTGGAGTTCATCCCCGGCCACCCCCTCGCCGGGACCGAACATTCAGGCCCCTCCGCCGGTTTCGCCGAACTCTTCGACAACCGCTGGTGCCTGCTGACACCGGGCGAGGATGCCGATCCGCGCGCCGTCGCCCGGCTTCGCGCCTTCTGGGAGAGCCTCGGCGCCAGGGTGGACACGATGGACGCGGCGCATCACGACCTCGTCCTCGCGGTGACGAGTCATGTCCCGCATCTGATCGCCTACACGATGGTCGGCGTCGCCGACGACCTGCGCCGGGTGACGTCGAGCGAGGTCATCAACTATTCCGCCGCCGGATTTCGCGACTTCACCCGCATCGCCGCCTCGGACCCGACGATGTGGCGCGACGTGTTCCTGAGCAACAAGGAGGCGACGCTCGACATCCTCGGCCGGTTCACCGAGGAACTCTTCGCCCTCCAGCGCGCGATCCGCACCGGCGACGGCGACCATCTGCACGCCTATTTCACCCGCACCCGCGCCATCCGCCGCGGCATCATCGAGGCGGGCCAGGACACGCCCGCCCCCGATTTCGGGCGGGTGCCGAAGAAGGCCTAGGGCGGCCAAGGCCCCACGGGGGTGCAGGCCGCGCTTCGCGGAACCGATCGGTCGCGCATCATCAACCGGTCGTGACGGGCCTTGCGGAGAATCGCCATGTGGCCGGACGGACGAACGCCCGGCCACGCGATTCCGGCCGGCTCGTCCGGTGCCTGCCGGCCAGCCGCACACGCTTCTGCGGGATCGAGGATCGTCGCTCGGCGGTCGGTTCAGCGCCGGGCGAGACGCGGTGCCTCGCCCACGGGCACGGAGGCAAACGGGGCACGGATCATCGTGCGCCCGTCGGCGAAGACGAGCGGCACCTCGATCGCGTTGCCGGATCCTCCGAGCTGGGCCACGAAACCGAGTGCCGCCTCGACGGCGCCGGCGACATCGGCGCCGATGAGCCCGCCTTCGACCGCCACCTCAAGCGCATCGCGCCAGTTCTGGACACGGAGATCGAGCTCGCCCTCCGCATAGCCCTCGGCATCGACGGCAATCTCGCCCCGGCCCCGGAGATCGAGCCGGCCCCAGCTCAGCCGCAGATCGCGCAGGGTGACAGCCTCGAGCGCCGGCGGCTCGTCCTCCACCGCCGCCCGGTCCCAGCGCCGGTCGAAGACAAGCGTCGCGTCGATCTCGGCCGCCTCCATCGCCCGCGGCAGCATTCCGGCGCGATCCACCCGCTCCGCCCATTCCTCCGGAAGCGCCAGCCCCGCGGCGACGAAGCTGAAATCATAGGCATTCGCGGGCGCGTCCTCCTGCGCGGCGCGGCGGGTGGCCAGCACGGCGCGGTCGAGCGACGCGGTCCAGCCTGCCTCGCCGGTCACCCTCATGGCCTCGATCTCGACCGTCGAGCGGTTGAGGGCAAGCGCCAGCCCCGGCTCGAACGCCACCGAGCCGCGCATGATGTCGCTCGTGATTCGCGCGGTTTCGTAGGGGGTTGCAACCTGCTGCTCATCCGGCCAGACGGCGATGAACTGGTGCGGTTTCCAGGTCAGAGACAGTATCTGGAAGAACGGCGCCTCCCAGGACCAGCCGGCCTCCGGATCCGCGAGGCGGAGGTCGCTCGCGGTGACATCGACGCGGTTGGGAAAACCGTCTGCCTCGACCGCTGCGGCTTCGGCAATCCAGCCGTCCGCCCGCCGCTCGGCGAGCCAGTCCTCGATCGCGGTCTCGCGCGCGTTCGCGTTCCACCACCACCAGCCGCTCCAGCCGGCCGCCGCCAGCAGCACGATTGCCAACAGGACACGCATCGACTACCTCACCTCATCACGCCGGACCCCGGCGCCTTACCCCGCCCCGCGGATCGGGAAAAGGCCATTGACCGAAAGCGACCTCTGGATCTTTGCCTATGGCTCGCTGATCTGGCGGCCCGGATTCGACTTTGCCGAGCGGCGGCCCGCGCATCTGCGGGGCTACCGGCGGCGTTTCTGCATGACCTCGATCCACTACCGCGGCACGCCGGAGAGGCCCGGCCTCGTCCTCGCGCTCGACGAATGCGAGGGGGCGGAATGCGCCGGCCTCGCTTATCGGGTCGCGCCCCCGCATGCGGCGGAGGTCCATGCCTATCTGCGCCGGCGGGAGCTCGTCTCCTACGCCTATGACGAGCGGTTCCTGTCGCTCACCCTCGATGACGGCCGCACCGTGGAGGCGCTTGCCTATGTCACCAACACCGAACATCCCCAGTATTGCGGCGATCTCGACCTCGCGGCGCAGGCCGCGATGATCGCCACCGCCGTCGGGCCGATGGGACCGAATGTCGAATACCTGCTGCAGACCGAGGCGAGCCTGCTCGCACTCGGCATCGAGGACCCGGATCTGTCACGGCTCGCCGCGCTGGTGCGCGAGCGGCTGGGCGCATCGTCCGGACAAGGCAATTAACATTGACGAACAAGGCCGGCCTCCTGTCCCGCCCGAGGGCGTTGGCAGCCGCGTTCGCGCCCCTTAAGCTGCCGGCACACCGCATGCGCCGGCGAATGTGAGGCCCGATGTTGCTCGGACAGAAGACGGAACCGCGTTTCTCGCAGCCGGTGCGCCAGATCATCTCGATGGTGGTGGTGCTCGTGCTCGTGGTCATGATCGTCACCGTCCTCTACCCGGCGGTGTCGCCGATCTTCTGGACCAATCCCTATCTCAACGGGTTCATCGCCGCCGTCTTCGTCTTCGGCGTCTGCGCGTGTTTCTGGCAGGTCTTCACGCTGATCTCGGCGGTGAGGTGGATCGAGGGATTTGCGCTCGACCTGCCCGGCCACGAGTTCACGAGGCCGCCGCGGCTCCTGGCGCCGCTCGCCGCGCTCCTTGCCAACCGCCAGGCGCGTCGGGCGGTGACCTCGACCTCGGCACGCTCGATCCTCGATTCGGTGGCGACCCGGCTCGACGAGCAGCGCGACCTTACCCGCTACATCGTCAACCTCCTGATCTTCCTCGGACTGCTCGGCACCTTCTACGGCCTCGCCACCGTGGTGCCGGCCGTGGTCGATACCATCCGCGGCCTTGCGCCCGAGGAGGGGCAGACGGCGCTCGGGGTCTTCGACAACCTGATGAGCGGTCTCGAGGATCAGCTTGGCGGCATGGGCACGGCCTTCGCCTCCTCGCTGCTCGGCCTCACCGGCTCCCTCGTCGTCGGCCTTCTCGAACTTTTCGCCGGCCACGGCCAGAACCGCTTCTACCGCGAACTGGAGGAATGGCTCTCCTCGATCACCCGGCTCGGCATCGCTTCGGGCGGCGAGGTGGAGGAAGGTTTCGGTCGCGCCGATCTCTTTGCCGCGGTGGAACGCACTGCCATGCAGATCGACGTGCTGCGCGACGTGGTCGAGCAGGGAATGCAGCGCTCCGCCCAGGCGGAAGCGCGCCTCTCCGAAGCCGCGACACGGCTCCTGACCAGGCCGGAGGCGGAGACCGGCGCGCGCGATCAATCGGCGCTCCTGGAACGCATCGCCCAGGGCCAGGAGCGGCTGATCGCCCTTCTCGAGGCGCGGGAGGAAGATGCCGCGCGGGTCGATCCGGAGACCCGGGCGCGGCTGCGGTCGATCGACACCCAGTTGCTGCGAATCCTCGAGGACATGGCCTCGGGCCGGCAGGATCTCGTCACCGAGATGCGTCAGGACATCGCCGGACTTGCGGAGGCGCTCCGCGCCGTCGCCCAGCGCGGGCGGATCTGAGCAATGGCGCTCGCCCGCCGCTCCACCCAGCGGATCTCCGCGTCGATCTGGCCCGGCTTCGTCGACGCGGTCACGGCGCTCGTGCTCGTGCTGTTCTTCGTGCTGTCGATCTTCATGATCGTGCAGTTCATGCTCCGCGAGACGATCGTCGGTCAGGAGGGCGAGATCGACACGCTCGCGCGCGAGATCGCCGGCCTTGCCGACGCCCTCGGCCTCGCGCGGGCGGAGACGGCGCGGCAGGAGGAACTGGTGGCCACACTCACCAGCGAACTCGAGGGCGCCCGGTCGCAGATCACCGATTTCGAGGCGCAGGTCGCAGCCCTCGTTTCCCGCAACCTCGCGCTCGAGGGCGAGCTCGAGACCGCAACGGCCGCGGTCGCCGCCAGTGAGGAGCAGGCGGCCCTTGCCGCTGCACGCGAGCGCGCACTCGAGGCCCTGGTCGCCAGTCTCGAACAGGAGGCGGCGGCGCGCGAAGGCATGATCGCCACGGGGGAACGCGCCCTTGCCGAGACCGCGGAGGCGCTGAGCGAGGCCGAGGCCGCCCGTCTTGCCGAAGCCGCCGCAGCGCAGCTCCTGCGCGAGCGGCTGGAGGCATCGGAGGCGGAACTCACCGCGCTCACGCTGAGCCTCGAGGAGGAGCGGCGCCGCGCCGAGGAGACGCTGACCCTTCTCGCGGCGGCGCGGGCGGCGCAGGCGGAACTCGAGGAGGCGCAGACAGCGGCGCTGAGCGAGGCCGAGGTCCAGGCGGCGCTCCGGGCGCAGGCGGAATCGCTTCTCGGCGAGCAGCAGGCGATCTCCGCCGAGGCGCAGCGGGAGGTGGCGCTCCTCAACCAGCAGACGGCGGAACTGCGCCGCCAGCTCGACGCGCTGCAGGGCCTGCTCGATGCGTCGCAGGTGGCGGAGGCCGCAGCCCAGGTCCAGATCGAGACGCTCGGCGCCAATCTCAACGCGGCGCTCGCGCGGGTCGCGGCGGAGCAGCAGGCGCGGGCGGAACTCGAGGCCCGCGAGCGCGAGCGGCTCGAGGCCGAGGCCCGGGATCTCGCGCGCTATCGGTCGGAGTTCTTCGGGCGGATGCGCGAGATCCTCGGTGATCGCGAGGGGGTGCAGGTGGTGGGCGACCGTTTCGTCTTCCAGTCGGAGGTGCTCTTCGCGCCGGGCTCGGCCTTTCTCGGCCCGGAGGGGCAGGAGCAGGTGGCGCGGGTCGCCGCGGTGATAAGGGAGATCGCCGACGAGATCCCGGAGGAGATCGACTGGGTGCTCCGCGTCGACGGACATACGGACATTCGGCCGGTGTCACCGACCTCGCCCTATCGCGACAACTGGGAACTGAGCCAGGCACGTGCCCTTTCGGTGGTGCGCTACATGATCGAGGAGGAGGGCATGCCGCCCGAACGCCTCGCCGCGACCGGGTTCGGAGAATACCAGCCGGTCGATCCGGGGTCTGGACCGGAGGCCTGGGCGAACAACCGGCGGATCGAGCTGAAGTTCACCGAGCGGTAATCCGTTCCCTCTCCGCCCGGTGCCATGAGCCGGGCGGCGCTGCCCGGAAAATCAGGCTGTTTCCGGACACCGTCTCCTTCAGCCGGACCGGAACATGCCCCGGTGCGCCCCTGCCCGGGCGCTCAGGCGGGCGTGCGGCTCCGCTTCGCGGTCTCGGCCTTCTTCGCCTCCGGCCGCGCGAGGACGGCAAGATCGCGGGCGATGGCGAAGGCGCCCTGGAGCTTCGCGCGGTCGTCCTTCCAGTCGCGGCGGATCACGATCCGGTTGTCCCTGACCTTGGCGAGCCCCTTCTGGCCCTGGATGAACTCGACGAGACCGGCCGGATTGGCGAACTTGTCGTTGTGGAACTGCACGGTCGCGCCCTTGGGGCCGCCGTCGAGCTTGGCGATGCCAGCACGTTTGCAGAAGGCCTTGATCCTGACGATGGCCATCAGCGTCTCGACCTCCTTCGGCAGCGGACCGAAACGGTCGATGAGCTCGGCCGCGAAACCCTCCATCTCCACCTTCTTCTGCAGCCCCGAGAGGCGGCGGTAGAGGCCGAGGCGGACATCGAGATCGGGGACGTAATCCTCGGGGATGAGAACGGCGACGCCGAGGTTGATCTGCGGGCTCCAGTCGTCGTCCTCGGGAAGACCGATCTCGCCCGCCTGGATCTTGGCGATCGTCTCCTGCAGCATCTCCTGGTAGAGCTCGAACCCGACCTCGCGCATGTGTCCGGACTGTTCCTCGCCAATGAGGTTGCCGGCGCCGCGGATGTCCATGTCCTGGCTCGCGAGGGTGAACCCGGCCCCAAGCCCCTCGAGGGAGCCGAGGACGCGGAGCCGCTTCTCGGCCTGGGGGGTGAGACGCCTGCGCGGCTCGGTGGTGAAATAGGCATAGGCGCGGAGCTTGGCGCGTCCCACGCGGCCGCGGATCTGGTAGAGCTGGGCGAGGCCGAACATGTCGGCGCGCTCGACGATCAGGGTATTGGCGCGGGGGATGTCGAGGCCGGATTCGATGATCGTGGTCGACAGCAGCACGTCATACTGGCCGTCGTAGAAAGCGTTCATCCGCTTGTCGAGTTCGCTCGCCGCCATCTGGCCATGAGCGGTGATGAAGGTGATCTCCGGCATCTGCTCGCGCAGGAATTCCTCGGCCGCGGGCAGATCGGCGATGCGCGGCACGACATAGAAGGACTGGCCGCCGCGGTAGTGTTCGCGCAGCAGCGCCTCGCGGATGGTCACCGGATCCCATTCCGAGACATAGGTACGGATGGCGAGCCGGTCGACGGGGGGCGTGCCGATCAGGCTGAGCTCGCGCACACCGGAGAGGGCAAGCTGCAGCGTGCGCGGGATCGGCGTCGCGGTCATCGTCAGCACGTGGACGTCGGAACGCAGTTCCTTGAGCCGCTCCTTGTGGCTCACGCCGAAATGCTGCTCCTCGTCGATGATGAGGAGGCCGAGGTTGCTGAACCTGATGCCCTTGGCGAGCAGGGCGTGGGTGCCGATGACGATGTCCACCGTGCCGCGCGCGATTCCGTCGCGGGTCGCGGCCGCTTCCTTCGCGGGAATGAACCGCGAGAGCTGGCGGACCTGGAGCGGAAAGCCGCGGAATCGCTCCGCGAAGTTGTTGTAATGCTGCCGCGCGAGCAGTGTCGTCGGCGCGATCACCGCGACCTGGACGCCGGACATGGCAGCGACGAAGGCGGCGCGGAGGGCCACCTCGGTCTTGCCGAAACCGACATCACCGCAGACGAGCCGGTCCATCGGCCGACCGGCATCGAGATCGGCAAGCACGTCCTCGATCGCGGCGAGCTGGTCCTCGGTTTCCTGATAGGGGAAACGCGCGCAGAAGGCGTCCCAGTAATGGTCGGGCGGGTTGAGTTCGGGTGCGGAGCGCAGCGTCCGCTCGGCCGCGATCCGGATGAGCCGCTCGGCCATCTCGCGGATACGGGCCTTGAGCTTCGCCTTCCGCGCCTGCCAGGCGCCGCCGCCGAGTCGGTCGAGCAGACCTTCCTCATGGCCGTAGCGCGAGAGCAGCTCGATATTCTCGACCGGGAGGTAGAGCTTGTCGCCGCCCGCGTATTCGAGCGCAAGACATTCATGGGGCGCGCCGGCCGCGGTGATGGTCTCGAGCCCGGTATAGCGGCCGATGCCGTGATCGACATGGACGACGAGGTCGCCGGTGGTGAGGCCGGCGGCCTCGGTGAGGAAGTTCTCCGCGCGTTTCCGGCGTTTCGGGGCACGGATCAGCCGGTCGCCGAGGATGTCCTGCTCGGCGATGACGGTGAGGCCCGGGGCCTCGAACCCGGCCTCGAGTTCGAGGACGGTGACATGAACCCCGCCCCCGCCCTTCGCATCGGCGGGAAGTTCCGCCGCGCGGGAGATCTCGCGGATGCCGTCAATGTCCTCGTCCCTGAGGAGACCCGCCATGCGCTCGCGCGCGCCGGCAGAATAGGTGGCGATCACCACCTGGGTGGTGCGACGGCGCTCGGCGATGTGTTTCGCCAGCGCGCCGAAGAGGTCGGAGCCCTCGGCCTGGCGCTCCGGCGCGAAGTTGCGGCCCAGGCGGCCGCCGGCATCGATCACGCCCGGCCCGAGCGGCTGCGGCAGGGCGACGAAGGCGCGGATGGCCCGCCCCTCGATCGCGCGATTCCATGCCACCTCATCAAGATAGAGGAGGTCGGGCGGGAGCGGCTTGTAGACGGTCGCGCCACGGTTCTTCGCCGCGAGTGCATCGGCGCGGGCCGCATACTGCTCGCCCAGCATCTCCCAGCGCGAGGCCCGCGCGGCATCGAGCCGGTCGTCCATGGTGACCGGCGCGCCGGGGAGATAGTCGAAGATCGTCTCGAGCCGGTCGTGGAAGAGCGGCAGCCAGTGTTCGAACCCCTGGTGCTTGCGGCCTGCCGACACCGCCTCGTAGAGCGGATCGTCCTGGCCGCCCGCGCCGAAGCGTTCGCGGTAGCCGCGGCGGAAACGGGCGATCGCCTCGTCGTCGAGGATCACCTCGGAGACCGGCGCGAGCTCGACCCGTGCGACCGCCTCCTTCGAACGCTGTGTCTCGGGATCGAAACGCCGTGCCGCATCGAGGATGTCGCCGAAGAGATCAAGCCGGACCGGAAGCTCGGCGCCGGGCGGGAAGATGTCGATCAGCCCGCCGCGCACGGCGAAATCGCCGGGCTCCGTGACGGTCGGGGCCTGGGTGAAGCCCATCCGTGCGAGGTAGGCGCGCAGGGCATCGACATCGACGCGCTCGCCCACGGTCGCCGTGAACGACGCGGCGCGCACCGTCTCGCGCGGGGGCACGCGCTGGGTGGCGGCGTTGAGCGTGGTGAGCAGCACCGCCGGTCGTCCGAAACCCTCGGCAAGTGCCGCCAGTGTCGCCATCCGGGCGGCGGCAATCTCGGCATTGGGCGAGATGCGGTCGTAGGGAAGGCAGTCCCAGGCCGGGAAGGACAGCACCGGCAGGTCGGGCGCGAAGAAGGCGAGCCCGGCGCGGAGCGCGGCGACGCGGGTATCGTCGCGGGCGACATGGATCACCGGCCCGCCCGCGCGCGTGACGGTTTCGGCGAGGAGCTTCGCGTCGAAGCCTTCCGGCGCGCCGGAGACGACGACGCGGCCGGGCTGCAGGGGCGTGGGGGATTTCATGGCGGCGAGATAGCGATTGGCGGTGACGGGAACAAGCACCGACTCAGAGGCGCATGTAGAGCGAGACCGGCTGGTGCAGCAGGGCGATGAAGGCGGCAAGCAGCGTGGCGGTGATGGCGATCGCCTGGTTCCACGCGCGACGGCGGGCGAGGCGGCGGCGCAGTTCCGCGCCGGTGACGCCGGTCCGGTCGATGTAGAGGGCAAGGCGCACGGTACAGAGGAGCACGACCGAGAGCGGCAGGACCAGGATGAATCCCGCGCGTGCCGGCTCGATCCCGCTGACGAAGCCGAATACCGCGAGCGCCGCAAGGACGAAGCCGAGCAGCCCCGCAAGCAAGGTTCCGGCGGCGTTGTGGATCGCCGTGATCCGCGCGGCGGCGATCCGCGTCATCGCCTCGACATCCGCTGCGACCTCCGGCAGGCGCTCGGCACGCAGGATCATGTCATAGGGCACGCCGAGGGTGCGGTGACAGACCTGCGTCCAGACCGTCACCGTCAGCACCCAGTACCAGACGCTGAAGAAACTCGTGTATTCGAATGGCCCGAACACTCGCTCGCCGCTTCCGGGTCTGCTCGTGGCTTCCCTAGCGTTTCCGGAAGGGAGGGGGAAGGCCCATGGCCCGCGCGCTGCCGCTCGATGCTTGATGGCCGGAGGCCCGCCATGGCAGATGGTGACGTTGCAGGAGGACAATGACGATGACGAGCCACCGCGCGCCGACGATTCCGGCCCCCTTCCCGCTTTCGCGCCCGCGGCGCCTCAGGGCGACACCGTGGATCCGGGATCTCGTCGCGGAACACCGCCTCGCGCCTTCCGACCTGATCTGGCCGATGTTCGTGCTGGACGGTGAGGGAATCGAGGAGCCGGTGCCGTCGCTCCCCGGGGTGGCGCGGCTGTCGATCGCCCGGGCGGTGGCGGCAGCGGGCGAGGCGGTCGCCCTCGGCATTCCCTGCGTCGCGCTCTTTCCCTATACCGATGCGCGCCACAAGAACCCCGAGGCGAGCGAGGCCTGGAACCCGGAGAACCTCGTCTGCCGGGCCACCCGCGCGATCAAGGACGCGCATCCGGACCTCGGCGTGCTGCTCGACGTGGCCCTCGATCCCTACAATTCCGAGGGCCATGACGGCCTTGTCCGGGAAGGCGTGATCGTCAATGACGCGACGCTCGAGGCCCTCGAGCGCCAGGCGCTGGTGCAGGCCGAGGCAGGCGCCGACATCCTCGGCCCCTCCGACATGATGGACGGGCGGGTCGAGGTGATCCGCCGCGCCCTCGAACGCGAGGGGCATCAGGACGTCACGATCATGTCCTATTCGGCGAAATACGCCTCCGCCTTCTACGGGCCGTTCCGCGACGCGGTGGGCGCGACCGGGGCGCTCAAGGGCGACAAGAAGACCTACCAGATGGACCCGGCGAACGGCGACGAGGCACTGCGCGAGGTGGCGGCCGACCTCGCCGAGGGGGCGGACATGGTGATGGTGAAGCCCGGCCTGCCCTATCTCGACATCTGCCGGCGGGTGAAGGAGACCTTCGCGGTGCCGACCTTCGCCTACCAGGTCTCCGGCGAATACGCGATGATCGAGGCCGCGGCCCGGAACGGCTGGATCGACGGCGAAAAGGCGATGATGGAGAGCCTGATCGCCTTCAAACGCGCAGGCTGCGACGGGGTGCTCACCTATTTCGCCCCCCGCGTCGCGCGGCTCCTCGGCTAGCGCCGGCTACTGCTCCCCGGTCCAGGCCGGGTTGTGGACCACTTCCCAGAGATGGCCATCGGGATCGGCGAAATGGCCGGCATGGCCGCCCCAGAAGGTCGGGCCCGCCGGTTTCACGATGCGTGCGCCGGCAGCGGTCGCCTTCCTCATCACCGCATCGACGGCGTCGGGGCTGCCGACATTGTGGCCGAGCGTGAACTCCGTGGCACTCGGCGGGTTCACGGGGATACCGGCGTCATGGGCGATGTCGTCACGGGCAAAGAGCGCGAGCTTCAGGCCCCCCGCAAGGTCGAAGAAGGCGACGGCGCCGTGCTCGAACTCCGTGCCGACGATCCCCCCGGTCGCGAACCCGAGCCCGTCGCGGTAGAATTTCACCGCCCGTTCGAGATCGTCGACCCCGAGGGTGATCACGCTGATTCTCGGCTCCATGATCTCCTCCCGGACCGGCCGCGGCGGTCGATCTTCACGCGAAGCGGCCGGCCGCGCAACCGGATCAGTCGGCGGGGAGCGGTGCCTCCGACCGCAGGACCTCGGCCGCGATCTCGAAGGAGCGCAGCCGCGCGCGGTGATCGTGGATCATCCCGGTCAGGATCAGCTCGTCCGGGCGGTAACGGGCGATGATCGCCTGGAGCTGGTCGCGCACCGACTCCGGCGCGCCGGTTGCCGTGACCGCCAGCGCGGCATTGACGCCCCGGAGGGTCAGCGCGTCGTAGAGCTTCGTGATGTCTTCCACCGGCCGCGGCAGCTTGCCGGGGCGCCCGGTGCGCAGATTCGCGAAGGCCTGCTCCATCGAGGTTCGCAGGTAGCGGCCCTCGGCATCGGTCTCGGCCGCGAAGACGTTGGCGGCGAGCATCACCCGCGGCCGCCCGAGATGAACCGACGGGCGGAAGGTCTCGCGGTAGAGGGCGATCGCCTCCTCGGCTGCCGCCGGGGCGAAATGGGAGGCGAAGGCATAGGGAAGGCCGAGCTGGGCCGCGAGCTGGGCGCCGAAGAGGCTCGAGCCGAGGATCCAGACCGGCACTTGCGTTCCCTGCCCCGGCACCGCCCGGACCGTCTGACCGGGCTGGGGATCGCCGAGATATCCGAGGAGTTCCACGACGTCCTGCGGGAACCTGTCGGCCGCGCCCGCATAGCGGCGCAGGGCGCGCAGTGTCGGCCCGTCCGTACCCGGCGCCCGGCCGAGGCCGAGGTCGATCCGGCCGGGATGGAGCGTCTCCAGCGTGCCGAACGCCTCCGCCACCATGAGCGGCGCGTGGTTCGGCAGCATGATGCCGCCCGCGCCCACCCGGATGCGGCGGGTGGCGGCTGCGACCGCGCCGATGACCACGGCAGTCGCCGCACTGGCGATGCCTTCCATGTTGTGATGCTCGGCGAGCCAGAACCGCTGGTAGCCCCAGCTCTCGGCATGGCGCGCGAGATCGAGCGTGTTCGCGAGGGCCTCGGCCGTGGTGGATCCTTCCGGCACCGGCGCGAGGTCGAGAAGGGAAAACGGGATCATGAACATATGCCTTTCGTTGCGCCCGATGTATGCCCCGTGCGCGAAGAGGCAAGGCCGGTACCACCCGGCCGGCAGCCCGGCACCGATCGGGGCGGGTGCGCTTGGCGGTACGGGAGCTCGCGTGCTAACAAGCAAGGCTGCGGGGCCGGCGCCCATGCCGGGCTGCGAGAACCAAGAAACCATCCGCGAGCAGACAGGAGCTCCTCATGATCAACCGGCCTTCGCCGTCGTGGACGCGCCGCGCTACCGTCCTCGGCCTCGGCGCAGCCGCGCTTGCCGCCTGCACCACCTCCCCGACCAATGCCCCCAGCCGCCGGGAGGCGATCGACCGGCGGGTCGACCAGGCCCTGGCCGAGCTTTTCGCCGAGGTTCCGGGGGCAGCCGATCTTGCCCAGCAGGCGGAGGGCATCCTGATCATTCCCCGCATTGCCACGGCGGGCCTCATCGTCGGCGGCGCCTATGGCGAGGGCGCGCTGATGGTCGGGCCGCAGCGGGCGCGGGTGGCCTATTACGCGCTCTCCGCCGCCTCGCTCGGCTTCCAGGCGGGCGCGGCCGAGTTCAACCAGGCGCTGTTCTTCATGACGCCGGCGGCACTCCAGGCCTTCCGCCTCTCGGACGGCTGGCAGCTCGGCGCCACCGCGCAGATCGTCGTCGACCAGGAGGGTGCGGCGGCAGGGATCACCACGACGCGGCTTAACCGCCCGATCATCGAGGTGATCTACGGTCAGCGCGGCCTGCTCGCCGGGGCCAGCCTCGAGGGCGCGCTCTACAACCGGATCGCTGCCTGATCGCCCTCCGTTCCGGCGCTTGGCCGGATCGGCCCCGTTCTGCCCGCGCAGCCGCGCCTCACGGCAGGAGAACCGGCTATCCGCCGACTCCCGGCCCGAGGCGGCTGCCGCCGAGAATTGTCGTTGTCCGCCATGCAGGCTGCTCCTAATCTCCGCTCCATGCTGACCGGTCCTTCCTGCCGCCTCCTGCTTGCTGCCGCTGCGCTCGCCACCGCTTCGCCCGTTGCCGCCCAGGTGATGACGAAGGAATACGAGAACGGCGGAGTCTACGAAGGTACTTTCCGCGAGGGGCGCCAGCACGGCCAGGGCACCTACCGCCTGCCCTCGGGTTACGAGTATTCCGGCGAATGGGTCGAGGGCCGGATCGAGGGCGAGGGGCGCGCGCGCTTCCCCGACGGCTCCGTCTACGAAGGCAGCTTCGTCGATGGCCAGCCGCACGGGAAGGGCCGCATCACATATCCCGACGGCGCGACCTACGAGGGCGAATGGCAGGACGGCGCCATGCATGGAGAGGGCCGCGCCACCTATCCGAACGACCTCGTCTACGAAGGCAGCTTCGTTGCGGGCGCGCGCGAGGGACAGGGCACGATGACCGGCCCCGACGGCTACAGCTACACCGGCCAGTGGCGCGCCGGCCAGCGCGAGGGCGAGGGCAGGCTCACCTATGCCGACGGTTCGGTCTACGAGGGGGCCTTCGCGGGCGACCTGCCGCACGGGAAGGGTCGCCTCGAGGCGCCGGACGGTCTCGTCTACGAGGGCGCCTGGGTCGAGGGCCGGATCGAGGGGGAAGGCAGGCTCGAACAGCCGGGCGGCGACATCTACGAGGGCAGCTTCGCGGACGGCAAGCGCGAGGGCCTCGGCCGTGCCGTCTACGCGAATGGCGATGTCTACGAGGGCGGCTTCTCTGGTGACCTCCGCCATGGCGAGGGGCGGCTCGAAACGGCCGACGGCTATGTCTATTCAGGCGGCTGGGTCGAGGGCCGGATGGAGGGAAAGGGCCGCGCGGAATATCCCGACGGCTCGGTCTACGAGGGGGATTTCGTGAACGGGGAGCCGCACGGGAAGGGCACGATCACCTATGCCGACGGCTCCCGCTATGACGGCGAGTGGCAGGCGGGCGTGATCGCCGGCGAAGGTACCGCGACCTATGCCGACGGCACGACCTATACCGGCGAATTCGCGGACGGGCGCAATCACGGCACCGGGTCGCTGACCGGCCCCGACGGCTACCTCTATACCGGCGAATGGCGCGACGGCCTGCGTCATGGCGAGGGCGTCGCCATCTACCCGGACGGCACCCGCTACGAGGGCGGCTTCGTGGACGGCGTGCGCTCGGGCGAAGGCCGGATGCGGATGCCCGACGGTTTCGAATTCGAGGGGACCTGGTCTGAGGGCGCGCTCGAGGGCAAGGGCCGGGCCTCCTATCCGGACGGCGATGTCTACGAAGGCGATTTCGTGGGTGGCGAACGCCAGGGCTACGGGACCATGCGCTTCGTGGACGGGCGCGAATACACGGGCTGGTGGCTGGCCGGCGAGCCGGTCACGGAAGAGGAATACCGTGCCGCCGCGGGAGATGCCGCGCCCGGGAACGCGGACGAGGAGACATCCGGGAACGGCGACGCGGCCGACATGCCGGAGTTCCCCGAAGAGGAGTGAGCCGGGCCTGTTCCGGACACGATCGGCGAGCGCCGCGTTGCAACTGCTTCAGGCGAACGGATCGTCAGGATAGACGACGCCGGTCAGGGTGAGACCGGCCGCGGGCGCCACCGGGCCGCAGGCGGCGCGGTCACGCGCGGCGAGCGCCTCGGCAACGCGCTCGGGAGGCCAGGCGCCCGAACCCACCCGTTCGAGCGTGCCGACCATGGAGCGGACCTGGTTGTGCAGAAAGGAACGCGCCGCGAAGCGGAGCCGGACCTCGGTACCTCCCGGCCGCGGATGCGCGGTGATGTCGATTGCATCGAGCGTCTTGACCGGCGAGGCGGCCTGGCAGAGCGCGGCGCGGAAGGTGGTGAAATCGTGGCGACCGATCAGGTGCCGCGCCCCCTGCCGCATCGCCTCGATGTCGAGCGGGCCGGAGACCCGCCAGACCGTCGCACGATCGCATACCGCCGGCGCCCGCCGCGCCAGGAGGCGGTAGAGATAGCGCCGGCCCATCGCCGAGAACCGGGCGTGGAAATCCGGCGCGACGGCCGCCGCGGCGATGACCGCGACGGGATCGGGCTTCAGATGCCAGTTGAGCGCGTCCCGCAGCCTTCCGGGTTCCCAGTCGCGGCCGAAATCGGCATGGGCGACCTGCCCGACGGCATGGACGCCCGCATCCGTGCGCCCGGCGGCAGCGACGCGAGGCCGGCTCGGCTCGATTGCCGCAATGGCGCGTTCGAGGGCCGCCTGGACCGTCGGCTGATTCGCCTGCATCTGCCAGCCGGCGAAGGAGGTGCCGTCGTATTCGAGAAGGAGTGCATATCGCGGCATGAGCGGGCGTCTAGCGCTTGGCCGCCTCCGTGCCAAGCACCCGTCCGGTTGCCGCGAGGCGCGGAAACGCCTACCTGACGGCGATCGCCGGTAAAGGAAAAGCCTTGGTCGTCAGCCGGATCACCGAAAGCCTGTCGCGAAGGATCGAGGAGACGCTCGACGGCGTCTCGGAATCGCTCTTCGACACCACCATCCGCCTCGGCGTCACCGGCCTCAGCCGCGCCGGCAAGACCGTGTTCATCACCTCGCTCGTCAACAACCTTCTCGCGCGGTCGCGGCTGCCGCAACTCGTGGCGGAGGCGGAGGGGCGGATCGTCTCGACCTATCTCCAGCCGCAGCCGGATCACACGCTGCCGCGGTTTGCCTACGAGGACCATCTCGCGGCGCTGACCGGCCCGGAGCCGGTCTGGCCGGAGAGCACGCGGTCGATATCCACCCTGAGACTGTCGATGCGGGTCACGCCGAAATCGATGCTCGCGGGGATTACCGGCAACCGCACCGTGCATCTCGACATCGTGGACTATCCCGGTGAATGGCTCCTCGATCTGCCGCTGATGGGGCAGGATTACGAGACCTGGTCGCGGATGGCGCTCGAGGCCGCCGAGGCACCGGGCCGCCGGCCCCATGCCGAGGCCTTCCTCGCCCATCTCGCCACCGTCGATCCGGCGGCCCCCCTCGACGAGACGACATCGCGGATGCTCGCCGCCCTCTTCACCGACTATCTCCGCGCGCTCAGGGAATCGGGTCTCTCGGCGGTGGCCCCGGGGCGGTTCCTGATGCCGGGAGACCTCGAAGGTTCGCCCGCGCTCACCTTCTGCCCGTTGCCGAGACCTTCGCGCACCCCCGGCTCCTCGCTCTGGCGCGCCTTCCAGAAGCGGTTCGAAGCCTACAAGCGCGTCGTCG
>JAJUJF010000059.1 GCA_029265455.1 Paracoccaceae bacterium | reverse complement strand
GGGCGGGAGCCACGATCTGCGGCAGGTCCGGCAGCAGGGCTGCGCGGCCCGGTTCCTCCATGCGCCACCCTGTGAAGGCGATGCCCGATAGTGCCACAAGCATCGCCAGAAGCATCACGGCACCGACCCGGTTGTGGCCAAGATGGTGCCGCTCCCGGCCTTGCATCATTTCGCCCCGCCAGGCGAGGGCCGTGCCCGGCCCCTTCAGGAACCGGGCGCAGCATGCATAACGGCTGCCGGCGAGGTCCCCGAGAAGGGGGAAGCCCACAAGCCCCTCGAAGGTGTAGCCTGCAATCTCGTGGACCGGCTGCACCTCGTGGGCGGTGAGCCAGGTCGCGCGAAGGCTCCGGTGGAACACGCGCACAAGCGGGTCCCGGATCCGGCCCCTGCCGCTTGCGCCTGGGCCACCCGGTTGGGCGTCATGCGGTTTCATGTCAGTCATCATCGCCCCTCTCGCGGTTCCGGGGAGGGCGATCTTTCTCGTGCTTGTATTCCACCTCGATTACTTGAAGTGTCCCGGGGTGGATTGTCGCCTCGATCCGGCGCCCTGCGGCATCGCTGCCATCGATCTCGTAGCAACCGTCGTCGATCTTGATGCGGCGCACCGTCCAGCCATTCTCTTCCGCCAGCCGTGCAACGGCGTCTCGCGGCTGCCAGTCGGCCATCGGCACGAAGCAATCGTCGTCCGCCAAGCTTGCTGTGGCTGGAAAGACCATGAGAATGCCCAGAATTGCCACCATCTTCGTCATGGTCCAGATTCCTCGCCGCGGCCATCTCGACGCCATTCATGCGCCGCCAAGCTGACAGGAGCCTGAAGCGCTGAAACTGCCCGCGTCAGCCTCATGTCAGCCAGAGGGACCATGGAGGGTCATCACGAAAGGAACGGCATCAGCCATGCGCATCCTGCTGATCGAGGACGACACGGTTCTGGGCGCCGCGGTGCGCGACCAGATCGCGGCCGATGGGCAGTCGGTGGACTGGGTCGCGCGCCTCGACGCGGCGGGCGACGCGATGCGCGGTGCGTCCTACGACCTGATCCTGCTCGACCTGATGTTGCCGGACGGCCGCGGCATCGACTTCCTCAAGGCGCTCAGGGCCCGCGGTGATGTGACCCCCGTCATCATCCTGACGGCACTTGACCAGGTCTCCGACCGGATCGCGGGGCTGAACACCGGCGCCGACGATTATCTGGTGAAGCCGTTTGATCTTGCCGAACTCTCTGCCCGAATCGGCTCCGTTGCCCGGCGCTACAGCGGCAACCCGAACCCGATCATTACCCATGGGCCGCTCGAGATCGACCTTGCGGCGCGCAGCATCCGTTGCGAAGGGAAACCTGTCCAGTTGACAATGCGCGAATGGGCGCTCTTCGAGGCGCTCCTGACCCGGCCCGGCCAGCTTCTCTCCCGCGCCCAGCTGGAAGAAAAGCTCTATGCCTTTGATGCCGAGGTGGAGAGCAACGCGATCGAGGTCCATGTCAGTCGCCTGCGCAAGAAGCTGGGACGGCAGGTGATCGAAACCGAGCGCGGTCTCGGGTATCGGCTCGGCAAACCGTGATGCGGCCGCGAAGCCTGCAGGCGCGGCTGGGGCTCTCCCTCGGCATCGTGCTGACGATCCTGTGGATCGTCGCCGCCACGCTCACGGCGGTGATCGTACAGAACGAGGTGGACGAAGTCTTTGACTCCGCCCTCGAGGAAACGGCGCAGCGGATCCTGCCGCTAGCGGTCATGGAGATCGTCGGGCGCGATGATGCCGAAATGACGCAACGTCTGGCCGCCATCCGCGAACACGACGAGTACTTCACCTATGTCGTGCGTGACACCGAGGAGCGTGTTCTCCTGCAGTCCCATACGGCAGACCCGGCCGTGTTCCCCGCCTATGACGGATCGGGGTTTCAGCAGACCAAGACCCACCGGCTCTACAACGACGCAGCCCTGCAGGGGACCATCCGGATCACCGTCGCCGAACCGCTCGTGCATCGCGCTGCTATTGTACGGGAAATCCAGCTGGGACTCGGGCTGCCTCTGCTCATCGTCATTCCCGGCGCACTTGCGGCAATCGTGCTCGCGGTCCGGACAAGCCTCGGCTCGCTGCACAGGTTTCGCTCAAGTCTCGAGACCCGCAGCGCCCGCGATCTCTCGCCGGTTGCCACCGACAACCTTCCCTCGGAGATCGGTCCGGTGGCGGCGACCCTCAACAGCCTTCTGGCGCGCCTGCGTGAGGCGTTCGAGGCAGAACGCAGTTTTGCCGCCAATGCCGCACACGAACTGCGAACGCCGCTTGCCGGCGCCATCGCTCAGGCGCAGCGCCTTCAAGCGGAAACCCGCGATCCAGCGGCAAAGGCGCGCGCGGCCGACATCGAGACAACGCTCAAGCGCCTGACCCGGTTTTCCGAACGCCTGATGCAGCTTGCCCGGGCAGAAGGCGGGCGCCTGCGGCTGGACCAGTCGCACGATCTGCGAACGACGGCGCGGATTGTCATCGAGGATCTGCTGCGAACGACCGCGGCGGATCGGATCGAGTTGAAGGTGCCGGAGGTTTCCGTCTTGTCCGATCTCGATCCGGATGCCTTTGGCATCATGTGCCGGAACCTGGTTGAAAACGCGCTGCGTCATGGCGCGGAGGCGGAGCCGATCAGCGTGTCTCTCGCCGAGGACGGCACGTTCACCGTCACCAATGCCGGCCCCGTTGTGCCCGAAGACGCGCTCTCTCGCCTGACCGCCCGCTTCGAGCGTGACGGGATGGTCTCCGACGGCAGCGGTCTGGGCCTCGCCATTGTCGCGGCAATCGCAGCCCGCATCGGGAGCCAGCTGATCCTGCATTCTCCCCGCCCCGGCCTGAAGTCCGGTTTCGAGGCGCGTCTGCAACTTCCTGTTTCCGTTCCCGACAGGGCAGCCGCGATATCGAATTTGGCAGGAAGAGCCGGTCGGTAGTTCGGCAGGATCAGTTTCGCAGGAACCCTTCGTGCTTGCTGCGGCCTTCGCCCTTCAGGATCTCGTGCTGCTACCGGCAAGGCCATCGCGGCCGACTCCCCTTCATCAACCCGCCCCTTCCAGTTTTCGAGGTGAGGGGAGCGAAGAGCGATCCGCCATGCTGTGGAGGAGCGGTTCGCGGATACCTACAAGAAGTGCCAGACCTGCGCCACTTCAGCGTTGGCAAATTCAGTACCGGCAAGGGCAGTCCCGGCGTCGTCATCCGAGAAGACCGGCACACCTGTCCAGGCACCGGATGCGGCGCACGGGAACTTCGGCCACCATGCAACCCCGTCGAAGCTGCCACGTAGCGCTTGCCTTCGGGTAGCCGGCTTCAGACAATTGCCGCGAACGGAACCAGGAGATCGCCCATGCCGTCTTCGTTCGTACTGCGTGCGCTCGCCGCAATTCCACTGCTCGCCGCCGCTGCCGCCTCGCCGCTTCACGCCGAGGAACCCATCGCGGTCAGGACCTTCATCGGCTCGATGTTCGAGATTGGCGAGAATACCGGCGATCGGGCCGGTGAGTTTCAGAACTGGTACGAACGCTACTGGCAGGAAAGCAAGCCTATAGAGGTCAGGGGCGCATTGAACCCGGTCTGGTGCAACGGCGACGGTGTCTGCGGCTCCGTGCTCGGAATGGGCAAAGTCAGCTCATCCGCCTCGATGATGGCGATCCTCCTGAGTCCCGAGTTCGACTTTTCCCAAGCCTACTTCTTCCTGACCGGCGTTGCCGGAACACCGCCCTCGCGCGGCACGATCGGTGACGTGAACTGGGCGACATGGCTCGTCGACTACGATCTCGGGCATCGCTGGGACCAGGACGAGGTTTCTCCGGGCGAGCCGCTCTTCATGCCTCGCGAGGGTTACGAGGACATCAGGCTTTACGAACTCAATTCGACGCTGGTCGAATGGGCGGTCCGCCTGAGCGAGGATGTCGAATTGGCGGACTCGCCCGAAGCAAGGGAATACCGGCAGCGTTACCCGGATGAAGCTGCGCGAGGTGCTCCCCGCATTGCGACCGGCACGCATATGACGGGCGACACCTTCTTCCATGGACCGGGCCTTTCCGCCGAGGCGCAATATATCGCCGAGCTTTACGGCGCCGACGACTACATGATTACCGAGATGGAGGCCGCGGCGATCACCCAGGTGATCGACCGGCTTCACGGCACCGACCGGGTGTTGAGCCTGCGCGGCGCCGTCAATTTCGACCAGGGCCACCCGGACGAGACCACCCTCGAACATCTCGATCCGGCACCCGGCGAGACGGCGGGCGGCTTCGCCGAGACCGTCGCGAATATCGCGAGCGTCGGCTCCGCAGTGGTCGACCACATCGTCGCCCACTGGCCGGAGTGGCAGGATGGACCGCCCGAACTCGACTGATTGCGTTCTTGTACAGCCCGGCTGCTCCCGCGCCTTCGCCATCGGCGCCCTGCCGGAGGCAGTCTCCGCCGCGCGGGTAGCCTGCCTGGATGTTCAGGCGGGTTCCTCGCGTGGTTCCGTGGCTCACGACGGGAGTCCCTGTCTTTTCCTCCGCGAGAAAGCGGCGGCGCCTCGCCTGCTCACTCCTGCGAGGCGAAGGTGCGCTGCTACGCTGCCCTCAGAAGAAGAAGTGGAGGGGCAAGTGACAAACAGGACCAGAACGGCCCGGACGACCTTGCCCGGGGCATGCACACCCATCAGCCTTTCACGATCTTCAACACCGCCCGGCGCCTGGTGATCGAGCGTGACAGGTCTGTCGCAATGCGCGAGGAGGTCCGGACCTATCTTGGCTTCGGAAAATGTGCGGACCGGGCATTCTCTGGCCTCTCCGAATCGCTTGCCGAGAGTGGCGCGCGGATGGAAGTTCTTTCCTTCGGTGACGGTACGACTCCGAACTCCAGATGACGATCGACGACCTGCCGCGCCTGCTTGAGGTCTTCGAGGGGCGCATGAGATCCGGCCCGCTACCGACCAGCTCCACGTGGAGGGCCGGCTGCGACCACAAGCAGGGCTTCACAATGATCCGCTGCGCCCTTCCGTGTGATGCGGGGCTGCCGACATTCCCGACCTACCATTCCGGCTGATCAGAACGTGTCATCGCACAAGATTGCCAGCGGGCCCAGCACAAGTGGGTCTCCCAGACAGGATCTGACTTCTCTCCTCAGAGAGTACTCCAAGCATGGACGGCATCAGTGTATGTCATGCCAATGACGGGCGATGTCAGCACGGCGGGCAATCCAGACAGCATCGTGGCCCTGCACATAATCCAGAAATCTCTCCAGAGCCGCGACCCGCCCAGGTCTCCCGGCGAGACGACAGTGCAGACCCACCGACATCATTCGCGGCTGTTTCAGGCCTTCTCGGTACAGAATGTCAAAGGTATCGCGAAGATAATCAAAGTAATCCGTGCCGCTGATGAATCCGGGTGCTGATGCAAATCGCATATCATTAGTGTCAAAGGAATAAGGTACAACGAGATGCCTACCTTGGCTGTGCTGGACCCAGTACGGCAGATCGTCGTTATAATCGTCTGAGTCGTAGAGAAACCCACCATGGGCGATTGCCAGCCGCCGGGTCTGCGAACTGATCCGGCCAGTATACCATCCGACAGGACGCTGACCGCAGAGACGCTCGATCGTTTCGACTGTCCGCTGCATATGCTCTGCCTCGGTATCTGCATCGATGTCTCGATAATCGATCCAGCGCCATCCGTGGGCAGCTACCTCGTGTCCGGCCTCAACAAGCCGCTCAGCGATTTCAGGTACCCGCTCGAGGGCCAGCCCTACCGCGAATGCGGTGATCGGCAGTCGGCGCCTGCTGAACAGATCAAGGAGTCGCCAGACGCCCACCCGGCTGCCGTACTCGTAATGAGATTCCATAACGAGATTGCGCCGACCCGGCCAAGGCGCCGAAATCATGTCGGCGTTCAGGCTCTCGGCCATGGGGTCTCCATCAGCAATATTCGCTTCCGCGCCCTCCTCGATGTTGAGGACGAACGACAGCGCGAGACGTGCTCCACCGGGCCAGCGCGGATCGGGTGGATTTGGGCCATAGCCTCGCAGATCACGTAGCCTCTCGGCGGCATCAAGGTGTATTGCGGAGGGCATCTTCGATACTCACGTCATCCTGGTTGCGGTCGAGACGCATCCGCTGCTCGATCCGGGTCAGGTGCTCGATCATCAGGGCCTCGGTGCGATCAATATCACCAGCTTCCAGGGCATCAATGATCGCGAAATGATCATGACAGAGGCATCCGGGATCGCGGCGCTCCCCGTAGAGCGCGGCTGACAGCGACGATCTGGAAAGGATGTTCTGCAGGGTGGCCGCGAGGATCTCGTTCCCGGCAAGGCCGGCCAATCCGGTGTGAAACTCCCGGCTGCGGCGTACAGCCTCGTGGTGATCGCCGGCCTGCCAAGCCTGCTCCTCTTGTTCGACGAGCCTCCGCAGTTTCGTGAGGTCCGGAGTGCGCATCCGGCTGGCCGCAAGACGCACCATCGCTGCCTCGATGACGCGCCGTGCCTCACAGATTTGTCGTGTCTCCTCAACGGATGGAGCGGAAACCATTGCTCCGCGATTTGGCAGAAGCGTTACCAGGTGCTGCCCGGCGAGGTCCCTCAGCACATCCCGGATCACCGTCCGCCCTGCCCCGAAGAACTTCGCGAGTCTTCCCTCTGGCAGATGAACGCCAGGAGGAAGACGATTGTCGGCAATCGCATCCGCCAAGCGTCGTTCTATCTCGGACTTGTCTACCCTCCTACGCGGCGCGTCTGGAGTGAAGGAGGTCATCTCCACAGATTTTTGCATGATGTTTCAGCAGATTACCCTTAAGGTGACAGTGACTTGCAGAGCTTTGCCGACAACATTTTCAAGAAAAATGTTTGACAAGTGTATGCGATCAGAGTGGTGTTTGTCGACGATGCATTACACGGGAGTTCCAGGCATGATCCGCTTGGGGATGCTGACACCCTCATCCAACACGGTCCTTGAACCGGTCACCAGCCGCATGGTGGATACGATGGCGGGTGTCACGGCGCATTTCAGTCGTTTCACGGTCAGGGAGATCACGCTCGGAGACCGCGGCCTTGCGCAGTTCGATCCCGAGCCCATGCTGGCGGCCGCGGATCTCCTTGCCCACGCAAAAGTGGATGTGATCAGCTGGAACGGCACGTCCGCGAGCTGGCTCGGACTCGAATCCGACCACAACCTCGTGTCAGGCATCGAACATCGTACCGGCATCCGGGCATCGACCTGCGTCTTGTCGCTGATGGACGCGCTCGCAGCGCTAGGGGTCCGGCGTTACGGCCTCGTCACGCCCTACACATCAGATGTTCAGGAACAGATCATTCGCAACTTCGAGAGCCATGGCCTCACCTGCGCCAATGAGCGCCACTTCGGCATCAGCGACAACTTTGCGTTCGGCACCATCGAACCTCACAAGGTGAATGATGCAGTTCGAAGCGTCGCACGTGATGGTGCCGAAGCGATCATCGTGCTCTGTACCAATCTTGCTGGAGCAGGAATTGCTGCGGAGGCGGAGCGCGACACCGCCATTCCCGTGATCGACTCGGTCGCCGTGACGGTCTGGGGAGCTCTCAGAGCAGCGAACCATCCGACTTCCGGGCTTGCACCCTGGGCGCCAAGCCTCGCCGACCTCTGATCTTTCTGGAGCACGCCTTGACACGCATCGTTGATCTCACGCTGCCCCTTCAGGACGGCCTGCCTGCACTCGGCCGCCTTGCACGACCGGTGGTCATCCCCCACACCACGCACGAATCGTCGAAGGCGCTCGGCCAGGGAACTCCGGACGACCTCCTGACCTTCACCACCACCTACATGTCGATGCTGGACCATACCGGCACCCACATCGATGCGCTCTTTCACAACAATCCCGAAGGGGCTGCCATCGACGAAATGCCAGTGTCGATGTTCATGGGAAAGGCGGTCTGCTTCGACTTGCGCCATATTCCCGACCGCGGCGACATCACCGCCGCCGACATGGAGAAAGCAGAGGAAAAGACCGGCGTTCGTGTAGACGGTCATATCGTGCTCCTTGCCACGGGGCTGAACCAGCGGCATTGGCCAAACGACGTTATCTGCTCGATGAACCCGCAGGTCACAGCCGAAGCGACACGTTGGCTCTATGACCGCGGCTCCATGGTCCACGGCGTTGAAGGTCCGTCGACGGATCGGGTCGATGAAAACCTCTTCCCCAACCACCGACTGTGCCGCGATCTCGGCATGGTCCATTATGAATGGTTGTGGAACCTCGAGGCTGTGATCGGGGCCGGCGAATTCCACTTCCAGGGTATTCCCCTCCGCATCAAGCGCGGCTCCGGCTCGCCCGTGCGCGCTCTCGCCTTTCTCGAATGAGGTCCAGAGGCGATCCGACAGAACAATCCATCTCAGAACCAGCGCGACCAACCGGGAGATCACCAATGAAAAGACATGCTGCCTGCCTCTTCACCATAGGCATGCTTGCCGGTCCGGCATTCGGGGCCGAGATCAACCTCCGCGCGATCGGCATAGTCTCCACGCACCAGCACCATACGGCTCTGGAACGGGAGTTCTATTCGACACTGGCCGACGAGACGGGGCTGGATATCGCTGTCAACTTCAATCCGCTCGATGTTGTCGGTGTCAACATGCAGGATACATTCCGGCTGGTCAGGAGCGGCACGTTTGACATCGTGGAGATCACGATCGGCTCTGCTGCGCGCGATGATCCGTTTGTGGAGGGCCTCGACCTCATCGGAGTATCCCCTGACATCGAAGCACTGGAAAAAACGGTTGAAGCCTACCGCGCCGCCTTTGAGGAACGCGTTGCCGAGCGTTTCAACGCCCGGGTGATGGCGCTCTGGCCATACGGGCCGCAGATGTTCTACTGCTCCTCCGATGTCGAGAGTCTCGAGGATCTGGCCGGCAAGAAGGTCCGCTCCTTCACTCCCACCATGTCCGCACTGCTCGAATGGCTCGGCGCTTCCCCGGTAACGCTTCAGTTTGCCGAGGTCTACCCTGCACTGCAGCGTGGGGTCGCTGACTGCGCGCTGACATCGGCGACCTCCGGCAATACCGGCAACTGGCCCGAGGTGACGAAGAACCTGATGCCGCTCGGCGTCAGCTGGTCCATGCAGGGTCACTTCATGAATCTTGACAGCTGGAACCGCCTTTCGCCGGAAGCGCAGGAGAAACTCTCCGCCGCGTTCGAAGATCTTGAGACGCAATACTGGGACATGGCGCGCGAACTCTCCCAGATGGCCGTCAACTGCAATGTCGGCAAGCAGCCGTGCGAGGGCTATGTCGAATACGACATGACGCTCGTCGAGCCGTCCGAAAGCGACCGCGAGAAGCTTCACCAGGCAGTCACGGCCGTGGTGCTTCCGACTTGGGGCGAAGCCTGCGATTCCAGCATGTCGGGCTGCTCGGAAATCTGGAATGCGACAGTGGGAGCGGCCCACGGTCTCTCAATCGACTGATCCTCAGCCCGCGCGGTCATCCGCCGCGCGCCTTGCCCATTACGAGGAGAGCGCGAATGCGAAGTGGCAGAGGTTTGAAGATGCTAGAGGGAGGAGTTGCCCTCCTGGCGATTGCTTGCGGCTACGGATGCCTCGGATTGAGCTTTTTGATCGGCTTCGAAATTCTGGCCAGAAAGCTTGCGAACTACTCTCTGCAGGGGGTGGACGAACTCGGTGGTTATGTGCTGGCGGTCACGGCCGCCATAGGCTTCGCCTACGCGCTTCTCCACCGGGTACACACTCGGATCGATCTCGGCATCACCGCCCTCCGTCCCCCAGGTCGGGCGATTCTGAACGCCTTTGCGGCGGTGCTGCTTGCGGGCTACACGTGCTTCATGGCTTTCCGTGCATGGGGCGCGCTGGCTGAAAGTCTTGAGTTCGGCAGCCGGGCGAGCACTCCGCTGCAAACGCCTTTGTGGATACCCCAAACTCTCTGGCTTCTTGGCATCGCGACCTTCGCCGTCGTCAGCGTGGCGATGGCATTCGATGCCCTTCTGCTCCTCTGGCGGGATCGCGACACCCTCAATTCCCGTTACGGTCCGCCGTCTCTGGACGAAGAAATCGAGGCATCCATGAACGAAGCCGAGCGTCATGCCGGTTCAACTCCTGCGCGAGTATTGCAATGATTGACTTCTGGGGTGCCGCTGCCGGTTTCGGCATAATGCTTCTTCTGATGGTACTGGGCGTGCACGTGGCGGTCGCGATGTTTGCGATCAGCGCACTAGGTGCCATCATCTATCTTGGCCCTCAGATCCTGAGCACCTTCGGCTCCCAGCTCTGGGCGGTGATGAATGACTTCATCCTGACGGCAATTCCGCTCTTCATCCTGCTCGGGGAATTCCTTCTTCGGAGCGGTGTGACCCAGCGAATGTATCAGGGTCTCGCCGACTGGTTGTCGCGCCTGCCCGGTGGGTTGCTCCACACAAATATCGGCTCAAGCGCGCTCTTCGCGGCGGTGTCCGGCTCG
The DNA here is from genome assembly GCA_029265455.1 of Paracoccaceae bacterium. Lineage (GTDB taxonomy): Bacteria > Pseudomonadota > Alphaproteobacteria > Rhodobacterales > Rhodobacteraceae > Amaricoccus. Next base: position 7,189 of record JAJUJF010000059.1, on the reverse strand, counting down.
TCTGTCGCCACCGCCGCCACCATAGGAACAGTCGCCCTGCCCGAGTTTCGCCAGCGCGGTTATAGTGAGAGACTTGTCCTGGGCTCGATAGCCGCGGGAGCGACGCTCGGAATACTAATTCCGCCCAGTGTCAATCTGATCATTTACGGTGCGATGACGAACACCTCGATCGGCAGGCTTTTTGCTGCGGGCATCGTGCCGGGACTGCTGCTCGCCACGCTGTTCATGCTATCGATCATAGTGATCTCTCTCCTCATGCCGTCGGTGGCGGGGCGCGACGCCCCCGAGCGCCCGCTTCTGGAGAAGCTTCGCAACCTACGGCACCTGATCCCGCCGCTGCTCGTCTTCGGCGTCGTCATGGGGACGATCTACTCAGGCTGGGCAACGCCGACCGAGGCTGCGGCCGTGGGCGTCCTGATGGCGCTGATCCTCGCAGCCTGGAACCGTGCACTCAGCTTCCGGATGCTGCACGAAGCGTTTCTGTCCACGGTCAAGATCACCGCGATGATCCTTCTCATCATCGTTGCGGCCTTCTACCTGAACTTCATCGTCGGCATCCTTGGCGTTCCTCAGGCCATGACCGAGTTCGTCTCCACCCTCGGCCTTGGGCCAACAGGATTTATCCTAGCGCTGGTGGTCTTCTATCTGATCATCGGCTGCTTCATCGAGACGCTCTCGATGATGGTGGGAACGATTCCGATCGTGTTCCCTGTTGTCCTTCACCTCGGCATCGATCCTGTCTGGTTCGGCATCTTTCTCGTTCTGATGATGGAGCTCGCGTTGATCACGCCGCCGGTCGGCCTGAATCTTTATGTGGTGCAGGGTGTCCGTCGCACTGGCCCTGTGACAGATGTGTTCTGGGGCGTGGTGCCGTTCATCGGTGTCATTCTCCTGATGGTCGCACTTATCGTTGCGTTTCCCGCGATCGTGACCGTGCTCCCGGACATCATGTTCTGAGATGGAGGAAGCCGTCTGCCAACTGACCGCCATTCAGCTCGCCGCAGCTATTCGGACTGGGATCCTAAGTGCACGTGAAGCCACCGAGGCAGTTCTCCGCCGCATCGGCGATCTAGATGAGCATTTGCACGCATTCATCACCGTTGACGCGGCAGGCGCGCTCCGGGCAGCTGATCGCTGCGACCAGATCAGTCGAGAGAATGGTGATGCCCTTCCATCGCTTCACGGGGTTCCGATCGCCATCAAGGATGTAACCGCGACCACGGGCCTGCGAACCACATCTGGGTCGTCAATCTACAAGCAACATGTACCGGAGCGGGATGAACTGTCGGTTTCTCGTCTGCGGGCCGCAGGCGCCGTCATTGTTGGGAAAACGAATACGCCGGAGTTCGCATTCGGCGCTGTCTGCACCAACAAGCTTCGCGGCCCAACAGCGAATCCGTGGAACCTTGCACTCACGTCGGCAGGATCGAGCGGCGGTTCTGCTGTCGCGGTTACGGCCGGTATGGTGCCGCTCGCGCAGGGGACGGATTTCGGTGGTTCCGTGCGTACCCCGGCTTCCTTCTGCGGCTGCATTGGGTTCCGGCCAACCCCGGGCTCAATTCCCGAGCCTCGCCGGCCGCTCGGGTTCGACACGCTGGCAACCCAAGGCGTGCTCGCCCGGACGATCGCGGACGCATCCCTGATGATTGGCGCCATGGCCGGGCCTCACCACCTTGACCCTACCTCGCAGCGTTCCGTTTGGCCGGGCGCGGACACTGCAGGTTTGCGGGTTGCGGCATCCGCAACACTGGGTGATGCGTTCAGGATTGATCCGGAGGTGCGGCACGCATTCGAAGAAAGCGTACAAAAGGCCGAAGGAGTGATCGGCCCGATCCACTCCGCGCATCCGGATTGCGCCGGCGCGTCGGAAGCGTTCCAGACGTTGCGTGCGGCCGCCTCCTGGTTCAAGTTCGGGGGTCTTGTGGAGCGTCATGAGGACGCCCTCACTCCCTCCTTCGTCTGGAACGTCCGGCGTGGCCGCACGATCAGCGCTGAAGACTTGCTGCGGGCCGAGGCAGTGCGGTCCCGCGTCTGGCGGTCGTTCCGCGAGTTCTTCGAGAGCTTCGATGTTCTCATTCTGCCGGCAGCAAGCGTTCTGCCGTTCCCGAACGACCAGGGCGAGGTCACCCGAGTAGACGGTGAGGAGTGCGAGACGATCATCGATTATCTCGCCTGCACCTACATCGTTTCATTCGTCGGATTTCCCGCATTGGCATTGCCGGCGATCTGGACCGACGACGGAGAACCTTTCGGTATCCAGCTTGTCGCGCGACCTCATGCCGAGGCGACGCTGATCAAGGCCGGGATGATGCTTGAGGCGGCGGGCTTCAGGCATCGCTGGCCGCCACTTGTGGAAGCACGATGACCAAGCGCGTGTACCTCCTGAACGGTAACAGCAACGAAAGCCTGACCAGACATCTGGCCGTGCTCGCGGAAAAGCATGCGCCGGAATTCCTTATCGAGCCCGACACCGTTGCTGCGGCACCGCGCTACATCGGCGATCCCGTTACCGTCGCCCGCGCCGCCGCCGCCATCCTCGATCATGCGGAACAGAGGTTCCGCCAGTCCGATTGCCCTGCCCCGGATGGGGTACTTCTCGCCTGTTTCGGTGATCCTGGGCTGGGTGCACTTCGTGCGTCGCTGGACGTGCCGGTTGTGGCGATGCTCGATGCATCCGTTGCAACTGCGATCCAGCTCGGCCGACGGTTCTCCATCCTGACCGCTGGAGGCAACTGGCCGGCACAGATCACAGACATCCTCGCGCTCACGGGGACCCTGAACCGCTGCTCCGGCTGCGCAGCGATGCGTGATGAGGCGCTCGACGATGATGAGTCTGTTTGGCGTCCAGCGCTTCAGGCAGATCTCGACTCCATTCACGCCCGCTATCCCTCCGACGTCATCATCGTCGGCGGAGCGCTGGCTGCCGGTCGCGCGGCCTTCCTGCGTCCGCCGCCTGGCGTGCGGCTGGTGGATGGGTTCGCGGCAGCACTTGCGCAACTTGGGGCGCTCATGCGTCTTTCTTGATTTGTGGTGTCTCCAGTGGACATCACCTGCAATGACCCGCCGGCCTAATGCCGCGGTAGCGCCGTTGACTGGACCGCAACTGAAGAAGCAGGACACCCATGGCTGAGTTTGACATCGCCATCCGAGGCGGAACCGTTTGCACCGCGGCCGAACGGTTCCGTGCCGATCTCGGTATCCGGAATGGGCGTATTGCCACCATCACCTCGAGCGTTCTGGATGCGAAGCGCGTGATCGACGCCTCCGGACTCCTGATCCTGCCCGGCGGCATCGATGCCCATGTCCACGTCTCTCAGCCCTCAGGTGAAGACGTGGTTATGGCCGACGACTTTGCCTCCGCGACACGCTCCGCGGCGGCAGGGGGCACCACCACGATCATGCCCTTTGCCCTGCAGGAGAAAGGACGCTCGCTGCGTGAGTGCGTACGCGCATATCATGCGCTTGCCGAGGGACAGCTCCACGTCGACACCTCGTTCCACCTGATCATTTCCGATCCGACGCCGCAGGTGCTCGGCCAGGAGTTGCCAGCGCTCGTGCGCGACGGCTACACATCGTTCAAGGTATTCATGACCTATGATGACCTTGTGCTGAGTGACCGCGAGCTCATTGAGGTCTTCGACGTCGCGCGGCGTGAGCGCGCACTCGTCATGGTCCATGCCGAAGGGCATGACGCGATCCATCACCTCACGCGCAAGCTGGAGGAGGAGGGAAACACCGCACCCTATTTCCACGGACCCTCACGGCCCCAGATCGTGGAGCGGGAGGCCACCCACCGCGCCATCAGTCATGCCGAACTCGTCGATCTGCCGATCGTCATAGTTCACGTCTCCGGCGAACAGGCAATGGAGCAGATTCAGTGGGCGCGCCGTCGTGGCCGCCGGGTCTTTGCGGAGACATGCCCGCAGTACATAGTGTTGACTGAAGATGATTTGCGCGGCCTCAACATGGATTTCGAAGGGGCGAAATACGTATGTTCACCGCCACCGCGCGACCGCGACAGCCAGGAAGCGATTTGGCGCGGACTGAGTGACGGCACCTTTGACCTGTTCTCCTCAGACCATTGTCCTTTTCGCTACGCAGACAAGCATGGCAAGGATCGTCCCGGCGCCCGCACATCCTTCCGCTGGGTGCCGAACGGTATTCCGGGGATCGAGACTCGGCTACCGATCCTCTTCTCGGAAGGGGTCTCGAAGGGCCGCATAACGCTGGAGCGGTTCGTCGAACTGACTGCGACGAATCCGGCCCGGCTTTACGGCCTTCATCCGCGCAAGGGCAGCATCATCCCGGGTGCGGATGCTGATATCGTCCTTTGGGACCCTGCCAAGCATGAAACCATTCGCCAGGAGCGTCTGCACCACGGCGCGGACTACACGCCTTACGAGGGGATGGCGGTGGTCGGATGGCCGGTGCTGACGATGGTCCGGGGTAGAATTGTTGCCGAAGATGCCAGGGTTTCGGGAGACCCGGGATGGGGTGTCTATCTTGAGCGGTCATTGTCAACGGCCGTATAGCCGCAACTTCCGATTGAGAAGGCGGTAGGCAGGCTCGTCTCAACGGCTGCGGCCTTCACAAGGTCCATGCGATAGCGGACATTGATGAGGAGCAGCCTGATAGAAGCAATAGGTAGGCTCAGCATCAGAAACCAGCTGACCACGAGCGTAATTCGGTGGACACCGGCTCCGAGGGTCCGAAGTTTGGCAGCTCCGGGATCGATCCTTTGGACGCGCTACGCCCTCCCTGCGTCCCCGGCATATTGATCTCGACCAGCTTGGTCATGAAGCCCCGCGCGATATCACGCCGGCGTGCCGATCGTCATGAGCTGGAGGACGTTCAAGACGATGTTCGGGGTCGAGGCGATGATCGAGCGGACAACGATGGATGTCGCCTTCTACTGCCTGTCGAAAGCCGTGAGGTCGCTTCGTCGGGACACTGTTCTCCGGCCTCTCGTTCCGGATGGGCGGGCTCGCCCTCTGCCTAGACATCGTCACCGCCAGGGCCGCCGCCAGTTGGCGCCGTGCCCGTTCGTCCGGGCGGCTCCCATGGCAGCCTCATGAAACTGCAGCCTTCCACCGTGCGCCATCAGCTGCCGGAAGCCTTGTGGATGCCGAGTGCCCCGGGCCTCCAACAAGACCTGTTCCGGAAATTTTCGGTTCTCACACACGGTGCGGCAACCAGAGCCAGTCATGCGCAGGCCTGGGTTGCCTCCGGCATGTCCTTCTGCGATGCCGCACGCCAATCGCAAGGACCCAGTGAAACTCCGGGTGGCTCTTCCGGCCGCAGATCCGCCGGATAATCCCGCAGCCCTTCGAGAGGCTGGCCGCCCGGGATCCGCCCGGGCAGCGTCCCGGCTCTCGGCGGGAGTGGAGCTCCTGCATGTGCTGGGCCGCGAAGTGCCGACCAGCGACCTTTCGGGAACACTGCGGCTTGGCACCCGATCAGCGCTGCTCGCGGAACTCGACGCGCAGCGGGCGCGGCTGGCGCAGGCCCGAAACCGCGCGCTATCCTCGAGGACGCTAGCGCGATCCTCGTGGCGGGCGGCGTCGCCCCGGTGAACCAGCGCCTCCGGCACGGTGATCTGCTCGAGGCGGTGACCATGTTCGAGTCCGGGACCCGGGCCATCGTCATCGGCAAGCGCGGCGAGGCTGCGGACTTCGCCACCGGACATCTGGGTTCGAATCTCGAGTGCGTTGTGCGCAGCGCCCATGTCCCGGTGCTGGTCGCCTCGCATGCCTTCCGGCTAGTTGCCAGGGTTCTCGTTGCATTCGACGCAAGCCAGAGCGCTGAGCAGGCCATCGAGCGGATGGCGGGAAGCTCCGTCTTTCAGAGGCTCTCGGTTACCATGGTCCATGCCGGGGCGGCTTCGCGCGGCCTGATCGCAGTCATGGATGCAGCACGGGGCCGCCTTCAGGCGTCCAGGCTGCATGTGTACACGGAATTCGTTGACAGCGAACCCGAGGTCGCGCTCAGGCACAAGATGGAGGCCGAGGGTTTCGACCTGCTGGTGATGGGCGCCTATGGGCACTCCGCATCCGCAGCCTCATAGGCTCGACCATCTCGGCCATGATCCGGGCCTGCCGAGTCCTGCTCTATCGATAGCTGACCATGGGGAACAGCGCGCACGCAGTGAGGGAAGGGTGAACGCCGGCACGATGATCGAGCGGATGACGATGGTGTTCTTCGCCGCCGACACCGCCGACTGCCAGCCCTTCTCGGCCCGGGCGAGGAACGGCACGGCCTTCCGGCCGAGGACCGCCGTCGCCGCGGTCCGGAAGGCGTCGCGGTACTTCTCGTCGACCCGCGATTTGCCGGTCCAGAAGTCCTGCACGGAGGCCTGCCGGTAGCCGGCGGCGTTGTTGACGAGGTGCCGGCGGACGCGGAACCCGTCCTCGCCGAACTTCTTGCGGATGTACTCCTTCGCCTCCACCGGCAGCAGCGCCCAGCCCCGCGCATCACCGGATCCTCGAGCTCCGGGTCGGAGAGGTCGACGTATTCCTTCTCCCGCCCCTTGCCCCTGCCCTGCTTCCAGTCATCGTGGAGCCGGTCGATCAGGGTGCGGTTGATCCCCTGCGCCGTCTCCTCCTTGGCCTGCCGTCCGGCCCAGGCGCCGACCATCTCGTCGAGCTGCGCGTTGCGGTCGAGGACCGCGAGCATCTCCGGCGCCAGCGACCGCTCGTAGCCGACGATGTCGCCGTTCCCGTCCAGACTAGGATCAGCACCTCCCCGACCTTGCGTGCCTTCTGTCCTCCCAGCCGCATCGGCACCACCCGCGGCGGGATGCCGCGCACCGGGCCGGCGGTGTCGCCGCTTACCGAGACGCCGGTCCTCGGCTCGATGCCGAAGTAGCTCGTGGTCACCGTCTACATCACACCCTGGTTGTAGGTGCCGTTGCCAGCCCCCTGCACCCCAACACCAGGTGCGCTGCGGCCTGACCCCAAACACTCCCTGAACCAGAGGCTGTTCCGGCGACGATCGAATCCATTTCGATGAATTAGACAATCGTGGAAATCTGGTTGAATCGAGATTCAAGGATTCCAGGGGTTTGCCGGGCAGCAGTCCTTCATCAGCTCGGGACAATCGGGATCGGCGCCAATTCCAGGCAATCGGAACACCCCAAGCCCGAATCCGCGTTTGACCACCGAAATCAACCTGATCAGTCCCCAAAGCCAGC
>JAJUJF010000145.1 GCA_029265455.1 Paracoccaceae bacterium | reverse complement strand
TCATCGCCCACCACCGTGCCGTAATGGACGAAAGCGCGAACGCCGAGCGTCACCCCGTCGCCGAGCACGATATGGTCGGACTTGAACGTGCCCTCCTCGAGGGAATGCGGCTGGATCGTCGTCATGAAGTTCAGCGTGCAGTTGTCGCCGATCGCCGTGAGCGTCCGCTCGACGATGCCGCAGCCGTCGTCGAACAGGTTCCGCCCCACCTTCACGCCGAGGCCCCGCCAGGCGAGCGACACGAACGGTGTTCCATAGAGCGGCCGCAGCATGTCGTTGGCCATGAGCTTCCAGTAACGCTCGTGACGCCAGAAGTACCGGTCGTAGATCGAGCAGTACTGCGGCTGGAGGCGTCCGAAACCGATGGCGGCCCGCTCCCACAGCACTACCCATCCGATCGCCACCGCCAGCATCAACATGACGCTGAGCGCCATCCAGAATGGGGTCCTGAGGCCGAGGCCGAACCAGATCAGATGTCCGAGCGCCGCTTCGGTGGCGAGGAGGCCGTAGCGGGAAGCGAGGAACAGGCCCATCGTCCCGATGTTGCTCCGGTTCTTGAGTCGCAACCGCTCGGCAAGGACCCCGGGCTGTTTCAGCGCGTCGAAGCGATGATCGCGCGAGACCGAGCGCGGGATCGGAAAGGCCGGCGCCCCGAGGATGCCGCCATTCTCCACCACCGGACCGTCCACCGGCACCATCACCCGGGTCCCGAACAGGACATCGCTGCCGGTGCGGCTGCGGTAGGGGAAGATGACGTCGTTTCCCAGGAAGCAGTCCTGCCCGAAACGGGCATGGCCGAGGCGGAACGCGGTGTTGGAGAACTCGGCATTCGCGACGAGCAGGTTGTCCGATACCATCGTCCCCGAGCCGAATTCGCACAGGAACGGCACGTCGTGGCGCTGCTCGACGCCGAAATTCGACCCGGTCTGCTTCAGGCCGGGGAAGCGGTAGCCGATCGCCCGGAGATAGTGGACGATGAAGGAACTGTCTCCGAACAGCATGTTGAAGAAGCGCGAGTTCGAATTGGCGGTTACTGCTCTCAGCATGAAATGCCTGAGCCCGAACAGCCGGAACGTCCGGTCCTCGCACAGGAAGAGCCAGGCAAGCCGCGGCAGCACCAGCACGCGGGCAAGGCTCAGGACCATCGTTCCGGCCATGAAGAGCGCGGTGGCGCCGAGGATCGCCGGCAGCGCCGCTGCCGTGCTTCCGCCTTGCGCCGTGGCTGCCGCGTCGGTCGCCCAGGTGACGATGCCCGAACTCGCGAGATGGAGGAAGACGACACCCATCGGACCCGCAACCAGCAGCCACCAGCAGAGCTGGGCGCAGGTGAACCCGATCAGTCGCGGGAGGGAGGCATTGCCGGAGGGAAGGACACGGAACCGGGTGGAGGTCGGCACGGCCGGCACGCCGCCATGGCTGCAGCCGGGGGCTGCGCTCTGCCCGTCGAGCAGGGCCGAAGCATGGCCAAGCTCTGCCCCCGGCCCGAGCTCGGTGCGGATGTCGAGCACCGCGCCGTCCCCGACATGGGCATCCTCGCCGATGCGGATGGGCCCGGTGAGGATCCGCCCGGCCTCCGCACGGTAGCCGAGCGCCACCACCTCGCGCCCGACCACGGCGCCGCGGCCGATCTCGATCAGGTCGGTGCAGATCGGCGGCGGACACATCACCATCGCCCGCCAGTCCACGCGCGCCCCGAGTGACTTGAGGAACAGGTTGAAGAGAGGGGTGCCCGGCACACGGGCGAGCGGCGCGATCTGGATCAGGGTCCTGACGGTCCAGAACCGGGCGTAGCGGAATCCCCAGATCGGGAAGGCGCTCTCGCGCCAGCGGCCGATCAGCAACCATTTGGCCGCGATCGGCAGCGCGGAAAGGAGGAGGAAGGCGGCCGCCCCGACACCGACGGCGCGCCCGTAGAGGTCGAGCAGCGTGCCTGCATCGGCAAGCCAGACGAGCGCGCGGCGGGCGAGGTCAAGCACTGCCCAGGCCACGACGAATGCGGCGCCTGCCTGATAGGCGCCGGTGCCCCAGTAGGCGAGCGCCGAGGCGACATGGGGTTCGGGCGCCGCCTCCGGCACTTCCGCCGCCTCCGTCGCCGTGCAGGCACCGGCCGCATCCATCGCGGCGGCGAGTGCCCGCACGTTCGGGGCGCCGTAGATCTCGCGCATGGATACCCATTCGGCGCCGAGTTCGCGCCGCACTCGCGTGCTGAATCGCGCCATCAGCAGGGAGTTGGCGCCGAGGTCGGCAAAGAAGTCATCGGTGGCCGGCACCCGGTCGAGCTTGAGGAGATCGGCAAGGATCGCCGCGAGCCGCGTCTCCCTTTCCGTCTCGGGCGCCACGAAGGCCCCGGCATGGCGCACCAGCCGCGGCCCGCGCGGCGGCGGCAGCGCCTTGCGGTCGGCCTTGTCGCTCGGCAGCATGGCGATCGTCTCGAGCTTCTCGTAGAAGGCCGGCACCATGTAGGAGGGCAGGGCCTTTTCCAGCGCCGTGGCCAGCGCCTCGGGCGTCACCGTTCCGGTCGCGGTGTAATAGGCGACGAGTTCGACCATCCCCGGCTCGGCTTCGAAGGTGTTCACCACGGCCTGCGCCACGCCGGGCTGCTGAAGGATGAGCGACTCGATCTCCGAAAGCTCGATCCGGTAGCCGCGGATCTTCACCTGCGTGTCGATGCGGCCGAGATATTCGAGCTGTCCGCGCTCGTTGACGCGGCCGAGATCGCCGGTCCGGTAGATCCGGCCCGAGGGGTTGTCCGGCAGGTCGAGGAAGTCGGGCACGAAGGCCTTCCGCGTCAGGTCGTCGCGGCCGAGGTAGCCGGGCGAGAGGCCGATCCCGGCGATGCCGATCTCCCCGGTGTCGCCGCGCGGCAGGGCAACGGGCGCCTCGGGGTCGAGGATCACCGCGATGTAGCCCGGCAGCGGCGTGCCGAGCGTGACCGGCTCGCCCGGCTCGAGCACCGACGTCGTCGCTGTGACGGTGGTTTCGGTCGGCCCGTAGGCGTTGAGGATCACCCGGCCGGGACGGTGCCAGCGGCGGACGATCTCGTCCGGGCAGGCCTCGCCCGAGACGATCAGCAGCCGCAGGTCCGGCAGGTCCTCCTCGATCGTCGCCAGCAGCGTCGGCACGCAGCAGAGCGCGGTGATCCGCTGCGCGCGGAGGAAGGCATGCAGATCGGTCCCGACGAGGCTGCCCCGGGCGCAGCTCGGCACCAGCGTCGCACCGGCGAGCAGCGGCACCCAGATCTCCTCTACCGAGAAGTCGAAGGCGAGCGTCAGCCCCTGGTAGACGCGGTCGCCGGGACGATAGCCATAGGTCTCGGTCGCGACCCGCACGAAATGGACGATGGCCGCATGCTCGATGAGGACGCCTTTCGGCCGGCCGGTCGAGCCCGAGGTGTAGATGATGTAGGCAAGCGAGTCGTCGATGCCGTCACGTGCAGCCGTCGCTGGCGCGTGCGGCACCGCGGGCTCCGGCACGTCGAGCCGCAGCACCGGCACGCCGGCCGCGGCCGCAAGTCCGGCATGTTCCGATGTGGTCAGCAGCGCGGCGACTTTTGCATCCTCCGCGATGAACCGCAGCCGGTCGGCCGGGAAGGCGGGATCAAGCGGCACATAGGCGGCGTGGATCTTCAGCACGGCCAGCATTGCCGCATAGGCGGTGGGCGAGCGCCCGAACAGCAGCGCGATGACGTCGCCCGCCCCTAGACCCTGCGCCCGCAGACGGTCCGCGAACCGTGCCGCCATGTTCTCGAGTGCGGCAAAGGTAAGGGGACCATCGGGCGTCTCGACCGCCACCGCATCCGGCTGGCGGTCGACCATCGCCTCGAACAGATGGTGCAGGCGTTCGCCCGGCTGCCAGCGCGGCGCGGTGTCGCCATCGCGGGTCAGGACGGGCGACAGGCTGGCCAGGTCGAGACTGTCGAGGCCCGCAAGCTTGTTCATTGTCGGAAATCCTCCTCCCGGGCGCGGTTTCGACCGCGTCCATCCTCGCGCCGGGGCGAGGGACTGCTGTGCGTGTTCCGCGGCCAGGGCATGGCTTGTCCGGCTGCCGGCATCGCGGGATGCCGGCAATCGCTGGTGGGACGATCCCGGGTGGTGCGGCCGGGGACTACTCGGCCGCGGCCCGCTGGGACGCCGCGACGACGAGCGAGGCTTCCTCGAGGATGTCGAGGCCCCGGTTGAACAGATCGATCGGGATGGTGAGGGGGGCGAGCACCTTTACCACCTCGCCATTCGGCCCGGAGGTCTCGATGATCAGTCCCGCATCGTGGCAGCGTCGCGCCACCTCCGCCGCCAGCGGCCCGGAGCCGAAGTCGATGCCCTGGATCATGCCGCGGCCCTTGACCCGCGTTCCCGGGATCTGCCCGCTGATCGCCGCGAGGCGCTGGTCGAGCAGGTCCGCCTTGCCCGCGACCGCCTCCGCGAACCGGGAGTCGGTCCAGAACTTCTCCACCGCCACCCGCGCCGTGACGAAGGCATGATTGTTGCCGCGAAAAGTGCCGTTGTGCTCGCCCGGCGACCAGACATCGTGCTCCGGACGGATCAGCAGCAGCGACATCGGCAGGCCGAATCCCGAGAGCGACTTCGCGAGGGCGATCAGGTCGGGCATTATGCCGGCGGCCTCGAAGGCGAAGAAGTCGCTCGCCCGGCCGCATCCGGCCTGCACCTCGTCGAGGATCAGCAGTGCGCCATGGCGCCGTGCCGCCTCCGCCACGCGCCGGAGCCACTCGGGGCGGGCAACGTTCAGCCCGCCCTCGCCCTGGACCGCCTCGACGATGATCGCCGCCGGCAGATCGATCCCGCTCGACGGGTCGTCCAGCATGCGATCGAGCAGGTCGGCGGTGTCGACCGAGGTCCCGAGATAGCCGTCATACGGGAAGCGGGACACCCCCCGAGCCCGAGCGACGGCCCGATCCGGTTGCCGCGATTGCCCGTTGCCGCCAGCGCGCCGAGCGTCACGCCGTGGTAGCCGTTGGTGAAGGCGATCACATTCGTGCGCCCGGTAATCTTGCGCGCGAGTTTCAGCGCCGCCTCGACGGCATTGGCGCCGGTCGGTCCCGTGAACTGTACCCGGTGATCGAGCCCCTGCGGCTGAAGGACATGGGTGACGAAGGCCTCGAGGAAGGCGGCCTTTGCCATCGTGAAGAGGTCGAGACCGTGGGCGATCCCGTCGCCCGCGATGTGATCGATCAGCGCCTGCTTCATGTCCGGGTCATTGTGCCCGTAGTTCAGGGAGGCACAGCCGGACAGGAAATCGATGAACTGCCGGCCTGATGCATCCTCGACCACGCTTCCGGCGGCGCGGGCAAAGGTGGCCGGATAGGAGCGGCAATAGCTTCTGACTTGGGATTCAAAAGTTTCGAATATGTCGGGCAATGCCCCTGATTCAAGTATGTAGGCCATGCGAAACGTCCTTTTACTGGAATCGCATCACGAATTAATTACAGCAAGAGGTGATTCCCGGCAATAATCTAAAGATAGCTCCAAATGATGTGATAATCTGCACGTAAAAAGTGTATAAATATGCGTGCCGAGGGTATTGCCGTAAATTTATGTCATGATTCGTCTTGTGACACCCATATATGGTGGGCGGACTTGTGGTCGCCCCGTAATCGCCGGTCTCCGGATTGGAGCGGTCGGAACCTGAACACGGGTGTGCGCATATATCCCGCGTTTATTACATGATAATTTATTATCCGTTCGGATAATCCGGAGCGTTTATTGCGGCCGCCGGGAGGCAAGGGAAGGCGGTGTCGGCTTGCTCCCCTTGTGCCGCCGCGGGTTTCCGGCTCCTCCGCATCGTCCCGTTCGAACAGGGGACGAGGGAACATCCGTGGTCCGGTGCGGCGTCAGGCCGGCCGCCGCCTCCTCGGGCCGCGTCGCCGATCATCTCCCGCCGGCCTCCCTGCCCGCGGCGTGCGCCTGGACATGTCGTACCAGGTCGCGGACTGCCT
>JAJUJF010000122.1 GCA_029265455.1 Paracoccaceae bacterium | reverse complement strand
TCGTCGAATACGCCCGCTTCCGTCGAGAATCCGTAGGGATTGCCGCCGGTCTCGAACAGGCATGGATCGGTGTAGCCCGGTGCAACGATGATGGCGCCCCAATGCATGAAGGTGGTGTAAAGGCTGAGAAGCGTCGATTCCTGCCCTCCGTGCCGGTTCTGGGCGCTCGTCGTTGCCGTGACCACCTTGTCGGCCAGCGCGCCTGCTGACCAGAGCCCGCCGAGCGTATCTATGAACGCCCGCAACTGGCTGGCCACCACACCGAAACGGGTGGGAGCGCAGAAGAAGTAGGCGTCTGCCCATTCCATGTCGTCGGCACTGACCTCGGGTATATGCGCCATCTTCGCCGCCTGAGCCTTCCAGGCTTCCTGCCCTTCGACCACCGATTTCGGGGCCGTCTCGGGCACGCGCAGCAGCCGGACCTCGGCGCCGGCTTCGCGTGCGGCTTCCGCAGCAGCTTCGGCGACCTGATGGTTTGTTCCATAGGTGGAGTAGAAGATGACAGCGACTTTCACGTTCGGCATTCAGGCCTCCTCACCACAAGGGGCAGCAGTGAAACCGCCGGGATGTGCTGTGTCAGGCCGGATTACGGGTCCGCATTCTTGCCGGAATGGCTCTGAGGAAAAGCCGGATGGTCGGCCCCATTGCGTTTCCCTCCGGCAGGAACGAGCCCGCTCGCGCAGCACACGCCTCAAGCGCTGGTGCAACCCGGATGATCCGGAATCGTTCCGCCCCGCCGCGAAGTGCAGGAGGCGAGAAGGGTCAGCGAGAGGGGCCGGGTCCGGCACGGGACAGCCCTGAGCCTTCCACAAATTACCTGTTTTCGGGCCGGGCCGTCGCGCTTCTTGGAACAGAATCCCGGCGGCGTCACGGGGCCATTCGCTCGGCCTGCTCCTGGATCCCGAAGAACGGTCTGAAATCTGCGGTACCACGCCAGGTCTCGATGCGGCCCAAGTTCAACGCTTCGTCGCTGCTCCCGAGGCAAAGGCTATCCACATATACAGAGGCGTCCTTGTGGCGTAGCTCAAATGTCCCGTCTCCACCCCGACTTGTCGAGCAGTTACTGATGCATCGGATCAAGATCGACCGCGGCCCTCATGCCTGCCGTTTCGGCCCCCTGCATAAGGATGCAGACGTCTATGGCCGTACCGCGGGAGTTTCGATCGTCATGCCAGCGGCGCGGTCCGCCAGAAAGAGCTCGAGGGCAATGAACTCGCGCGAGCCGTAGGCGAAGGGTTCGGCGCGGACGCCGACCAGGCAGTTGCGGAAACGCCGCTGAAGCGAACCCATCGACTGCCACTCGAGCCGGTAGATCGGATAGCCCGTGGCGTGACCCTGGGGGATCGGATTGCCGGCGAGGTGACGGCCGGCATTGTCGTCGTGACAGTTGGCGCAGCTGAAGTTGAGCTGGCCCATCCGGGTCCTGAAAAGCCTGGCGCCGAGTTCGCGCCATGGCTGGAGCCGGGGGTCAGGATCGGGCTCGATCTTCTGCCCGCGCGACTGGTGGCCGATGAACGTCGTCAGCGCGAGGAGTCGAGGGTCCTCGGGCGGCAGCGGATCGGCATCCTGGTGGCGGGTCCTGCAGAGATTGACCCGGGCGGTCAGGTCGACGGCCGCATTGCTCGCCTCGTCGAAGGCGGGATAGCGCGCTGCCACGCCCTTCATTGTTTCCGCAGCATCGCCATGACACCCGGCGCAGCTCCGTCCCGAAACGCCGGCCGTTTCCTCCCAGAGGCGGGCGCCCTCGAGAACCGCGAACATGCCGGGATTTGCCAGGTCGTCCGCCTGCATGGCTCGGGTCTCCGGGCTCATGAAGGCCGTGCCGGACAACCGCTCGTCGCCCGACGCCATGGTCGCGGCAATGAGCAATAGCGCTGCCGCTCCGCCCCTCATCCGACCGTGATCTGGCCGCTCTGGCGGAATTCGTTGCCCTTCTCGTCGGCCCAGACCAGAGTGATTTCGCCGCTCCGATCGGCACGCAGATGAAAGACGAAGAAGGGATTGGCCGCGATCGCCGGATGCAGTTCGGCCGTGAACACGGTCTCCCCGTCATATTCGCAGCGCAAGCTCCGGATGATGTCGCGCGGCAGCAGTTTGCCGTCCATGCCGGGGCGAAATCCGGTCTCCATAGGATGCGAGATCAGGATCTTGATTTCCACGATCTCCCCCGGCGCGGCGGTCTCGGGGATGTTCACCATCGCCGTTGCCATGTCTCAACTCTCCCGACACGCCGGAGCGGTAACGATCACCGAGACCGCCGCGCGGCGCAAACTCCCGTCGCTCATCCGCGCAACGGCAACGATGGTCTGCGAGCCGGCGAGGCGTATGCGGGTCTGGAAACGGCCGAGGCTGGAGCGCGGCGTGAGCCGGACGCGCACGACATCGGGCAGCGGATTGGCTTCGTTGAAGACGGCGATCTCCTCGACATGATCCTCCTCCGTCATGGCGCTTTCCACGCTGACGGTTATCGGCACGGAGTTCCCGTTCTCGACGAGGAGGGGGATGTCGAGCGTGATCCCGCTCTCTGCCGGCGTTCCGCCGCCGGTGAAAGCCTCGATCGCCGCGGCCATTGCTTCCGGTGTCGCA
This sequence comes from Paracoccaceae bacterium, assembly GCA_029265455.1. Classification (GTDB taxonomy): domain Bacteria; phylum Pseudomonadota; class Alphaproteobacteria; order Rhodobacterales; family Rhodobacteraceae; genus Amaricoccus. The sequence continues at coordinate 5,446 of JAJUJF010000122.1, read as the reverse complement.
CCGGCGCGCCGGCAGAGGAGCATGAGTGGCGCGGCGAGGCCGAGGGCCAGAACCCTGCGGCGCGAGGCGGCGATCGTCATTGCGCTACCTCTGTCATCGTCGCGAGGAAAGCGACCACGTCCTCGATCTGCTGGGCCGACAGGATCGGCTTCCCGCGCCATTCTGCGCCGACGCGGTTGAGATTGTCGGTGCTGTGATAGGGCGGCATGATCGTATCCGGATTGACGCGGCGGCTGTCGACGAGCCGGAGCCGCAATGCCGCGGCATCGAGACGGGCGCCGACACCTTCGAGGCTGGGGGCGAGGTCGCCCTGGAACGTGACCTCCGGGAACGGCCCGGAATGGCAGAGCAGGCAGAGCCCAGTTTCGCGGTCGATCACGATCGCCCGGCCGCGTTCCGGGTCTCCCGGTGTCGAGGTGAGTGGTGGCATCCCTTCCCCGGCACAGACCCCACCGGCGGCACAGATCGCAGCAGCGGCAGCCACGACGCGCCTCACCCGAAGGCCTCGCCGGTGATGGTGTTGAACCAGTTGCGCGCGTATTCCGCCTCAAGCTGCCGGACCTCGCGCGGCGCGCCCACCGGACTGATGCCGCCGGAACCTTCGACTTCGGCAATCAGGCCGTCCTGCGGCGCATAGACGCCTGCCACGGTGAACCCGTAGTCGGGAGCCGCGAGACTGTAGCAGGTGTTGATCAGCTTCGGCACCGGCGGTGCCTCGTCCCGGAGCATCGCGTCGATTGCCAATGCCGCAACCTTGGCCTGGGCATTGGCGGAGAAGGCGGATTTGGGCATCGCGCCGGCAAAACAGGCATCCCCGAGGACATGCACCGACGGGACGAGCGTCGATTCAAACGTGCCGGGATCCACCGGACACCAGCCGGTCGGGTCTGCAACGCCCGCGGCCCGGGCGATGGCACCGGCGGATTGCGGCGGGATGACGTTGGCGACATCCACTTCGTGGCGCTCGAAGTCAGTCTCGATCGTCATTGCTTCCGGCTCGACACGGATCACGTTGCCGCCGGCGCTCATCGGCACCCATTCGATCATTCCGGGATAAAGTTCTGCCCAGGCCTCCTCGAAGAGCGGGCGTTTCGAGAACTGGTCCTTTGCGTCGAGGATGAGGATCTTGGAGCGCGGCTTCTCTTCCTTCAGGTAATGCGCGATCAGGCAGGCCCGCTCGTAGGGTCCCGGCGGGCAGCGGTAGGGATTGGCCGGGGCCACGATCGCCACGACGCCGCCATCCTCCATCGCCTCGAGCTGCCGGCGCAGGAGTTCCGTCTGCGGGCCGGCCTTCCAGGCGTGTGGCATGATCCCGGCGGCGGCCTCATCATAACCCTCGAGCGCATCGAAAAGCAGGTCAACGCCGGGCGCGAGAACAAGGCGGTCGTAGGGGAGCGCGGTGCCGTCCGCGAGGACGACCTCCCTGCCCGTCGTGTCCACGGTTTCGGCACGATTGAGCGCCACCCTGACCGGTCCAGGATCCCCGTAGCCGAAGCTCAGCTCCTCCATGGTCCCGAACCCTCCGAGGACCGTGTTGCTGAAGGGACAGGACGTGTAACTCCTGTTGGCCTCGACAAGGACCACGTCATGGCCGAGTGCCCCCAGCCACCGCGCCGCAGTGGCGCCCCCGTAGCCGCCTCCGACCACTACGATCCGTGCCGTACTCTCTGCCCGCAGATATCCCGGTGCCAGCGCAAGCGCGAGACTGCCCGCAAGAAACCCTCGACGGTCAGTCTTCATGGCGGTTCTCCGCGATCCACTCGGCGATCGCCCGGCCTTCTTCCTCCGTGAAACCCCGGGCGATCCGGTCCATCACGGTGGCCTCCCGCGAGCCGTCGCGATAGGCGGCCAGAGCCGCCACGATTTCCTCGGCGCTGAAAGGCTCCAGGCTCAGCTCGGTCCCATGGCAGCCCGAACACGATGTGGCTCCCGGCGGAGGCAGCGACTGGGCTGCAGCCACACCGGCCAGTGCGAATGTGGCAACAGTAGATGCAATGATACGCACGGGCCCCTCCCCGTTTCACCCGGTCCGAAGATCCGTGGATGCAAGCGGCAGGGTCCGCACACGCTTCCCCGTTGCCGCAAAGATCGCGTTCATCACCGCGGGTCCCGCAACGAAGATTGTCGGCTCGCCGACCCCGCCCCAGAACCCGCCCGAGGGCATGACGATCGACTCCACCTCAGGCATCTCGCGCATGGTGACGACCGGGTAGGTGTCGAAATTCGCCTGGTCGATCCTTCCGTCCGACACGGTGATCTCGCTGAGCAGCGCAGCACTGAGACCGTAGGCAAAGGACCCCTCGATCTGCGCCTCGATCTGCTGCGGGTTTATCACCTGACCGGGATCGGTGGCCGCAACGATGCGATGGATGGTGAGCTGCCCCTGGTCATCGACCGAGACTTCGGCCGCCGCGGCAACATAGCTGCCGTATCCCATGTGCTGGCAGATACCACGGAACACGCCTTCCGGGGCCGCACTGTCCCAGCCGATGGCTTCCGCCACGGCGTCGAGGACCGCGCGGTGCCGCGGATGGTCCGCAAGCAGCGAACGCCGGAACTCCAGCGGATCGCGTCCGGCAGCGTGGGCAAGCTCGTCCATGAAGCTTTCGAGATAGAAGGCGTTCTGGTTGTTGTTGACGCCCCGCCAGAAGCCGGGCCGCACCGGCGGGTTCCGCATGGCATGGTCGATCAGGAGATTCGGCACGCTGTAACCGAACTCGCCTTCGTCGCTTTCGGCATTGAGCCCCTGGAACGCGAGCGGGTCGAGCCCCTCCTCCAGCGCCTCGGGCATCAGCCCGGCAAAGATCGACTGCCCCGAGATCCGCATGTGCATTCCGGTCAGGTTGCCATCCGCGTCCAGCGTCCCGACCATCTTCGCCTTGGTGATCGGATGGTAGCAGCCGTGGAGCATGTCCTCCTCGCGCGACCAGATCAGCTTGACCGGTGTCCCCGGCATTGCCTTCGCGATGGCGACGGCCTGATGCACGTAATCATGGGACGAGGCCCGCCTGCCGAAACCGCCTCCCAGCGTGAAACGGTAGACCTCGCATTGCTCGATGGGGAGGTCGGCTGCCGTTGCGGTGGCCGCGAGGGCCGCCTCCGCATCCTGGGTGGCGGTCCAGACCTCGCAACGCTCCGGCGTCCAGAGCGCCGTGGCGTTCATCGGCTCCATGGTGGCGTGATGCTGGTACGGGAAGTGGTAGACCGCCTCGACTACCTGGGCTGCCTCGGCGCGCGCGGCGGCGAAATCCCCGCGACTGGTGCCGATGAATGCTTCCTCCGCCTCGAGCCCCTCGTCCAGCATTGCATGGATCTGATCCATGGAGAGATCGGCGTTCTCGCCCTCGTTCCATTCGATCGGCAGGGCCTCGAGCGCCGTCTTTGCCCGCCACCAGGTGTCGGCGACCACCGCCACCGCGTCCTCCCCGACCGCTACCACCTCCCGCACGCCGGGCATGTCGCGCACGGCGTTCGCGTCGAAACCGGCGACCTTGCCGCCCGGCACGGGCGTCTGCCGGATCGCAGCGTTCAGCATCCCCGGCATCGTGTGATCGAGGCTGTAGATCTGGCTGCCGTCGAGCTTCGGCGCCGTGTCGATCCGTTTCACCGGCTGGCCGGCGATCGTCCATTGCGACGGGTCCTTGAGAGTCACCTCGCTCGGGACCTCGACCGCCGCCGCATCCGCGGCCAGCTCACCGTAGCGAAGCGTCTGCCCGTCGGGGCCGCTGATCACGCCCCGCGAAACGGTGAGCGTTTCCGGTTCCACACCCCATCGATCCGCTGCGGCGCGAAGCAGCATGGCACGTGCCGTGGCACCACCCTCGCGCATGTATTGCTGCGACGCCCGAATTCCCTGACTGCCATAGGTACCGAAAGGTCCCCAGACCCGGTTGCGCGCAACGCTCTCTCCCGGTGTCGGGTACTCCGTTCTCACCTTCTCCCAGTCGGCGTCCAGTTCCTCGGCGACCAGCTGGGCGAGACCGGTAAGGGTCCCCTGTCCCATCTCCACCCGCGCGACGCGGATCACGACGGTGTCGTCAGGATGGATCACCACCCAGGCGTTCACCTCCGTCGGAGCGCCTTCCTGTGCCATCGCAGCGCCCGGCACGGGTATCCTCAACCCGAGGCAAAGCCCGCCAGCCATGGTTGAAGCCAGGAAGCCGCGACGGGAGATCGAAATTTGCCCTGCCATGTCCGCCTCCCTCAGCCGAGCTCGGCTGCGCGCTTGATCGCCGCCTTGATCCGGTTGTAGGTGCCGCACCGGCAGATATTGGTCATCCCGGCAACGATGTCCTCGTCGCTCGGGTCGGGATTGTCCGCAAGCAGGGCCGCCGCGGCCATGATCTGGCCCGACTGGCAATAGCCGCATTGCGGTACATCCAGCTCCGCCCAGGCGCGCTGAACCGGGTGCGTACCGTCCGGTGACAGTCCTTCGATCGTCGTGATCTCCTGACCCTCGTCGATATCCTGGATCTGCATGACGCAGGACCGCATCGGGATACCGTCCAGATGGACCGTGCATGCGCCACAGGCGGCGATGCCGCAGCCGAACTTGGTGCCGGTCAGGCCGATCTGTTCGCGCAGGACCCAGAGGAGCGGCGTCTCGGGTTCGGCGTCAACCTCGTGCACGGTGCCATTCACTCTGATACGGGCCATGGATCGAGCCCTCCCTGCTTCCTGATTCCAATCCTGTCCCGCGACGGCGCTTGTTCGATTCTCCACGCGAGGACATGGCAGACATTACTCGCGCATCATACACCCACCACAACAGCTCGCGCAGGCGCAAACTTTCGTACCCGCAAGGAGTCGCCGGAGCGAAACACGTCCTGCGCCGCACCGACCGCCATTGATGGCGCAGCAGCACTGCGGCCTCGGAGGCTCAAAAGCGAGGTCCTGAACAGATAGTCGTTCCAGCTGTCCAGATGCGGACCAGGCTTCACAGGAGCTTTCTTGGTGACAGTAATCGTATTTCGTGTGATACTGCGCGAAGTATCCGAGTCGCACCGAGTAATGAGGAAACCTTCCAATGGCAGATGAACTTGACCTGTCGAAACTCGAGCTGGAGGACTTGGTTAACATTCAGAACCAGGTCCTGAGACAAGTTGCCATGCGCGCAAAGGTCAATATCGGCAACCTTGCGTCGGCTCACGACTCTCACAGCAGCAACCACTCGAACCATAGCCGGCTTCGCGACATCCAGCAGCAGATCGATCAGCTCTCGTTGAAGCGTTGAGGCCGATCCGCCGCAGGACGTGCGCCCGTCCGCCGATGTGGATGGGCGACCTTTCGCTTTAGGAACACCGGGTCATGGGTGAAGTTCGCCGTCCGAAGAGCCGGCCGTGGGGTGGCGTGCTCAAGCAGGTCATTCTCAAGGTTGCCCAACGGTGCAATCTCGATTGCACCTACTGCTACGTCTACAATCGTGGAGACGATTCATGGCGCCGAC
>JAJUJF010000018.1 GCA_029265455.1 Paracoccaceae bacterium | reverse complement strand
GCTCGAGGACGCGCCGCGGCCGCTGACCGGTACGGCTCCCGAGGCCACGAGCGACGCAGGCGAGGAGGGCGAATGACCCCCGTGCCCGTCCACGTCGGCACACCGCCCGCGTCGGCGTACCGCCTGCATCAATGAGCCTGTTCCGCGGGCCGTGAGCCTGCTCCTCCTCACGCCGCTGCTCGCGCTGCTGCTCCCCGGCGTGGCGATTCCGGCGGTCCGGACCCGCGGCAATGGCGGCTCCATCGTCCCTGTTTCCCGCTGCTCCTGCCCGGCGCAGCCACTTCGCCGTGCCGTGCTTCGGGGGCATCCGGCAGTTGGCGCGGATCACCGACTCTCCTATACTGACGGGTGGCGACACGCAGTTGCCGGCGAGCAGCAGGCTGAGGCCGAGCTTTCCCCCCGGCCCGGCAACAGGCCGGAGGGCAGGCGATGGATAGCCGAGACGACGCTGCCGTGGCGGCGGATACGCGAACGCTCCACTGGACATCACATGACACGAAATGGGTCCTGAGCCTCTTCGGCACCGCCGTTGGGGCCGGCATCCTGTTTCTTCCCATCAACGCCGGGGCCGGGGGGTTCTGGCCGCTCGTCATCATGACGGCGCTGATTGGCCCGATGACCTATCTGTCGCATCGGGGCCTTGCCCGTTTCGTCTGTTCGTCATCGATACCGGGCAGCGACATCACCCAGGTCGTGGTCGAGCATTTCGGCCCCGGTGCCGGCAAGGCGATCACGCTCCTCTATTTTCTCGCGATCTACCCGATCGTGCTGATCTACGGCGTCGGCATCACCAACACCGTCGACAGTTTCATGGTGAACCAGCTCGGCCTGCCATCGGTACCGCGCTGGATCCTTTCCGGCGTCCTGGTCACGGTGATGATGGCGGTGATGATCGCCGGGCAGGAAATCATGCTGCGGGTGACCGAGTTCCTGGTCTACCCGCTGGCGGCGATCCTCGCCCTGCTGTCGCTCTACCTGATCCCGAGCTGGAAGTTTTCAGGCGTGATGGAGCTGCCCTCGGCCGGCAACATGCTCACCACGATCTGGCTGACGATCCCGGTGCTGGTGTTCTCCTTCAACCACTCGCCGGCGATCTCGCAATTCTCGGTCGCTCTCAAGCGTCAATACGGAGTTCATGCGACGGAGAAGGCAGACGACATCCTGCGGCGCACCGCGATCATGCTGCTCGGCTTCGTGATGCTGTTCGTGTTCTCCTGCGTGCTGGCGCTCACCCCGGAGCAGCTGGCCGAGGCAAGGGCGCAGAACCTCCCGGTGCTGTCCTATCTGGCCAACGTGCACGGCAGCCCCCTCATCGCCTATTTCGGCCCGATCATCGCGTTCCTCGCCATCATGTCATCGTTCTTCGGCCACTATCTCGGGGCGGCAGAAGGACTGCACGGGATCGTGCGCAACCAGTTCGATCCCGACGAGAAGAGGTTCAGCGATCCGACCCTGATCAGGGGCGTCACGATCTTCATGTTCCTCACAACCTGGGGAGTCGCGGTCCTCAACCCGAGCATCCTCGGCATCATCGAGGTCCTGTCCGGGCCGGTGATCGCCGCCATCCTCTATCTCATGCCGATGTACGCGATCCGCACGGTGCCGGCACTCGCGCGATTCCGCGGGCGGCCCAGCAACGTGTTCGTGACCGTCATGGGCCTCATTGCCATGTCCGGGATTCTCTACAGCATCTTCGGCTGAGGACCGGACGGCGAAAGCGGAGTTCCGCCATGTTCGTCAGCGTGTTCGATGTCTTCAAGATCGGAGTCGGCCCGTCCTCGTCACACACGATGGGGCCGATGACGGCGGCGGCAGCCTTCCTCGAGACGGTGCGCGGGGGCGCGGGCGGCATCTTTGATCCCGCGACGATCACCGGGCTCGAGGCGCAGCTCTACGGTTCGCTCGCCTTCACCGGCAAGGGGCACGCCACCGACCGCGCGGTGATCCTCGGGCTGATGGGCTTCGTGCCCGCAAGCCTGGACGCCGATACCGCCGAGGCGCGGCTTGCCGAGATGCACAGGACCGGGCGGCTCGCCCCGCCCGGCCTGCCCGAGGTGGCTTTCGATCCGGAACGCCATGTCATCTTCGACTTCGGGCCGCCGCTCGAGCTGCATGCGAACGGCATGAAGCTCAGGGCCCTGCGCGACGACACGGTGCTCTTCGAGGAAACCTACTATTCGATCGGGGGCGGGTTCATCGCGACGGAGGCCGAACTGCGCGCGAAGACCGCGGGGGCGGAGGCCTTCGCCGAGGAGCAGGCGACGCTCGGGTATCCCTATCCCTTCGGCAATGCTGCCGAGATGCTGAGGATGGGCGCGGAGTCGGGCAAGAGCGTGGCCGAGATGAAACGGGCCAACGAGGAGGCCGTGCGCAGCCCCGAGGCGGTGCGCGAAGGCCTCGCCGCCATCCGCGCCGTCATGGAGGACTGCATCGATCGCGGACTGCGGACGGGCGGCGAACTGCCGGGCGGACTCGGGGTCAGGCGCCGGGCGAAGCCGATCCACGACAGGCTCGTGACAAGGGGCTCGGAGGCCTTGCAGCCGTTCGCGATCAACGACTGGCTGGTCGCCTATGCGCTGGCGGTGAACGAGGAGAATGCCGCCGGCGGGCGGGTGGTCACCGCACCTACCAACGGCGGCGCGGGCGTGGTGCCGGCGGTCATGCGCTACTACACGCAGCATTGCCTCGGCGCGACCGATGCCGGCGTCGAGGACTACCTGCTGACCGCCGCGGCGATCGGAGGGATCATCAAGGAGAATGCCGCGATCTCCGGGGCGGAGCTTGGCTGCCAGGCGGAGGTCGGCTCGGCCTCGGCGATGGCGGCGGCGGGTCTCTGCGCCGCCCTCGGCGGCAGCAACGCCCAGATCGAGAATGCCGCCGAGATCGCCCTCGAGCACCATCTCGGCATGACCTGCGATCCGGTGAAGGGGCTGGTGCAGGTGCCCTGCATCGAGCGGAACGGCCTCGGCGCGATCAAGGCGGTGACGGCGGTGTCACTGGCGCTGCACGGGGACGGCAGCCATTTCATGCCGCTCGACAACTGCATCGAGACCATGCGCCAGACCGGGGTCGACATGCGCGACAAGTACAAGGAGACCTCGCTCGGCGGACTCGCCGTCAACTTCCCCGAGTGCTGATCCCCGCAGAACCGGCCACGATCCGACGCTCCGGTTCCTGCTGGTGTCCGTGTCGGGATGCTGCCTCCAAAAGGCCCTGTCAGGCGCCGGCGCAGAGGTTCCGGCGGCGCGACCTGTCCACCACGTAGCGGTCGCCCTCGAGGGTCAGCCATCTCTCCGCGATGGCGCGTCTGGCGTATTCGACCTCGGCCTGGAGGCGCTTCTCGCTGTCGATCCTCTGGCTCACGATGAGGGTCGGTGTTCCGGCGGCGTCGAGGATCAGCGTCGCTCCGCCGCGGTGGCGGACATGGCCCCGGCCGTCGACGGCGATGTCGCGATCCTGGGCGATCTCCGCGATGATCGAGAAGTCGATGTAGCCGTCCGGTCCGGTACGCAGCGCCGGACGGACCGAGGTGATCACCGGGGCCGATATATGCTCGCCTGTTCGGGCAATGCGCGGATCGCGTAGGCCGAGCTCGCGGTAGAGCCGGGGATCCGCGTCGATCGCCAGCGCCAGCGTGAGCGCCCGGCGCCGGATCTCCGCAGCCGAGGGCGGGATGACGGGAGAACGGTGATACCGGAGGCTGGAGAGGCTCAGGCCGGGGATCGGGTAGACGGGGATTTCCGGCACATCCCATGCAAGTTCCGATTCCGAGATCACGTCGATCTCCTCGGGATAGATCCCCCGCCGGCGGAAGGCATCGACGAGTTCCTCCCGGTAGCCGAACCGGTCGTCCGGCGCGAGGAGGCGATCGGCGGTGACGAGCGCGCGCAGGTAGTCGGAGAACAGGATCGCGGCCGGCGGGCAGTAATCGATGGCGCGGATGCAGATCGACAGGAAGTGACGGGCGGTGGTGGCGGCGATTTCCTCCACCTGCTCGAGGAGATAGCGCGCCACCGCGCTTCCTGACGGCGCCGCCAGCATCACGAGCGGTTCGATGCGGCGGCCGACGGCGCGGAGGAAGGCCTCGAGGATTGCCGACGACAGAAGTCCGCCACGTTCGTGCGGCCGGGAATCCGCGTCCCGGTAGAGCGGCAGGCGGGTACCGGGTGCCGCCCGCTCCGCCGTCGTCCAGTCGACATCGAGCGTGCGCAGGCCCGATTCGCGCACGATCTGCCCGATCTCGGGCGCGAGGCTGACGAGGGTCCCGGCTTCCCGGAAGTCGAGCTGCGCCCTTCGGGCGAGGAAGCCGAAATAGGCGGAGCGCTCGAACCGCGACAGCAGGGCAACCACGTCGGCCAGCGCCTCGTGGAAGGCGAACACATCGGGATTGACGGGCATCGCGTAGTCGGGCCGGAGGCCGTCGAGCAGCGCATGCGTCACCTCGTGTGCCACCACGTCGCTCGACAGCGCAGTGAAGCGGAGAAGGTCGCGGTCGCCACGCGCGCTCGCCTCGCCGGCGCGGCCGAAACCGAAGCCGATCTCCGCCCTGTCCCGGTCATAATACGCGTTCAGCCCCTCGAGCGCGAAGGGCGCAAGCCGGAGCGGCGGATGCGTATCCCCGGTCCAGAAGGCCCAGGCGATCGGACGCCCGAGTGCCCGGCGGAATGTCTCGTAGGTCGACATCGCCGCGAAATAGGCGTTGCGGCAATGTGTCTCCGGGTCGCCCTGATCGAAGGTGAAGCCATCCGGCCCCGGACGATCCAGATCCGCAACGCACCTGCCGAGCGACGAGACGCAATCGGTCGCATCGACGGCGAAGAGTTTGCCGGTCGGTCCGGGGCGGAGCCGCTCGCACGGGATCACGACCGGTGACAGCGCCCCGTCGCTTGCCCGGAACGAAGGATCGACGGTGAACATCAAGCCCCGCCGCCACGCGGCCGGCTGGTTGCCCCGGAGAGGGTAGCAGGTTGCCCGCACGCCGGCTTCCCGCTCGATCGCCGGGCAGATCTCGCAGCGGGGCAGCGGGTTCATGCGTCAATACCCGGGCAGGAGCGGGAAGGGCTCGTCCACCCGGCCCGGGTCGCAATGGAGTCCGGAAGTCTGATCGTTGCCCGGCATGAGTTCGTTCACCCGTGCGCGGAACTCGGCATTGGTGAGCGTGCCGGTGTGGGTGCGGAGCAGTTCGGACACCGCCCGGGTGAACACACCGTGGACCGGCGCGCCGTTCTCGATCGCCGGTTGTGTCGCCGAGGCGGCGCTGTAGAGGACATGATTGGCGCCGTCGTAGGGGCCGCGGGTTCCGGCATGGGGCGCGGTCAGCGAGCGGCGCCGGGGAACGTAGCCGCGCCGGCGCACGGTTCCCATGGTCCGCACCCGGCCCGACAGCATCAGCCGCGTCGCGGTTCCCGAAAAGCAGCTGTCGAGGAACACGTGGAGGAAGGCTTGCGGGTCGAGAGCGCCGAGGATCGAGTGGATCTCGTCGTCGATGATCGCATGGGCGATCTGCGCGTCGGTCGGCGCCGCCGTGTTCGAGGCGACGATCGCCTGGTCGAAGCCGGTGATCTCGAAATCCGGATTGCTTCCGTGCTCGGGCTCGATTTCGAGCCCGTGGCCTGAGAAATGCCATACCAGCATGTCGCCTGCTGCCGCGCTGGCCACGAAGTCGCGCAGATCGCGCAGGATCTGCTCGCGGCCGGTCTCCTCGGGGCGGATGCGCTGCAGGACCGAATAGCCCCGCGCTACCAGCATGTCGCGCCACAGGTTCGAGTCGTTCACGCAGCCGTCGAGCCGTTTGGCGGCGGCGTATTCGTTGATGCCGATGGTCAGCGCCCGGCGCGTCGGGGTCCGGGGCAGCGCCGGCGCGGTCACCGCTGCGGCAGCGGACACAGGGGCCGACACCGGCGCAGCTGACGCACGGACGAGGGCGAGATAGGTCCGCACCTCCTCGGGCAGCGCATCGTCGGCGGCGGCCTGGCGGCTGCGTTCGACGGCGGCTTCTTCCGGGAACGGCGTGATGAGAGCCGCTTCCTGCGGACCGCGGATGAAATGCATCACCGACCACATCGTGGCCCGGTCATTGTCGAAGCCGCCATGGGTCAGCGCGTTCGAGCAGAGGCGGCGCGGGGTGCCATCGGGCGTCTTCGAGAAGACGAGCGCCTCGCGCGTGACCCCGTTTGCCCATTCGGTCAGCCTCCCGACCAGCACCGGATCGGCGAGGAGGTCCTTCTGCAGGCCCGAGATCGTCTCGCCGAAAACCGATTCGAAGCCGCGGCTGACGAGGTAGAGAAGCGACTTCCCGTAGAGGCCGATGACGTCGTCGTTGCGTTCGTTGGCGTCGGTCATCGTGTAGATGCGGCAGGGCAGTCCGGTTCCCGAGAAGGCGGCGAGCCCGTCGCGATAGAGCGCGGTCGTCGCGGCAGGGGCGAGCGTCTGGAAGCTTCCCGGAACGATGCCGGTGCTGCGCAGGCGCGCCATCAGGTGCAGGAGCAGGATGGCGCCAGCGCTGTGGCCGACGAGATGCGGCCCCGGCACCGTGCCGCCAAAGGCCCGGCGAAGCTCGGCGACGAGAAGCGTGAGGCCATGTCTGTCGCCATCGGCCGAGGCGAGGCGCGCACTGCGCTTCATCGTGTCCCAGATCTGCGGCCCGATGGTCCGCGTGAGCCGTTCCACCGCCGCGTCCCTGAGTTCGTCGAGACCGAAGGCACGTGTGCGGTCGATGCCGAGGGTCTCGCGGATGAGCTTCAGGATGGTGGTGACGGCATCGCTCTCCCAGACGCAGAAGATCGGAAAGACGCCGTTGTCGAGCCACCATCGCGCGGTGATGCGCACATGGGCGAGGGCGGCCGCCTCGCTCACGAGGCCTCCATGGGCGTAGATCGCGAGGCGGCGGCCCTCCGCGGCGTCGATCCATGCCTTTGCCCGGTCGGCAATGGCGGCGACGTCGGAGGGAGAGGTCTGGAACTGGCCCCCGTCCGACAATTCGCCAAAACGCATGTTGATGACGTGATCCCTGAGATCGACGAGCGCATCGCGGGCGGATGCCGGCCGGGCCGGACCACGCGGTCTGGAGGCGCGGGCAGGGACGGGCGCCGGCATGCGCGCGGCAAGCCAGCGCAGATGGCCGTCGATCACGCTCGAACGCGTGCGCCGCGCGCGCTCCGCCTTCTCGGCCCCGCGTTTCTTCAGGAGGGCGGCGAATGTCTCTTCGAGCCGGTCCCGGTCGACGAGCCGGGTCAGCAGTTCGTTCCATCGATCCTCGTCACGGGGCGCGAGCGGTACCGCAGTGGGGGCGCCATGGCCCTCGAGATCCCGGAGGCCGAGAAGGACCTGCGCGAGGCTCTGCTCGACACGTTTCGAAACATCGGGATCGGGCACGAACGGGCAGACCGCGATCCGCAGGAGCGGCGTGTCCTCGGGATCATTATCGCCGGGATGCCGCAGCAGGGCGACCCAGCCGGAGGGAAACACCACGAGATGCGGCGCCTGCCACGGGCCGGACACTGCCGCTTCCCGTTCCGCCTCGGCGAGGATCTCCTGCACTGCCCCGAAGGGACCGGCCTGCTCCACGAGGCTCTCGAACGATCCGAGGCGCGCGAGGGACGGGCCGACGAACAACGTCGCCCGTGAAGGCGGTGTCTCGATGAAGGGTTCCGCGCGCAGAAGGAAGGTCTCGATCTCGGCGTGGGAGCGAAGGACGGGGTGCTCGGAATCAGGCCACGTATTACTGTTCGGCATTGGCTGGCCTCCGGCTGCGATTCCGGCATTGGAGCCAGTACCGCCCACCAATTCTGCGCCGAATCGGCCATCAAGGCAAAGGTTGCCTCAGGACAAATCAAGATGATGATCTGACAATTTCCGATAATTGCAGGCAACCGGGTAGCCAGAAACCGTCTTGCGCGAATCTCGATTAGACGGTTCAATCTGACCCTGTAGATTTCGCTCTCATTTGGAGAGCCGGCATGACGAGAGCAGTCTTGCTTTCGGCGCTCGTGCTCGGCTTCGCACCCGCGCTGATGGTGGAGGGAGCGGCGGCGGCCCAGGATTTCTGCACCGTCGACGCATCGGATTTCGAGGAACTGGACGCCGCCGAAGGGGAGGGCCGGGTAGTCTGCGCCGAGGTCGCGGCCCTTGACCAGATGCTCGTCTACAACCGGTTCGGGTCGCACAACCCCTTCGGCATGATCTTCGCGCTGACCCGCGATCTGGTGCCGGCCGACAGGCCGGCCGCGGCGCCGCCGGGGCAGCTCGCGGAATTCTGTGACGAGGACTCCGGCATCCATCCGCGACCCGAGGGACTCGTTGCCGGAGAGGTGCGCCTGCGGGACTGCAAGCGGCCGCGGCCGCTCACGCTGCGGGCCAATGTCGGCGATATCCTGCATGTCCGGGTCCGCAACCTTCTCCGGCATGGCGGCAGCGACGGCCGGCCCGACTATTCCGGGACCTTCTGCCGCCAGGGCGGGGAAGCCGGCAACGGTTTGCGCACGGCCATTCGTAGTGCGGTTTCCGAAGGCACACGCGCGGAGGACGGGTCAGAGGACCTTGCCTTCACCGATGCGGGCGGCGCCGACAAGCTCGTGGCGGCCCTGTGCGATGGCGGGTCCCGCGACCGGCCCGCGCGGCTGGTCAACGGCCCGGAGGCCGGCGACTGGCCGCGGACACGCGGGATCTCCTTCGTCATCGACGGGTTGCGGCCGCTTCGCGACCCGGCGACCGGGGTGGTCGATGACGTCTGCCTCGGCCTCGGCCAGCTCGCACCCGGGCAGGACCATGTCGACTGCTACTGGCACGCCGAGCGCGAGGGGCCCTATTTCGTGAATTCCGTCGGCGCGGCGTCAGGCGGCGAGGGCGATGGCGGTTCCCTCGTCCACGGCCTGTTCGGCAGCCTCGCGGTCGAGCCGCAGGCAGAGGAGGCGCCCGCCACGCGATGGTATCGCAGCCAGACCTCCCGCGCGGCCCTCGATGCTGCCTGGCAGCCCGACAACGACACCGAAAGCCCGCACGACCGCCGGGGGGCGCTCGACTACGAGGCCACGGTTCCGGTCGGTGGCGAGGACATGCCGGTGCTGAACCTGCTGAAGCGGATCGGCGACGGGTGTTACGAACTCGTGCACAACGACCTGAACGCGATCATCCGTCCGGCGGAGGAGCCGGCATTCCGCGAGTTCTCCGTCCTCTTCCATGACGAGCTCAAGACCTTCTACACCCGCAACTTCGAGGAGCTCGGCCGGTTTCCGCAACTGGCCGGGGTCGGCGACGGTTTCGCCATCAACTACGGGGCAAGCGGACTCGGCGCGATGATCCTTGCGAACCGCAAGGGGATCGGTCCCGCGGCGGATTGCATGGAATGCCTCTACGAGGAGTTCTTCCTCGAAAGCTGGGCCAACGGCGACCCGGCGCTGCTCGAAGGCTATCCGGACGATCCCTCGAACGTTCACCACTCGTATCTCAACGACCCCGTGGTCTTTCGCAATCATCACGCGGGACCGAAGGAGACCCATGTCTTCCACCTTCACGCGCATCAGTGGTTCGCCGGGAACGACGGTGGGCGCGGAGCCTATCTCGACTCGCAGACGGTGGCGCCGCGGCAGGGCTTCACCTATCGCGTCTACCATGGCGGCCTGAGCCACTACACGCCGGACGGCAAGGCACCGGAGGGCGGCGGCTGGTGGCAGTCGCTGGGATCGGGCAACCGCAACCGGACGGTCGGCGACTCGATCTTCCATTGCCATCTCTATCCCCATTTCGCGCAGGGCATGTGGGCGCTCTGGCGGGTGCATGACGTGCTCGAGGACGGCTCGCGCCGTCTGCCTGACGGCCAGGAGCTGCCGGGTCTCTCGACCGAGCTCCTCGAGCGCGATGCCGGAGGTCGACTCGCGCCGGTGGCTGCCCGCAGCGGCAGTGTCGGACGCGACGGCGCGTTCATCCCGGACGCTCCCGGCACGCCGATCCCGGCAGTGATCCCGCTGCCCGACCAGGCAGCGCCGCTCCTGCCGACCTATGCGAGCGGGGACGGCGACGACGCGGTCCCCGTCGACGAGGCGGTGCCGGGTTATCCCTTCTTCATCGCCGGACGGCCCGGCCACCGCGCGCCACAGCCCCCGCTCGACATGGCCGCCGGCACCGGACCCGACAACTGGCTCGACGGCGGCCTGCCCCGGCATGTCGTGACCGGCGGCTCGAGACGTGAACTCGGCGTCGCGGCCGATCTCGGCGATCTCGGGATCATGCCCGACAGTCCGGAGGAGGACCGGAGGCGGGTGGAGGACAGGCTCTACCGGCTGACGGCCAAGATGCTCGCGCTCGGCGACTTCTCCGGCCATCTGGTCGAGGCCGGGATCGACATCCTCGACAACCGGGGCGAGCCGCTCGAGCGGGCGGCGATGGGCTTCCACCATGACGGGACGGTCGAGGGACGACCGCTGAAGCTCCGGGACGCCCGCGGCGCGGTCACGGGCTTTGACGAAACGCGCGCCGGCTATCGGAGTGCCGCCCCGAACGATGACGGGAGCGGCAACGTCCTCGCCTTTGCCGTGAACGGCGCCCCGCCGAAGCCGGGAGCGCCCTTCGCCGATCCCTGCGGCGCGCCCGATGCCCTCGCCGGACGCGACCCGGCCGATCCCGACGACACCGCCCCCACCGGCCCGCTCGCGCCGAGGGCCGATCCCTTCGCTCCCGGCGTCGCCGATTTCGTGCCGGATCCGGGGCTGACGGGGTTTCGCCGCTACGAGGTCTCGGCGGTGCAGGTCGACATCGTCACCAACAAGGCGGGCTGGCACGACCCGCAGGGGCGGATCAACGTGCTCACGAGCCTGTCCGACGGTTACAAGGACCGCGGCCCCAGTGCCGGCGAGGAGCCGTTCTTCTTCCGCGCCTATTCGGGCGAATGCGTCGAGTTCCGTCACACCAACGAGCTTCCGAAGGAGCTCGAACTCGACGATTTCCAGGTCCGCACGCCGACCGATACCATCGGCCAGCATATCCACCTGGTGAAGTTCGACGTCACCTCGGCGGACGGCTCGGGGAACGGCTGGAACTACGAGGACGGCACCTTCGCCCCGGACGAGATCACGTCACGGCTCTGCGCGATGCTCGATCCCGCGAGCGAGACGCCGGCGGTCGGAGCCGGCTCGACCGTCCCCGCAGGCTCGAAGATCGCCGCGATGACCGAGGACGACTGGCGGGCGATCTGCGAGCCCGTCGAGCGCGACGGGAAGATCGACCACTGGGCGCCGATACGCCACGACTGGTGGGCCGCAACCCGCAGCGAGGCACCGGAGCGGTTCCAGACCACTGTGCAGCGCTGGTTTGCCGATCCGATCCTCTCGATCGAAGGCGAGGCGGACGATCCCGGGGAGATGGCGGACCGGACACTGCGGACGGTTTTCACCCATGATCATTTCGCGCCGTCCTCGATCCAGCAGCACGGTTTCTACTCGGCCCTCGTCATCGAGCCCGCCGGGAAGAAGGTCTGTCCCGGCCTCGCCACGGACGGGGAGGCCTGCATGGAGACCGACGTGGGGGAGGCGGGTTTCGTGGCGGGCGGGCCGGGCGGCGTCGGCGTCCACAAGATCGTGACCGGCGGCGACGATCCGGAGATCCATCCCGACTACCGCGAGTTCGCGCTGGCCATCGCCGATTTCGCGCTGCTCTACGATCCGACCGATGGCGATGAGGACGATCTGATCGCGGTGGCGGGTCCTCTTCCCGGCGGAAGCGAGATCGAGGCGCCGCCGGCGGAAGATCCGGCCGCGCCTGTGGAGATCTCGCCGAAGGGTCTCGCCAGGCTCGTCTGCGAGGCGGAGCATCGTTCGACCGCGCTCGACACCGGGAACGGAAGCCTGATCGAGCGGCTCTGCGCCAGCGACATCGAGCGCGGGCATTTCGGCGGCAGTCTGCTCCCGGTCGAGACGGAGGCGGTACCGCCCGCCCTCGTCGCGCGCGATCTCATACTTCCCGAGGAGGTGCCCGAACTGCGCCGGCATTTCGCGCTGGTGCGCTACCGGGCGGGATTGGGACAGGGGCTGGCGCGGCCCGTGAGCCCGCCGGAGCGGCCGGAGGCGATCTCGACCGATCACCACGACCCTTATCTCGTGAACTATCGTGGCGAGCCGGTACCGCTCAGGATCGGCGATACCGGCGCGCCGGACGAAACCGGCCAGGATGGGGGAAATGATCCTGCCGCGTCCGTCGCGAAGGACGCGGTCGGCTTCTTCCCGATCGGGAACACGGTTTCGACCGCGCGTCTCTGGCGGATCGCGGCTGCGGGCGGTGCGGCGGCGCCAGCCGCGGGCGGTGAGGCTCCCGCCGGAACGCCGGATGTGGACGGCAGTCGCAGGACCGCCTTCGAATGTTTCGCCGCATCTCATGCCGATATGCTCGGTCAGTTCCGGCGGCGCGATGGCAGCGCACCCGGTCCCGCCGCACCGGCCGTTCCGCGGCCTGGCGAGGCGGTGGAGTTCACGCCGGAGCTCGAACAGGCGCTCGCCGCCGCCCACCGCCTCGATTGCTCGATCGACAGCCAGTCACCTGACCCTCGCGGCAATCTTGCCCATGTCTACCGTTCGGAATTCCTCGCCGACGAGCTGCAGCCCGAGGACGCCCCGCATGCGGAGCCTCCCGCCTCCGGCGCGAACGACGCCACGCCGGAGGACATCGTGCGCAACCGTGCGCATGGCGATCCGGCGACACCACTCCTCGAGACCTATTCGGAGGAGCGCGTGCAGATCCGGCTCGTCCAGGGGGCCCAGGAGGTGCAGCACACCTTCTCCCTGGAAGGGCTGCAATGGCGCCGGAACATCGATCAGAAGTTCCCGGCGGCTTCGCGGCGGCTCGACACGGACCACGACACGCAGACCTGGTGGCAGGAATGCCGTGAACACGGCCGCAGGGGCATCGCCCGGGAGCATGACCGCTGGCGCAATGGCCTGCTCGGGGACGGGGACGACTTGGCGTTCTGGCAGGAGCATGGCGAGCGGGTCGCGCTCTGCGACAATCTGGAAGCCTTCGTCGCGGCGCAGGAAGTGGGGATCTCCGAGCATTTCGAGATCCCTTCCGCTCCGAGCAAGGAAAGCGTGCAGGTGCGGTTCGCGCCGGGTGGCGCGCGAGCGACCGAAGGAGGCGAGGAAACGGAGGCGCTCGATTACCTGTTCCATTTCGGCTCGCAGGACGCGATCTGGAACGGTGCCTGGGGGCTGATGCGGGTCTATGAGGCCGAGGGGGCCCGTGACGAAACGCGCCGGATCGAGGAAGCCGGTGATCCGGGCAGCGCATGCGCCGGTTCCGGAGACGGATCGGCATGCAGGATCACGGATGTGCTCCATGCGCTCGACCCCGAGCTGCGCAGGCAGCGGCTCGAGGCTCGCGCCCTTCGCGATCGGCCTGACCTCCAGCCCGCGGCCTGCCCGGCAGATGCGCCGCGGATCGAGGCCTACGCGGTGGCGATGCCGCTGCCCGCCGGGCAGTCCTATGCCTCCTGGCGTGACGGGTTCGGCGACCGGGACGCGCTGGCGCTCGTCCATGTCCCGAAGGCGCTCGTCGCGCCGTGGCTCGACTCCGGGACCGTTCCCGAGACGGAGATCGACAGGCTTCGGCAGGCTGCCCTCTCCTACTACCGGGACGAGCCGCTGGTGATCCGCGCCAATGCCGGCGACTGCCTGCGGCTCTCGATCATCAATGCCCTGGCGCCGGCGCCCGCTTATGCGCAGTCCTGCGGCCACGCGCCGAACGGCGATCCCGGCCCGCTGCGCGACTGCCTCGGCGATGCGGCGATGCCGAGGATCGTCAGGCTCAATGTCGAGCCGAACTGGGCGGATGAATCCGCGGAAGCCGGCGGGCCGCTCCGCATGATCCAGCAGGACCGGATCGATGTGCGGCCCTCGGCGCGGATCGCCTTTGTCACGCCGATGTCGATGCTGACCCGCGGCGGCCGTGCGCATCTGCCGTTCGGCGTCAACCGGACGACCTCGGAAGCGCCGGGCGCGATCCAGGTGGCCGATTATTACCTCGGACTGCTCCGCGTCGACTGGAAGGTGATCGACTTCCTGCTCGCGTCGTCGCCGGTCGACGAGGCGGGCGAAGTGAACGTGAGCAACGCGCTCCAGCAATGCAGTATGCGCGATCTTGATCTCGATCCGGGGGAGGGCGTCACGCCGGATGCAGTCGCCTCGGCCCGGACAATTCTCGAAGGCGACGATCCCGATCACTACGTCCGCACGAGCCGACGCGAGGCTCCGGGCGGTGCGGACAACTTCCCGGTCGACGTGATCGGGACGACCTACTGGGGCAGCATTCTCCCGCGGAACGAGCAGGCGAGCCCACCGCCGGCACAGGTCGCCGATGCCGTCGCGCGGATGACGGTCGATTGCGTGGACAGGCTGCTCGAGACGCAGGGGCTCGGAGCCAACCTCGCCGGAGAACAGGGCGTCGAGGTCCAGTTCCCCCAGCCGGAGGCGCGGCCGGTCCACGCGATCCCCTATGCCTTCGGCGCAGTGCCGCTCAAGCCGGTCGCGGATCTCTTCAACCAGCTCCCGCACGGGCTGTTCGGCGCGCTGGTGGTCGAGCCGCGGGGCGCGACCTACGAAGGCCGCGAGCTGCTGCCCGATGGCACCGGCAGCTATGCGCCGCCGCCGCCGCGGGCCGCGGGGTCCGCGCATCGCGGCCGCGGCGCGAACACGCTGGTCTCCTTCGCCGATGGCGACGACCAGCCGCGGCGCCTGCGCGAATTCGTCCTGTTCTACCAGGACGGCATCAACCTCTGGGACGAGGGCAGCAGCAACGAATGGCTGCCGATCGATACCCCGGTAACGGGACGCGGCCTGCCGATCGTCGGCGAATGCCCCGTCTGCGACGACACCTACGACCTCGGCGAGAAGGCGGTCAGCTACCGGGCGCCCGCCTTCCACCGGCGGATACGCCAGGCACAGGACGTGGCGGCCGAAGCGCATTCGGATCTCAACGCCTACATCTTCGATGCCGATTTCCGCATGCAGAAGAACTCCCTGTCATCGAACTCGCTGCGGCTCTGGGCCCTCCCCGGCGAGGAGGTGGTGGTGCGCATCGTCCATCCGGGCGGCCGCGCCCGGCAGCGCGCCTTCGTCACGACGGGGAACGACTATGACGACCTGTTTCCCGGCTTCGGCTTCCCGCATTCCGCCCTGCTCGGACCCGGCAAGGTGGTGACGGCGGCATTCTCGGCGCCGGTGAGGCCGGGCTGCTACATCTGGTCGGACGGACCGCGGCAGATCGAGGCCGCAGGCTCGTGGGGCATTCTCGACGTGCTGACCCGAGCGGGACAGACATCGTGCGGGTTCCACGATTGAGCCGTGCCTCCTGCGCGGTGCTCCTCGTCGCCGCCGCGCTCGCCGCAGCCGCAGGCACCAGGGCGCCCGATCCGGGATTTGGCGGCGCGCTCGACGTCCAGCTGTCGCTTGCGGCGCGGGACGGAACACCCTTGGAGAGCCCCGTCGCCGGCGAACCGTTCCGGGTGCAGGTCTGGCTTGCCGATCCGGCGAGCGGCCGCCCCGTGGAGGACGAGCACCCGAGTGCCTGGATCCGGCCCGTCGCAACCTCGAACAGCCGCTGCAGCGAGGCTGCCCGCGCCTATTTCGTCAATCAGGGCGCACTGCCACGCGGCAGTACCGATCTGGCCCGCTCGCTCTACGCGGTGAGCCACGAGGACGGCACCGTCTCCATCATTGACTGGGAGCATTCGATCGCATCGGCGAACATCCTCGCGGTGGCCGAGGTGAAGGATCTTGCCGGGCCGATCGCTCCGCTCCGTCCCTCCTTCGCCTTCGTGGCCCTGACGAAGGACGGGAGGCGGGTGCATGTCGATGCCGCCGAAGGCACCTCGCCCCGGCCGATGCCGACCGCCGACCGGACCACGGCGCCGTCGCTCGTTTCCGCCAACGGCTGGGTGGCGCAGGGGCGGTGGGTCTTCCCGCCGGACGACTCGGCTTCGCTCGACCTCGGTGACACGGTGATCGCCCTGTCGTCTGCCCTCCCGGACGAGGAGCTGGGTGTCCACGACGGGGTGCTTGCCCTCCTTGACCCGGGGGTGGCCGTTCTCATCCCGGAAGACGGCAGACCGGAAGCGCCGGTAGAGGGTCCGCCGGGCGCGACATGGGCTGCCCATGCCGCAAGCGCCGATGCGACGCTCTTCGTCGATGGCGGCAGCGAACTCGTCATCGTCTATGGCGGCAACCGAGAGGTCAGGACCCCGCTTCCCGCGATGGCGAGTCGCGTCTCGGTTTCCCCGGACGGCGCCCTTGCCCTCGCCTGGTCGCGCGACTCGCGCGCGGTCTCGATCATCGAGATCGCCACGGCGACCGTCGTGCAGGCGGTGGAGGTGAACCGGCCGCCGGTGGACCAGACCATCCGCGAGGTCGCCTTTGCGCGCGGGGCCGCCTTCCTGCTGCTCGACCGCCTCGACTTCGTGATGGTGCTCGACCTTGCGCTCGCCCGGCGCGGCGTGCCGGCGGCGCTGCGGCCGGTGCGGATCGGACCACCGGTCGAGGACCTGCCCGAAGGCGCGGGCCCGTTCCTGGTTGAAACGGCGCGCGGTCATGCCGGCGGCACCGTCCTCGCCCTCCATCCCGACCTCTCGACGGCCTTCCCGGTCATGCGGGACAGCGGCAACACGACCGCGCCGATGAACGGCTTCCGCATCCGCGGCGCGCGACCGCAGGCGCTTGCCGAACTCAACGGGGCGCTGCGGGAACGTGCGCCCGGGCTTTACGAGGGCGCGACGGTACTTGCCCGCGGCGGGCCCCATGAGCTGGTTGTTTCCGGCGGGCCCGGCCGTTTCACCGCCTGCGCGCGATTCGACGTCGAGGGCGAGGCGGAGGAGGGCCTCGTCCTTCGCCTCGAGGCCGAGGTCGGGCAGCGCGACGAAAACGGGCTCGCGCTCGATCTGCGCGTGATGGACGCATCCGGCACCGCCCAGGCCTGGCCCGCCGACCTGCCGCTGATCCTGCAATCTCTGGAGGGAGGCTGGAGGGCGCGGACGGTGGCGCGGCCCGTCGCCCCTGACCGCCACCGTGCCGTGCTCGCCGACATTCCGCCCGGGCAGATCAGCATCGCCCTCGACCGGGCGCTGCCGCCCGAGGTCACGATCGCTCCGGCAACGATACAGGTGTCCCGATGACGCGGATCCTCCTTGTGTTCCTCCTGCTGTCCGCCTTGCCGGCGGCGGCGCATGACCCGGAGGGGAGCGACGCCCGGCCCTCGATGGAGGTTTCGGTCGAGGCCGCTCCCGGTCGCCTGCCGGATGCGGATGTGGTGGACCAGTTCGGAAATCATCTCCGCTTCCGCGAGGCGGTAGGCGATGGCGCCTATGTCCTCGGCTTCACCTACACCAACTGCACCTCGCTTTGCGGCATGGCGGATCTCTGGCTCAGCCATTTCGCGGAGCGGCGGGGCGAGATCGACGGCCCCGTGCGGCTGGTGACGCTGACGCTCGATCCGGCGCGGGACCGGCCGGCGGACCTGTTGCGGCGGCACCGCGAACTCGGGAGCCACGAGGGCTGGCTGCGGCTGACCGGGCGTCCCTCCGAGATCATGCCGCTGCTGACGCGCCTCGGGGCCTGGGATGGGAGGCCGATCGAGGAGCACAAGCTCGTCATTCTCGTCGGGAATGCCGGCGAGGAGGTGGTGACGCGGCTCGAGCCCGATCCGATGCTTCCCGAGCGGCTGTTCGCGCTCGCAAGCGCCTATGCGAGATAGCCGGGCACCGGGGCCGCGACCCCGATGGTCGATGAATCCGGCCGGGAGAGGCAGTGTCCGGGGCCGGTTCCTGCCTTGCCTCGCCGCGCTGGCATGGTTTTCCACCGCGTCGGCCGCGGAAGAGGATCCGGTGGAACGCGGGCGCGCGCTGTTCGAAGGCGCGGAATCGGCACCGCTCTCGATCCGGATGGGGGAGAACATCCTTCCGGCGCGCGGGATCTCCTGCGCGGGCTGCCACGGAGGAGATGCCGGCGGCGGCGAGGAAGCGCAGTCGGGGCCGCCGATCGACTGGGCAACATTGTCGCAGCCATCGCCGTCGCGTCCCGGTTACACCCTGGCGAGCTTCGCCGCGGCATTGACCGAGGGCCACCGCCCGGGCGGTGGCGAGCTCGGATCGGCGATGCCGCGCTTCGCCTTCGAGAGGCCGGAGGATGCCGCGGCGCTCGCGGCCTATCTGCGCGTGGTCGCCGCAAGGCAGCGAACCGGCTTCACTGCAGACGGGATCGTGTTCCGCAGCACCACCGACCCGGTGGCGAAACCGTTCCTGAGGGCCTTCGAGGCCCGTGTCACGGAACTGGCGCCGAACGGCGTATATGGCCGCCGGATCCGTCTCTCGCCTGAAGACGCCGCCTTCGCCTCGATCGGCGCGCGGGAGATCGGGAGCGGGGAAGAAATGCCTGACCTGTTTCCGCTCGCCCCGATCATCGGTGACGAGAATCCCCTCGACACGCGCGGCGCCTTTGCCTCGGTCGCCGATCAGGTCGCGGCGCTGGCGGAAGGGAGCGGCGAGATGGTGATCCTTGCGACCCCCGCCATGCGGGCGCGCCTCCGGGAGGCCCTTCCCCGGTCCGCGACCCTGCACTGGCGCAAGGGGCAGGCGGAGGGAGAAATCCCGATCCTTGGCATTGGTGCGGCTCATCTCGCGCGGGCGCTGGAGGGGACCGGGGAGGCACCGGTTTACGCGATGGCAGATGACCTCGCGGGTGTGGCGATCGGGAGCGGTCGCTGTCTTGTCGTCAGCGATCCGCGGCCCGTGGCGGGAATGCCGACCGAGGCTCCGGCCACACGCTACGGCCGCACGGCGGCGACAGTGCTTGTCGAGGCACTCAGGATCTGCGGGCCGGACTGCACCCGCTCCCGCCTGATGCGCGCGTTCGACGGAGTGCGCGCCTCGCCACCGGACTGGCCGGATCTCGATTATGCCGAGCATCCGCTGACCGGCAGCGACGAAATCGCGCTCTGGTCCGCCTGCATGGACTGAAGTCGCACCGCGACCTTCGGCATCCCGCTGCGCTCCCGGCCCGCATGCCGCAGGATGCCGGCCGGGGAGGAGAGCCTCTAGTCGGCCGGGGCCGGTGCGGGCTCCGTCATGTCGAGGGCGGCCGCGGCGGCCTCGTCCACGGTCTCGAGCCAGATGAACTCGAGCCGGTCGCGTGCCTCCTTCGGGATGTCGTCGTAGTCGCGCCGGTTGCGGGCAGGCAGCATCACGCGGGTAAGACCGGCCGCCGCCGCCGCCACCACCTTCTCCTTGATGCCGCCCACCGGCAGGACGAGGCCGCGGAGCGAGATCTCGCCGGTCATCGCCGTGTCGTTCCGCACCGTCCGGCCCGAAAGCAGGGAGAGCAGCGCGATGAACATGGCGACGCCCGCACTCGGCCCGTCCTTGGGGATGGCGCCGGCCGGCACATGGACATGGATATCGGTCTTCTCGAAGAGCCTGGGGTCGAGCCCGAGCGACTCCGCCCGGCTCTTGACGAGGGTGAGGGCGGCCTGGGCGCTCTCGCGCATCACGTCGCCGAGCTGACCGGTGAGGATGAGACCACCCTTGCCCGGCGCGCGGCTCGCCTCGATGAAGAGGATGTCGCCGCCCACCGGCGTCCAGGCGAGGCCGGTGGCAACGCCCGGCATGCTCGTGCGCAGCGCCACCTCGTTCTCGAACTTCACGCCGCCGAGGATGCCGGGGAGATCGCCCTCGTCGATCCGGACATGACTGTCGCTGCCCTCGGCGATCCGCACCGCGACATGGCGCATCACCGAGCCGATCTCGCGTTCGAGGTTGCGTACGCCCGCCTCGCGCGTGTAGCCGCGGATGATGCCGCGAAGGGCGGCATCGGTGATCTCGAACTGCTCCGGGGTGAGGCCGTTCGCCTCGAGCTGGCGGCGGACGAGATAGCGCCGCGCGATCTCGAGCTTCTCGTCCTCGGTGTAGCCCGCGAGGCTGATCACCTCCATCCGGTCGCGCAGCGGCCCCGGAATGGTGTCGAGCATGTTGGCGGTCGCGATGAAGACGACGCGGGACAGATCGAAGGGCACGCCGAGATAGTTGTCGCGGAAGGTATGGTTCTGCTCGGGGTCGAGCACCTCGAGCATCGCCGCCGAGGGATCGCCCTGGATGCCGCGCCCCATCTTGTCGATCTCGTCGAGCATCATCACGCAGTTGCGGGCGCCCGCGCGCCGGATGCCCTGGATGATGTTGCCGGGTAGCGCCCCGATATAGGTGCGCCGGTGGCCGCGGATCTCGGCCTCGTCATGGACGCCGCCGAGGCTCACGCGCACGAAGGGCCGGTCCATGGCGCGCGCGATCGACTGGCCGAGCGAGGTCTTGCCGACGCCGGGCGGGCCGACGAAGCAGAGGATCGGCGCCTTGCCCTC
Organism: Paracoccaceae bacterium; assembly: GCA_029265455.1. Taxonomy (GTDB): domain Bacteria; phylum Pseudomonadota; class Alphaproteobacteria; order Rhodobacterales; family Rhodobacteraceae; genus Amaricoccus. Next base: position 9,894 of record JAJUJF010000018.1, on the reverse strand, counting down.
GGGGGCGAGCTTGCGGATCGCGAGGAACTCGAGGATCCGCGTCTTGATCTTCTCGAGGCCGTAATGGTCCTCGTCGAGGATGGCGCGGGCCTCGGCGATGTCGATCGGCTTTTCCTCCGGGAGTTTCCATGGAAGCTCGATCAGCCAGTCGAGATAGGTGCGGACCATTCCGGCCTCGCCGGCGGCCTCGGGCATCCGCTCGTAGCGCCGCAGCTCCTTGCGTGCCTGCTGCTCGACCTCCTCCGGCATGCCGGCATTGGTGATTGCCTCCGCAAGCTCGGCCACTTCCTCGCTCTTGCCGTCGTCCTCGCCGAGCTGGCGCTGGATCGCGGCAAGCTGCTCGCGCAGCACCACCTCGCGCTGGCGCTCGTCGAAGGCGGCCTTGGTCTGGCGGCCGATCTCGTGGGAGATGCGCAGGACCTCGATCCGCTGGGCGAGAAGGCGCGAGACCTTGTCCATGCGGGCCGAGATGTCGATCGTCTCGAGGATCTCCTGCTTCTCCTCGGGCTTGAGATCCATGTAGGCGGCGGCGAAGTCCGCGAGCGCGGCCGGCGAGGTCATCGACTGCACGGATTCCACGAGGCCGGGCGGCGCCTGCGGCAGGAGGCTGATCGCCTCGACCGCCTGGGACTGGAGATGGAGGAAACGCCCCTCGACCTCGGGGAGGCGGCTTTCCGTTTCCGGCAGGTGCAGCACGCGGGCAACCAGGAAGGGGGTGCCCGGAAGCAGGTCGAGGATGCGGAACCGGTGGACGCCCTGGCAGACGATATGGTGGCTGCCATCCGGGGCGGTCATGTAGCGGACGATGTTCGCGACCGTGCCGATACGGTGGAGCCCGTCCACGCCGGGGTCCTCCTCCTCCCGGTCCCGCTGCATGACGACGCCGATCGGCCGCTCCTCGCGCACCGCCTGCTGGATCGCCGCGACCGATTTCGGCCGGCCGATGGAGATCGGGTTGATGATGCCGGGAAACAGGACCATGTCCCGCACCGGCAGGATGATCAGCGCGTCATCGGGAAGGGGCACGGCTTCGCCCGCGCCCGCGCCCTCGGGCCGGTTGTCTTCCGTGCCCGATGTCGAACCGCCGAGGAGCTTCATGGCATCCCTCCGAGCTTCTCCAGCGTGAAGACGAGGCAGCCGTTGCCGGTGGCGTGGCTCACGGCATAGCGACCCGCCGGGAGCGGGATCCGCCGCTCGAACCTCCCCTGCGGCAGCTCGAGCCGGTGTATGACTGCCCGGCGCAGTTCGGCCGGAAGGGTGCGCCTCCCCTCGACGACGAGGGCGCCGTCCTCGATCCGCGCCTCGACCTGCTCGGGATCGACACCGGGGAGGGCGACATGGATGAGCACCTCGTGTTCGGTCTCGATCATGTCGATGGGCGGCTCCCAAGACGGCTCGAGGGTGGCGCTCCTGCGCGGCGCGCGAAAGACCTGGTGACGCATGCGCTCGGCTTCGGCGAGGGCGGCGAGCGCCTCCGAGAGCATCCAGTGTGCGGGATCCCGGCTTCGAGTGGACATGAACGGTTCTCCGGCTGCCGAGGCACAATGCGAGTGCCGACGCATTTGTTGCAATTGAATTCCGGGCGAAGGGAAACGCAAGGTCAAGCCGCATCTTTCTGCCATTCCGCAACCGCAATGCCGACGGCGCGGATGCCCGCATGCGTCGCGTCCGGCCCTGTACGCGGAAGCGGGCGGATGCGATGATCGGGCAGGTGTGGCCATGCAGTGGACGGAGGATCATGACGGGAACGGGGTTCACCCGGCGGCAGGCGCTTCTCGCCGGCGCGGCATTTGTCCTCGGTGCCGGGACGGGTCCGGGCACCGCCCGCGCGACGAACGGATGGCAGGCGGCGCTTTCCGCCTTCACCGACGGGTTGCAGCCGGTCGCGAGCGGCATCACGCTCGACCTCCCCGAGATCGCCGAGAACGGCAACATGGTGCCGATGACCATCCGCGTCGAAAGCCCGATGACGCCGGATGACCATGTTGCCGAGGTGATCGTGATCGCGACCGACAATCCCGAGCCCGAGGTATCGCGCTTCCGCTTCACGCCGCTCGCGGGGCGGGCCGAGGTCGTGACCCGCATCCGTCTCGCGCGGTCGCAGGAGGTGATCGCCGCGGCGCGGATGGCCGACGGGAGCACGCGGATCGACCGCCGCCAGGTGAGCGTGATCGTCGGCGGCTGCGGGGCCTGAGGAGATGGCGATGGAGCGTCCCCGCGTCCGGCTCAGCGCGAGCGTGATCGCCACGGGCGAGACCATCGAGATCCGCACGCTGATCTCGCATCCGATGGAATCGGGTTACCGGCGCGACGCTGACGGCGCGGTCGTGCCCCGGAAGATCATCACCAGGTTCCGCTGCGAATTCGAGGGCAGGGAGGTCTTCACCTGGGAACTCCGGCCGGGGGTGGCCGCAAATCCCTATCTGCAGTTCCGGGTCCGGCCCCCGGGTTCAGGCCAACTCGCCTTCACCTGGACGGATGACGACGGCGCGGAGGTGAGCATCTCGGAGAGCGTCACCGTCACGTAGGCGCCGGATGCCCCGGCGCAGGTCGCTTCCTTCCCGTCTCCTCGACCATGGCTCTGCCCGCAAGGACGGTCAGGGCGCCGCGGGGGGTGCGTAGACCGTCACGGCTCCCGGCTGGATGCGGAAATGCGCCGGAGTCGTGGTGACCAGGTCGCCGTCGACATTGACCGGCATCGGCCGCTTCGTGGTGACGTCGAACTCGTCGCTTCGGGAGGTGCGCACCTCGCTCCATGCGCCATGAGTGCCCGAGCGGAAGGTCCGCAGCATCAGCGCGAGTTTCCAGACATTCGCCAGTTCGAGGCTGTAGAGATCGAAATGGGCGTCATCGATGGCGGCATCGGCATTGACGACATTGCCGCCGCCGTAATGGACACCGTTGCCGACGCCGATCTGGAGGGTCCTCACCACCACGGTGCTCTCGCCGTCGGTTATTCGCGCCCGGAAGGGACGGGCACGGGCAAGGACCCGCGCGCCGGCGATCGCGTAGCCGAACCTGCCCCAGCGCCGCTTGATGTCGCTGGTGAGGGCGCGCGAGAGTTCCGCGCTCAGCCCGATCGAGGCGACGTTGAAGAACGGATGGCCGTTGACGGTGCCAAGGTCGATCCGGCGGCGGTGCCCGGCGAGGATCACCCCGGCGGCGGCCACGAGATCTTCCGGTATGGCAAGGGTGCGGGCGAGGTCGTTTGCCGTGCCGCAGGGCAGGATCGCCAGCGGCAGCCCCTTGCGGGCGAGCACGCCGCCCGCCCGGCTGAGCGTGCCGTCGCCTCCCGCGACCGCGACGCAGTCGGCATCGCCTGCCGCGCGTTCTATGTCGGTCTCGACCTCGTCGGGGCCGGTGAAGGTCTCGACCCGGACCCTGACCCCGCCCGCTTCCAGCGTCTTCACGGCAGCCTCCACGCCCTCGCTGCCGGAGCGGGCGTTCGGATTGACGAGGAGAAGCACGCGCGATGGCGGCAGGGGAGACATGGCGTGCATGGCGAATCCGGGGACATGCGTACATCGTCATCATGCGACGCGCCCGCGCGATGTCGATACGTGATCTGCGGCGCCCATGAGCGAGGAGGGCGCCGGCGGTGCACCGCCGGCGGGCGGCCTAGCGGCAGGCGGTGAGCAGGAGCGCCGGGGCGAAGGTGAGGAGCGTCGCGACGAGGGCGGCCCAGAGCGCAAGTTCCACGACCGGGCGGAGGAAACCTGACGCGAGCCGCTCCCGGCTGCGGCGGAAGAGCAGCGCGATCGCTCCCAGATGGAGGCCGAGCACGGCGAAGAGGACAAGCCGGTACGCCGGATCCGGCCAGCCATAGGCGCAGCCGAGGCCCTGCAGCGAGTAGAGCACGATGAAGGCCGACGACCACACCGCGAAACCCGCGACCATCCAGAGCAGCCGCGCGGGAGCCTGTTCCTTCATGGCCTTCCCTCCGCGAGCGGCGCGAGCGCAGGCAGCGCCAGCACCACGAGGAGGATCACGATCCCGCTGACCGCGGTGTAATCCTGCCAGACCCGCGTCAGCCGCAGGTCGAGCCTGCGCCGCGCCGAGAGATAGCCCGCCCGGTACCTGAGCGCGTTGCTGACGAGGAACAGCAGGCCGACATAGGCATGAAGCCCGATGTAGCCGACGAGCATGAAGACCGTCGCCGGATGCGCATGCGAGCGCGGGTCGGGCAGTCCGGCGAGGATCGCCCCGACAATGCCCGTCACGGCGAGTCCCGCGAAGATGCCGGCTCCGATCCACGGGACCGGGTTGCCGCCCCGACCGAGCGCGGCGAGCGCCCCCCGGGCGCAGCCGGAAGCGGCGACGAGCGCGGCCACCGCCAGTGCCACGGGGATGAGGCCGCCCCGCGCGAGTTCGGGTGGCGGCCAGTTCGCCGCGACCAGCCAGTTGTAGAAGCCCGCATAGATCAGCGACGCAAGGATCGTGCCGTCCGCCACCAGCGCCACCACGAGCGCGAGGAGGGGAGGTGAGGATTCCGCCTCCGTATGCGGCGGCACCGCCTCGCCCCGGCCGATCGGCAGCGGCCCGTGATCCTCCCTGAGCCCGGCCGATTGCGCCCGGAAGACGAACATCGCCGAGACGACGAAGAATCCCGCCACCGCCACCGGATAGAGCTTGAACAGCATCGCGAGCACGGTGAGCCCGACCGTCGCCGCGGTGACCAGCGGCTCGTAGCTCTGGCGCGGGAAGATGATGACCTGGTCGGCCTCGCCCGTGGTGACATGGATGCCGAGGGTCTCCTGCCAGCCGTTGCGGGTGTCCCCGAGATAACCTTCGCCGGCCGCAAGCTCGCGCCCGAGCTCGCGCGGGTCGATCCGGTCGGCGCGGGTCTCGATCCGCGGCAGCGACGCGAAGGCATAGAAGGTGGGCGGACGCGGGATCGCCCAGTCGAGCGTGCCGCCCTCCCAGGGGTCGCGCCGTGCGCGCCGCCCGAACCGGGCATGGAGTGCGAGATCGGCGAGGATCACCGCGAATCCCATCGTCAGCACCATGCCCCCGATGGAGGAGAGGACGTTGAGCCACATCCATCCCTCGTGGCCCGGGTAGGTGAAGACCCGCCGCGGCATGCCGAGGAGGCCGGTGAGATGCATCATGAAGAAGGTGAGGTTGAAGCCGATGAAGATCAGCCAGAAGCCCGGCCGGGCCAGGGTGAACCGGCTCGCGCGCCCGGTGGCGAGCGGCAGCCAGTAGTAGAGTCCGGCGAGAAGCGGAAAGACGAAACCGCCGACCAGCACGTAATGCATGTGGGCGACGACGAAATGCGTGTCATGCGCCTGCAGGTCGAAGGGCACCATCGCCACCATCACGCCGGTGAGCCCGCCCATGACGAAGATCCAGAGGAAGCCGAACAGGTAGAGCATCGGCACGTCCCAGCGTGGCCGCCCATGCGCGAAGGTCGCGAGCCAGGCGAAGATCTGGATCGCCGTCGGCACCACCACGAGCGACGACGCGAGCGAGAAGAAGGCGAGCGCCATGTGCGGGATGCCGGTCGTGTACATGTGATGCGCCCAGATCCCGAAGGAGAGGAATCCGAAGGCGACGAGGGCGGCGACGATCGCGCGGTAGCCGACGAGGGGATGGCGGGCGAAGACCGGGACGATGGTGGAGAGCACGCCCGCCGCCGGGATGAAGATGATGTAGACCTCGGGATGGCCGAATATCCAGAAGAGATGCTGCCAGAGCAGCGCCGAGCCGCCGCGCGTCGGATCGAAGAACGGCAGGCCGAAGGCGCGTTCCGCCTCGAGCAGGATCGAGCCGAGGATGAGCGGCGGGAAGCCGAGGATGATCATCAGCGAGGTGACGAGCATGTACCAGGCGAAGATCGGCATCCGCCCGAGCGTCATCCCCGGCGCCCGTATCTTCAGGATCGAGACCACCAGCGTCGTCGCGAAGGTCAGCGCCGAGATCTCGACGAAGGTGATGCCGAGGAGCCAGACGTCGGAATTGACGCCCGGCGAATGGGGCTTCGAGGAGAGCGGCACGTACATGAACCAGCCGCTGTCGGGTGCCACGCCGAAGAGGAGCGACAGGACGATGATCGAGCCGCCGAAGAGATAGCACCAGTAGCCGAAGGCGGTCAGCCGCGGGAAGGCGAGGTCGCGCGCGCCCATCAGCTTCGGCAGCATGTAGCCCGCGAGCCCCTCGAGCATCGGGATCGCGAAGAGGAACATCATCACCGTGCCGTGCAGGGTGAAGATCTGGCTGTAGGTCTCGGCGCCGAGGAAGGCCGATTGCGGCGTCGAGAGCTGGGCGCGGATGATCATCGCGAGGATGCCGCCGATCAGGAAGAACACCCCGGCCGTGATCATGAAGCGCATGCCGAGGACCGAATGATTGGTCGAACTCAGCCGCGCAAGTCCCGGTCCCGCCCCCCAGATCCGCGTGAGCGCCTTGTGGAGCCGGATCGGGTCCCGTGCCTCTGGCGGCGCACCGGCGTCCTTCTCCCGCGTCATCGCAGCGGCTCCACCGGCAGGCCTGCGGGTACGGGCAGCTCGGTCCGCATGCGCGGCGGATCCCCGCGGGGTGTCGCGGCGATGGCGGCTTCCATCTTGTCCTCCGGATGGACCCGCACCTCGAACCGCATCGCGGCATGGCCGATGCCGCAGTATTCGGCGCAGGTGCCCTCGATCGCGCCCTCCTCGCCCGCCGCCCCGTCCGCCTGCAGCCACAGGACATTGACCTGGCCCGGGATGTTGTCGCGCTTGCCGGTCAGGCGCGGGATCCAGAAGGAATGGATCACGTCGCGGCTCGTGAGATGGATCTCCACCGGCTCGCCCTCCGGAAGATGCAGGATGTCGACCGTCTCCGCCCCGCCGTGGTCGGGATAGCGGAAGGTCCAGGACCACATCGCCGCCTCGGCCTCGATCCGCACCGCGTCGCGGTCCGCCGTCGGCAGCAGCGCCTCGCCGGTCCAGAGCGAGTAACCGGCGAGCGGCGGCAGGACGAGCGCCGGCAGGCCGAGCCCGCCACAGACGATCCAGCGCAGCGGGCTCACCCGCGCCCCCCAGTTCGGCCGCAGCATGACGATGGCGAAGAGGACCATGGTGAGAAGGAAGATCGCCGCCGAGCCCCAGAACATCATCCACCAGAGGCGCGCGATCGACGCCGTCCCCGGTCCCGCCGGATCGAGGGCGGAAAGCGGCCCGCCGCAACCGCCGAGGAGAAGCGCCACGGCGGAGAGGTGGAACGCCCGCCGCAGAATCCCCGTTGAGGCGCAGGAGGTGACGCCATGGCAGACCAGCGTGAGGAACGAGGCAGCAGCGGCAACGGCGGGGAGGAGAGCGTCCGCAGCGGCCCGGTGATGGAGGAGGTGACCCGGCACGGCACCGAATCCTATGTCGCGATCCTCGGCCATCCGCTGCATGGCCAGACGGTGCATTTCCCGATCGCCCTCGTCTTCGCGACGCTCGGGGCCGATGTCTTCTACTGGTATTCGGCCGACGAGTTCTGGCTGCGGGCCGGCCTCTGGGCCGCGGGCTTCGCCTTCTTCGCCGGGCTGGTGGCCGGCATCTTCGGCACGCTGGAGCTCCTGCTCGTCAAGGGCATCCGCATCCGGGTGGCGAGCTGGACCCATGCCGTCGCCGCCGTCACCCTGATCGCGATCGCCGGCACGAACTGGGGACTGCGCATCGTCGACATCGAGCAGACCCTGCCGCACGGGCTGATGCTGTCGATCCTCGCCGCGATCTTCACCGGGCTCGCGGGCTGGTACGGCGGGAGGCTCGTCTACGAACATGGCGTCGGGGTTTTCATTTCGTCAGGGAGATGAGGAGCGAGATCAGCGGGCCCACCACCGAATCCTCGAGCCATCCGGGCTCCGCCGCCTCGCCGGCGATGGCGGTGAGGCTGAGTATCGGCTTCGCCAGCACGAAGAACAGGACGCCGGTGATGCCGATCAATGCCGCCACGATGGCGAACGAGACGGTGACACGCCCCATCGGCCGGTCAAGGAGGAAGGTCCGGGAGATCATCTGGCCGAGCCCGAGATGGCAGGCGACGAGCACCGCGATGAAATAGAGTTTCGCGATGAACCAGACGAAGAAGATTTCGCGCATGAAGATCAGCGCCATGCCGGCGATGACGGCGACGAAGGCCGCGGGCGACACGATCTCGACATGGAGATAGCGCACGATGCGGTGGAGATCGTGGACCGCCTCGCCGGTGAGCCCGCGCCGGCGCAGCATCAGCACCGGCAGCGAGACGAGCCCGCCCGACCAGATCGCGATCGCGGCGATATGCACGGCCTTGACGAGCCAGATCGCGCGTTCTCCGGGAAGGAGCGCCTCGATCATCTTCCGGCCGGACCCGGCTCGAGCACGCGCCGCCCGGCATGGAGCGCCACGAGCAGATAGGGCAGGAGCCCCGGCGCCCACATCACGAGACCGCCAAGCTGCTGGTCGGCAAGGGGCGATAGCCTCCAGGGCGCCGTCGTCGCCAGATGCAGCGCGTAGAGCGGCGCGGGGGCGAAGGTGAGGAGCGCGCCGAGCATCCCCATCTGCGCCACCGTCGCGATGAGCGCCGTCAGTCCCGCCACCGGCCGCTCCGGAGCCATCAGCACGCCGCGCCAGAGCGCCCAAGCCGGGAGGAGGAGCGTCGCCTGCATCAGCCAGTAGCCCGGCACCGTCGCCAGCGCCCAGGAATACGGGCCCGGCGCATGCCAGAACCAGAGGATCGCCGCATGCGCGATCACCAGCAGCGGCAGCGGCAGCCGCCCCGGCCCGCGCGGCGGGAAGGCGAGGACGAGAAGCGGCGCCACGACCGCGACGAGAAGCACGTGATGGACGACACGGGCCGAGAACAGCGCCGCCGTGAGCGCGCAGAGCGGCGAGACGAAGATGAAGATCATCAGCGCAAGCGCCGCCCACCCCGGCGGCGAAGGCCGCCGCGCCACCGCCACGCCGAACAGGAGAAGCCCGGCAAGAAGCAGCGGATCCAGGTTCCACGCAGCGAGGAGTTCGGCCGGCAGCGGCGCCGGACCGCAATAGGCGACGCTGGGCGTGTCGGCCACGGGTGACTGTCCCCTCGCGATCTGGTGAATGGCAGCAGTCCGTCAACGTCCTGACGGCGATGGGGTTCCGGAAGCAGCCTCACCCTGCCCTGGCGGGTCTCCGGGGCGGGAAGGCGCACATGGATCCGCAACGGGGAGCCGCTTGCCAAGGCGACAGGTCAGGCAAGCGATGCGGAGCGCCGATGCCGAGACGGGCGGCAACGGGATCTGCCGGTTGCCCTCGCTGCCATCGCCCTCTTGGCGGTCGGGTATCCGGATATGCCCGGAGGCGCGGTCGGGATGACTGCGTCAGGCCCGGAAAGCCGGTTGCCTGCCGCAAGACCACGATTGCGATACGCCAGACATCCGGGCCTCGCCGGCCGGGTCCGTCCACGGCCGTTAACGTTCCGGCAATCTTTGGTTTCGAAGGAAGATCAATGGCTTGGTGGGGGGTTCACGCGTGGGCACCTGTTCCCCACGCCGGGATGGCGCCCGCAGCCGCAAGTCGCGAGCGGGAACGCCAGGGGAAGCGCAGCGTTGTTTTCACGCGCTTCTGCGCATTCCCGTTTTTCGTGAGGAGACCGGAGATGGCCACCTGCGATACCTGCGGCAACAGCTATGACAAGACATTCGAGGTCCGGACGGAGGAGGCGACCTACACGTTCGACTGTTTCGAATGCGCGATCCACAAGCTCGCACCGACCTGCGAGATCTGCGGCGTGCGCATCATCGGGCATGGCGTGGAGGCGGGGAAGCGCATCTTCTGCTGCGCCCATTGCGCCGTGCGGGCCGGCGAGAGCGGAATGCGCGACCGGATCTGAAGCCGGCTCCGCAATCCGGACCGCGTCAGGGCGGCGCAGTTCCGTGTCCGGCTGCGCCGTGAGATGGAGCCG
>JAJUJF010000151.1 GCA_029265455.1 Paracoccaceae bacterium | reverse complement strand
CTCCTGTTCTGAAGCGGGATCACACGTAGCATCCTTGCCGTGATCCCGTAACAGAGCTTGCCCGGCTCGCGGCTGTCGACGGGTTCATTTGTCGAGCAGGATGGCGAGGTTGGCGGCGTAAGCGTCGTGGGATCACGGGCAGCCGAGCCATTTCCGCGGTGTGGTGCCATCGCGGATCCTCGCCGGCACCTGGCCAGCTTCCTGGCGAAGCTGGGCGCGTCACGAGCATGAGTTCGAGGTGCAGATGAACGAACACGCCATCAACAGGTAGGCAATCGTCAGGATGAGGCGGCGGCCCGGGAGGAGGCTCCGCGGCTTCGAGAAGCGTCATCCTGCATTTTCCGGGCCCGCGTCAGAACCGGATTCCGACCTGGGCGGCGAGGCCGAATTCCTCGACGCCGGAGCCGAGCTGGCCGTTCGTCGTGGCTGCAAAGCGGGCAGTCTCGCCAAGATCGTAAGTCAGGCCTGCCTCGAGGAGGAGTGCATCCTCGGCGATTGCGGCACCTTGCACGCGGAAGCTGTCTCCGGCCGGCAAGGCATGGCTGAGCGTGCTCCCGATATCGCCGAAGGCATGGCGCCAGCCGATCAGGCCGCTGAGCACAGCCTTGTTCAGCCCGCCAATATCGACCTCCCTCTCGGCGCGCAGGCCAAGCGTGGTCAGGGTCGTTTCCGTCGCGCCGCCGCTACCGGTCAGCGCCGCCGCGCCGTCGCCCACGCGGTAGCCGTCACTGTCGAAATCGACATGGGCGAGGTTCACGAAGGGCTCCAGCGCAACCAGCTCGCCGTTGATACGGTAACCGAGTTCGACGAAGGCCTGGAAACTCTCCGCATCATATTCGGACCCGAGTCGCTCGGTAAGTGTTCCCGCCACCACCAGTCGATCGGCGTCGATGTCATGCCAGCTGTGGGCAAGACCGGCGCGGAAAGCTATCGCTTCCCATTCGGTGCCGGCATAGGCTCCGAGGTGGAAGCTGGTGCTCGAGGCGGAAGATGAGGTTCCGTCGATATCGGTCTCGCTGAAGCCCGCCATCAGGCCGAAGCGCCAGCTGCCGGCGGCGGTATCGGCACCAAGCACGAAACCGCCCGTCGTGGTCGAGATGCCGGAAGTGCCGTCGCTGCCGTCGAGATCGGTCCAGGAGCCGAAGCCACCGCCCCAGATCGTGACCGCGTCTCCCACGTCGGTCCGGGGAGCAAAGGTCATCATCGGCATGGTGACGGCGCTGGTGCCTGATGCCGCCCTGAGGCGGTTGATTGCAGCGTTGCGGAGATGATCCGAGCCCTCGACGAGGGCGGCCATCGTCGATGCGTGGATCCCGCCCGAGAGGTGGTCGAAGGCCTGGCGCGCGCCTCGCTCCGACGTGAAGGTGATGGCGCTCACCAGCGGATCCGGGCTGGCGATCTCGTCCAGGGCTTCCGCCACACGATGCTGGTTCGAAGTTCCGGCGACAGAGGCGAAGGGAACATCGTTGCGCCCGAAGGTCACGAATGCCGTGGTTGGCTCGTAGTTCAGGGTGGCCTCGACGAAAGGCAGGGATTCAGCAAACGTCACGCCTTCTGAAAACGTGCCGCTGATCCCGCCAGCCGCATCAACGACGGGGTACGGCGTGTCGATGAGCGCCCTCGCAAGCGGCGTTACCTGCACGGATCCATCGAGAACCGCCATGTTGCCGACCTCGATGACGTCGGCATCATCGGAGTCGATCTCCATGTCGAGGATCGAGCCCGGCAGCAGCGTGAGATCGCCATCGACGGAAATGCGGCCGATCGGATTGCCCGGTGCGATCCTGCCCGAGTTGGTGAGGTTGCCGCTGATCGCCCAGTTCCCGCCGAGAACGGATTCCCGGTCGATGTCCACGTTGCCGCCGACCGTGATCAGGCTTCCGATCGCGGCGCCGGTGGTCGTCGCGCCACCGCCGAGGATGACATTGCCGCCGATGCTGCCACCGGGATCGCTGAAGCTGAAGCCCGAACCGTTGGCGAAAAGATCGCCGGTGATATCGATTTCATCCACGAACGCGAATGAACCGGATGATGACGTGAAATTGTGCACGCCCCGCAGCATGCCGCTCCAGGAAGCGCCTTCCGCCAGAATGACATCGGTGCCGCCGCTTCCGGTGACCGGGTCCTCGTCGACGATGTCGCCGCTCGTTACCGAACCCGCTTCGAGGAAAAGCAGCACCTGTCCCTCACCACCTTCCCCGGACCGGCTGACCGCGAGGAGGCGGCCGTCGTTCTTCGTCGCGACGGCACCGTCGCCCAGGATGAACTCGATCAGCCCGGTTTCAGTGAAGCTTGCTGCCAGGCTGCTGGCGTTCGAGCGAATGGTGGAAGATGTCACCCCTACGGTCCCGCTGTTCATGGCGTGGATCCCGGGACCATCACTGGTTGCGATTTCGGTGTTGCTCGCGGTGAACGTGCCGCTGTCACGGAGTCGGACCGGGGTCGAAGCCGGCCCGTGCGTGATCACGGAGCCGCCGGCAATCGCGGCTTCGCCACCCTGGAGGTAGAACCCTGCCGCCCCCTCGCCGAAGGTGGCGACCGTCATGTCGCTGACCTGCACGGTACCGCCCAGCAGCTCGACTCCGATGCCGTCGGCTGTGGTTCCGCTGTGGGTTATTTCTCCGCCGGAGAGATCGGCATTGCCGTCGATGACCTGGAGGCCGCGGCTGTTGTCGCCCTGTTCTATGATGAGATCGGTACCTGTCAGGTTGGCGCCATCACGGACCTGGATTCCGCGGTAGGGATTGCCTTCGGGAGAAAGCGTCGTGTCCTCGTCGATGATGATTGCCTGGGCGGTCGCAGGGCCGGGCGCCGCTGCCAGAACCATGATGAACGCGATGGAACTCGGGATCGGAGGCCGCCTGCGTCCCGGCGATGTCCCGATCGCATCTGCACCCGATGAATTGAGCATGAGTCGGCCCCTCGTGATCCCGGGGCCATCTGCCGGAGTCCAGAGACGACGTCCGGGCGTTTCTGACGGGAGGGCGCGCTAGAATGCGAAGAATGCAGGCGCCGCTTCATCGCGGCTGCCACCCCATCCGTGTCCGGATGCTAACAGGACCTGCGATTCTGCTCAATCTGAACCGGGAAGGCCCTGCGGCCATTTCCGTTGATCGGCTCGCTTCCGCCAGCGTGTGCTCCGGGTCGACAGGATCGCCCGAAACCTGCTCGGCAACACGACCGCCAGGACACGACCGCCAGCCGGTTCCCCCGTTCTGGCGCCCATGGATCGGTCGGCCTTGATCACAAGCCTGCGGAGAGGGCTGCTGTCGCGAACCTCGTGTGTCAGTCGGGCGCGATGGGGTCTTGCGATGGTATGGTCACCGGAGAGATCAAGGACCTTTCGTATCTCGCCTGAACATGGCACATGCCGCACAAGGGAAGGGAGGCAGCCGATGAGCGTCACGGGTGCGGCGAGGTTTCTGACGGTTCCCGAAGTGCGGGCGCGCAAGGGTGCCGCGCCGCTCGCCTGCCTGACGGCCTATACAACGCCGGTCGCGCGCCTCGTCGATCGCCATTGCGATGTCGTGCTGGTCGGTGACAGCGTCGGCATGGCCCTCCACGGACTGCCGAACACTCTCGGAGTCACGCTGGAGATGATGATCCTCCATGGCAGGGCCGTCCGCCGCGGGCTGAGCCATGCGCTGCTGGTGATCGACCTGCCGTTCGGCACCTATGAGGAAAGCCCGGCCCAGGCATTCCGCGCCGCCGCACGGCTCATGGCGGAAACGGATTGTGCCGCGGTGAAACTCGAGGGCGGGGTGGAAATGGCCGAGACGATCAGCTTCCTGACCCGGCGCAACATTCCGGTGATGGCCCATGTCGGGTTGACGCCGCAGGCAGTGCACCGCATCGGCGGATACAAGGTGCAGGGCAGGGGCGACGAGGCCGAACGGGTGACCGAGGACGCGGTCGCGGTGGCCGAGGCGGGTGCCTTCTCGGTCGTGCTCGAGAAGGTGCCTGATGCCCTTGCGCGCAGCATAACCGCGCGGGTGCCGATTCCGACGATCGGGATCGGCGCCTCGTCCGCCTGTGACGGACAGGTGCTGGTGGTGGATGACATGCTGGGGTTCTTCGAGGATTTCCAGCCGCGGTTCGTGCGGCGCTACGCCGAGCTGGGTGACGCCGCCGATCGTGCGATCGCCGCCTATGCCGCCGATGTCCGCGCGCGGCGTTTCCCCGGGCCGGAGCATGTCTTCGGCGAGGGGCCGGCCGAGCGCAAGGGCGAGGACAGCTGATGCAGCCGGTCCTGGCGCGGACGAAGGAAGATGTGCAGACCGCCGTCCGGGAGTGGCGGGCAGCGGGAGCGAGCATCGGCTTCGTGCCGACGATGGGCGCGCTGCATGAGGGGCATGTTGCCCTGGTCAGAGCCGCACGGGCCGGCAATGACCGGGTTGTCGTCTCGATCTTCGTGAACCCGACCCAGTTCAACAGTGCGAGCGACCTTGCCGCCTACCCGCGAAGCGAGGCGGGGGATGTCGATCTCCTTGTGGCGGCGGGCGTCGATCTCGTCTACCTGCCGGCAGCCGACGAGATGTACCCGACGGGCTTTGCCACGGCGGTCGAGGTCGCCGGCATCAGCGATGGGCTGTGCGGTGCCTTTCGCCCCGGCCATTTCCGCGGCGTGGCGACGGTTGTGACCAAGCTTCTCCTGCAGGTCGCACCCGACCGCGCCTATTTCGGCGAGAAGGATTTCCAGCAGCTGCGGGTGATCCAGACCCTCGTCCAGGATCTCGACATTCCCGTGGAGGTGAAGGGTGTCGCCACGGTACGGGAGAGCGACGGCCTCGCGCTGTCGTCGCGCAATCTCCGCCTGAGCCCGGAGGAGCGACAGGTGGCGGCGGGGCTTCCGCGGGCGCTGTTCCATGCGGCCGACCGGATCGGCGCGGGCGCTGCCGTGCCCGAGGCGCTGGAAGAGGCGCGTCACGCGATCCTTGATGCGGGTTTCCGTGAGGTCGAGTATCTGGAGCTGCGGTCGGCGAGGACGCTCGCGCCGCTCGCGGGCCTGACGGAACCGGCCCGGCTGCTGGCGGCGGCATGGGTCGGAGAGGTGCGGCTGATCGACAACGTTCCGCTCGCGCCACAGGAGCGATAGGGGACGCGCGGGGTCAGCCGGATGCGGCGCGGCCCTTTGCCAGTGCCCGCAGGTCGAAACCTGAGCCCTCGACCTCCGCAAGGCTGACCGGGCCGAGTCCGAAGAGCTTGCGGGCCGCCATGTGCGGGCCCGGCGCGTTGACGGTTTCGACGGAGACGAGGTGATCGCCGCGGAAGCCGAGCACCGTCTCCACCGGCCCCTCCTCGGGAAGGACAATCTGCCGGTCGGCGCGGGGAGCCAGGCCGGCAATCTGCAGCTTGAGTTCGCCCTGGTCGCTCCAGAACCACGGGACGGCGGCAAAGGGCCGGGTTTCGCCGGTGACCAGCTGGCGGGCGACGTGACGGGCATGGTCGACCGCCGCCTGCACCGATTCGAGGCGGATGCGGTTCCCGTCCGGCCCGGGGGCCGAGGCGCAGTCGCCGATCGCCGAGATGGCCGGAT
>JAJUJF010000176.1 GCA_029265455.1 Paracoccaceae bacterium | reverse complement strand
TCGGCGGAGATGCCCTGCGGCACGAACCGGGTCTTCATCGCGAGCAGGGGATCGGCGGCGATGGCGGCGCCGTCCGAGCTCATGGGGACGCGGGACATCATCTCGACCCCGCCGGCGACATAGGCTTCGCCCGCGCCGCCGCGGATCTGGTTTGCCGCGAGGTTCACGGCCTCGAGCCCGGAGGCGCAGAAACGGTTGATCGAGAGGCCCGGGATGGCCTCGCCGAGGTCGGAGAGCAGCACGGCCGAGCGGGCGAGGCAGCCCCCCTGTTCGCCGATCTGGGTGACGTTGCCCCAGATCACGTCCTCGACGGCGTTCGCGGGCAGGTCGTTGCGGGCCTTGATCGCGTTCAGCATGTCGGCGGAGAGGCGGACGGAGGTGACCTCGTGCAGCGCGCCGTCCTTGCGGCCCTTGCCGCGCGGAGAGCGGACGGCGTCGAAGATGAAGGCGTCGGGCATGGACATCTCCCGGATGGAGGACGTGGGCAAAAGGATGCCCACGCGTGAAAACCTGCCTAAGTTGTTGACATCGAACGGAAAGCGGTTGCTACCTGAAAGTTAACGGCCCTCCTGGAACCCTGCCGCCGGCAGGGCCATCACGGGCCCGGCGCCGCTGCGGATGCGGGCGAGATGAAGCTGGGAGGCAGGAATCTGGCGCTGCATGTAGTAGCGCGCGGTCGCGAGTTTCGCGCGGTGGAAGTCGCTGTCGCCGGCAAGCGCGGCCTTCGCCATCCGCGCCCAGAGCAGCGCGAAGATGGTATGGCCGAAGAGGTGGAGGAAGTCGGTCGAGCCGGCGAGCGCCTCGTTCGGCTCCTTCATGCCGCGGGCCATGAAGAATTCCACCGCCGCCTGCAGGTCTTTCGATGCCGCCTTCAGCGGGTCGAGGAAATCGGCCCTGAGCACGGGATCGGCGTCGTTCTCGCGGATGAAGGTCTTCACCTCGTCGAAGAAGGCGATCATGTGGCGGCCGCCGTCCGAGGGGAGCTTGCGGCCGACGAGGTCGAGGGCCTGGATGCCGTTCGTGCCCTCGTAGATCATCGTCACCCGCGCGTCGCGGACGAACTGGGACATCGGCCAGTCCTCGACATAGCCATGGCCGCCGAAGACCTGCTGGGCCTCGACGCACATCTCGAAGCCGCGATGGGTGAGGAAGGCCTTCACCACCGGCGTGAGGAGGGAGACGAAACCCTCCGCGTCAGGCTCGTTGCCACGGTGATAGCGGTCGATGCCGATCGAGACCCAGGTGATCAGCGCGCGGCCGCCCTCGACGAAGGAGCGGATGTCCATCAGCATGCGGCGCACGTCCGGATGGACGATGATCGGATCGGCCGGGCCGTCGGGATTTGCCGGTCCGGTGGCGGCGCGGCCCTGCAGGCGGTCACGGGCGTAGGCGGCGGCCTGCTGGTAGGCGGCCTCGGCCTGGGCGAGGCCCTGGACGCCGACCGAGAGGCGCGCCTCGTTCATCATGGTGAACATGGCGCGCAGACCCTTGTGGGCCTCGCCGACGAGGTAGCCGGTGGCGCCGTCATAGTTCATCACGCAGGTGGCGTTGCCGTGGATGCCCATCTTGGCCTCGAGCTTGCCGCAGGAGACGGCATTGCGCGGCCCGAGGCTGCCGTCCCCGTTCACGAGGAATTTCGGCACGAGGAAGAGGGAGATGCCCTTCACCCCCGCCGGCGCGTCGGGAAGGCGGGCGAGGACGAGGTGGAGGATGTTCTCCGTGAGGTCGTGTTCCCCCGAGGAGATGAAGATCTTCTGGCCGGTGATGCGGTAGCTGCCATCGGCTTCGGGCGTGGCACGGGTCCTGAGCAATCCGAGATCGGTGCCGCAATGCGGCTCGGTCAGGTTCATCGTGCCCGACCAGCGGCCATCGACGAGCGGCGGCAGGTAGCGCGCCTTCATCTCCTCCGAGCCATGGGCGTGGATGGCGTTGTAGGCGCCGTGGGTGAGGCCCCAGTACATGTTGAGCGCCATGTTGGCGCTGACATGCATTTCCCCCGCGAGGGTGTTCATCAGATGCGGCATGCCCTGGCCGCCATAGGCGGGGTCGAGGTCGATGCCGATCCAGCCGCCTTCGGCCACCCGGGCATAGGCCTCCCGGAAGCCCGGGGGGGTACGGACGATTCCGTTCTCGAGCCGGCAACCCTCGCGGTCGCCGATGGTGTTGAGAGGGGCGAGGACCTCGGAGGCGAGTTCGCCGGCCGCGGCGAGAACCGGTCCGGTGACATCGGGCGTGAGCTCGTCATAGCCGGGGATCGACAGGGTCTCGACGCGGAAGACCTCGTGGAGGAGGAAGGCGATGTCGGCGAGGGGTGGGACGTAGTGGGTCATTGGCACTCCCGGGAAGGACATGGTGCCGGCGGGATCATTCCGCGGCAAGTCCGCTGTCGCCTGCGAGGATCCGTTCGCCTTCGGCCAGGCGGAGGCGAAGGTCGGCGATCGCCTCGTCGAGCTCCCTGCGCTGCGCTTCCATCGCGGCGAGGCGTTCGCGGGCGCGCGCGCAGGTGCGGGCGAGTTGTGTTGTCCCGCAATCGTCAAGGTCGTACAGGTCGAGAAGCTCCCGGATCTCGGCGAGCGAGAAGCCGAAACGCTTGCCGCGGAGGATGAGCTTCAGCCGCCCGCGGCAGCGGCGGGTGAAGAGGCGTTTCTCCCTCCTGCGAATCGGGGCGAGCAGCGCCTTTGCCTCGTAGAAACGCAAGGTGCGGGCCGAGACGCCGAACTCGGCGCACATCTCGCGGATCGACCACAGGTGCTCGGCCATGAAATCAGCCCGGTTTCCCGCCGTATGCCGGAAAGGTGGCCGGCGGTCGCCATGCAATCAAGGGAAAAGTTGACGTTCACGTCAACAACTAGCGTAGTACGCGAAATTTGTTGCAAATTCCTGCTGGCCCGGAGCGAGGGTGCGCTGATACAAGGCGAACTGGACACCGGACAGGGGGAGCGAGTGGCCGTTTCCGAGATGCAGACGTTCGACTCCCTGCGGGTGCTGACGTTCCTGCGTCGGAGCGCGCTCGCGGGGACGGTGCTCGTGGTGGTTCTGTTCGGGCTGCTCGCCTGGGATCATCTGGTCAGCCGGACCGAGATGCAGGCGACACGCTATGCGGAACTCATGGCCGAGCATGTGCAGCGGCTCGTGCAGACGCAGGACGTCGTGCTGACCGCGGCCGAGGAGGCGTTTTCCCGGCTCGCCGACGGCCCGGACGATGCCGCGGCGCGACTCTTCCTGCGCCGCCTCACCCACCGGATCGAGGGCAGCGTCGGCATCGCCTTCGTGCGCCAGGACGGCACCTTCGCGGTGACGAGCTTTGCCCCCGGCGATGCGAACCAGCCGCAGAAGCGGCAGTATCTGCAGGCGACGCCGCCCGGCGGCATCTTCGTCGACCGGCTGCGGGTGCGGCCGGACAATGTCGATGCCCTTGTGGTCACGCGCCGTCCCGAGGGCGAGGCCGGAGAGCAGGGGGTCTGGCTCTCGGCGGTCGAGATCGGCGTGGTCGGCGGTTTCCTGCAGGCGATCGCCTCGGGCAGCGGCGAGGTGGGCACCCTCATACGCGCGGATGGCGCGATGCTCGTGCGCAGCATCCCGACCGAGGAAGAGATCACCCTGCCCCCCGACGCCCCGGTGATGCAGGCGATCATGAAGGGCGGGGGTACCTTCCGGACGGTGGCGGTCGCCGATGGCGAGGAGCGGATCTA
>JAJUJF010000034.1 GCA_029265455.1 Paracoccaceae bacterium | reverse complement strand
GCATGGCGGGCACGGAAGATCGCCTCGATCTCCGGGACGGTGACATGGACGGCCGGGGCGATGAGATGCGAGGGCGGCTCGTCCCGGAGCTGGAGGATGTACTCGCCCAGGTCGGTCTCCACGGGGGTGATGCCCTGCGCGGCGAGATGGTCGTTGATCCCGCATTCCTCCGAGATCATCGACTTGCCCTTCAGCACGGTGCGGGCGCCGGCCTGACGGCAGATCCCGAGCAGGATCCGGCAGGCGTCCTCGGCCGTCTCCGCCCAGTGCACCTTGCCGCCCGCGGCGGTGACCTGCGCCTCGTAGGCTTCGAGATACCGGTCGAGATGGGCGAGGGTGTGGTCCTTGATGGCCCGGGCCTGGTCGCGGAGCGCGTCGAATTCCGGGAATGCCGCACGCGCCTGCGCCCGTCTCTGGACGAAACCGCCGCGGCTCGAGCGGAGCGCGTGCTGGAGATTGGCGTCGGCAAGGGCGGCGCGGGCATTTGCCTTGAAGGCGCGGGGAGAGGCGTCGTGCAGGCTCACCGTCCTTCTCCGATGGGAGGCGTGTCGAGATCGCCCGCCAGCACCTCGACGATGTGGCGGGCGCGGAACGGGCGGCCCTCGCGGCGCGCCCTGCCGGCGATGTTCATCAGGCAGCCGAGGTCGCCCGCGACCACGAGGTCGGCACCGGTCGCATCGATGTTGCGGGTCTTGTCGGCGACCATCGCGGACGAGACCTCGGGATATTTCACGCAGAACGTGCCGCCGAAACCGCAGCAGGTATCGGATTCGGCCATCTCGCGCAGGTCGAGGCCGGGGATCGAGGCGAGGAGCCTGCGGGGCTGTTCGCGGATGCCGAGGCTCCGGAGGCCCGAGCAGCTGTCATGGCAGGTGACGCTGAGCCCGTCGGCGCGCCGATGGCCGGGAGCGGCAGGCACGCGGTCGAGCCCGAGCACTTCGGTGAGGAAGGTGACGATCTCGTGGGTCTTCGCCGCCATCAGCCGCGCGCGCTCGCGCCACGGATCGCCATCGTCGAACATCCTCTCGTAATCCTTCACGATCGTGGCGGCACAGGAGCCCGAGGGAATGACGATATGGTCGTGACGCTCGAAGGTCCGGATCATGTGGCGGGCGAGCCGTCTCGCCGCGTCGCGGTTGCCCGCGTTCCAGCCGGGCTGGCCGCAGCAGGTCTGGGTCGCGGGGACCTCGACACTGCATCCGGCTTCCTCGAGCAGCCTGACGGCAGCAAAGCCGACCCCGGGCCGGATCAGGTCGACGAGGCAGGTGACGAAGAGCGCGACCCGTGGACCTGCCATGGAGAACCTCCGTGTTGGCGAGGGGCAGGAAGATAGAATCCAGCCGCGCATGGGGCAAGGCGGGGCGCTGCGGTATCCGGTGCCGCGGGGCAATTTTCTGCGTGAGCGACCGCGCGGCATCCGGTAGAGGGGGCGCATGAGCGCGACTGAAGAAGACCTGCGGCGGGAGATCGTCGCCGCCAGCCGGCGGATGATCGATGCGGGCCTGAGCCAGGGGACATCAGGCAACATCTCCGTCCGCTGCGGTAACGCGATGCTGATCACGCCCTCGGCGGTGCCGGCCGGGGATCTGACGCCCGGGATGATCGTGCGGATGCGCCTCGATGCGGAGGACGGGCAGTGGGAGGGGAAGCTCAGACCCTCGACCGAGTGGCCGTTTCACCGCGCGATCCTGCGCGAACGGCCGGAATTCGGTGCGGTCGTCCATACCCATTCGCCCCATGCCACCGCGCTGGCGATCGCGCGGAAGCCGATCCCGCCCTGCCATTACATGATCGCGGTCTTCGGCGGGGATGACGTGCGGGTGGCGGATTACGCGACATTCGGCACCGAGGCCCTGTCGCAGGCCGCGCTCCGGGCCCTCGCGGGGCGCAACGCCTGCCTGCTTGCCAATCACGGCGCGATCGCGGCCGGGCCCGACCTCACCCGGGCGATGTGGCTCGCGGACGAGCTCGAGACCCTTGCCCGGCAGTACTGCCTTTCGCTCGCCATCGGCGGGCCGGTCCTGCTCGGTGCGGCAGAGCTTGCCGAGACCGCTGCCGCGATCACCGGTTACGGAGCCGTCGCGAGAGACTGATCCCCGGCCACGGGGCGCGATGTACGCGCAAGCATGCCGGAGGCCCGGGCCACGGCAGGCGTGCCCCGACTACTGGGCGGCGATCAGGAGCTCGCGGCGCCTCTCCTGATGCCGTGCCATCTCGACACGCGTGGCGCGGCGGTCGAGTTCGGCCAGACGCTCCTGATGCGCCGCCGTCGGCTCGCGTCCCGCCACCCGCAGTACTTCTCCCCAGCGGTAGGCCCAGTCGTGCCGGCGGAGCGAGGCCGCGATGTTGCGCGCCCGCATCGCCTCAAGTCGATGGGGATCGGCGCAGAGCGCGGCGAAGACCTGCTCGAAATCGCTGCCATCGGCCGCAATCTCCACCACCGTATCCGCGCCGACGAGTTCCCGGAATTCCGGGGCATCGACGCGGGAGCCGATCAGGATCGCGCCACCCGCCATCCCCTCGAAATAGCGCGTGCTGAGCGCCACCTCGCCGGGTGGCAGCGGGATCGGCAGGTGCTCCGCCGGCGCCCAGACCACGGAAAAGCGGCTGCGCTGCATCAGGTCGGCATTCCAGTCGCGGACCTGGCGCCAGTCCCGCGCCTGCAGACCCGACCAGACATCGAAATGATAGAACAGCCGCTGCGCGCGGGCGACTTCGAGCATCCGCCGATGCGCACCGGAGGTGTGGCGGCCGAGCGAGAGGATGTCGATGACCCGCTCCGGGGCTGCATCGACCGGGCAGGATCTGAGGGCATCGACCCCGGTCGAGAGGAAGCTCACCGGAGTTGTGGTGTAGCGCCGCAGCGCCGGGATCGTGCTCGCGTTCAGGACGAAGACGTGATCGAATTCGTCAAGGATGCGGAGCGCCGCCGCGTGTTGTTCCAGATGCGGCGTCCAGGTCTCGAGGATGAAGGCCGCGGCGAATCGCGAGCGGCGGCGCCAGTCCTTCACCCGGCGCAGGTTCGGCAGGTCGCGCACGAACTGGCACGCGAAGAGGCAGATGTCGTGATCCTGCTCGACCCGGGTGGGCCGGAAGCGGCCGCCATTCCCCGCGAGGACGACCTTGCGCAGCCGGCTGCGCAGCCTGCCGGTGCTCGGCAGGATCGATTCGACGAGCCGGCCATTGAGCGGAAAGCCGTGCGCCGCAGCTTCCGGGGCGACCAGGGTCGCGTGTTCCACCGCAGCTACCACATCGAGAAACTCGTAGATCACCCCGTTCCACGGGCGAAGATCGCAATTGTGAGTAGAAACAAGTAAAATATCGCGCGCCATAGCCGCACCCACCCCGATCCCAACACACAGGGCGACTAAAGCACAGCGCGATCATCAAATAAAGACTGTGTGCAAGAGGCCGTTAATCTTAATGCGGGATGTGGGCAGAAGGAACACCGTCCCGCAACTTGGCACCTTCCTGCCTGCTTGCCGCAACTGTCACGATACTTGCTGCTCGCATCCTCAGCATGGCGGCCGGAACCACTCCGGCTGAAGGTGCGGCATGCCTGCCTTCCCGCCCACGGTCAGCGCGGCGCGGCTTCTCCGTTCGCGGGCGGTTATCGGATGGCAGAGGTCGCGGGGGCGTCACGGGACGCGGCCCCGAGGCGAGACGGGATCGGCGCGAGTGCGGCAAGGAACTGCTGGGTCACCTTCTCCCAGGAGAAGGTCTCGGCGAGGCGGCGGGGGCGGTCGCGGGGAATGGCGAGCGCGGCAACGGCCGCCTTCTGCAGGTTGTCGTCAAGGACACCCGCGTCGGTGCCGCCGATGATATCGACCGGGCCGGTGACCGGATAGGCCGCAACGGGCAGGCCGCTCGCCAGCGCCTCGAGCACCACGAGGCCGAAGGTGTCGGTCCGGCTCGGAAACACGAACAGGTCGGCGGCGGCATAGTGGCGGGCGAGTTCCTCGCCACGCTGCGTTCCCGCGAAGACCGCCTCGGGATAGGCCGCCTCGAGCCGGGCGCGATCCGGGCCGTCGCCGACGACGACCTTGGTACCCGGGAGATCGAGGCGGAGGAAATCCTCCACCGACTTCTCCGGCGCGACCCGGCCGACATAGAGGGATACCGGGCGGGGCAGGCCGAGGTCGGCATCGGCCCGCGGCCGGAAAAGCGTCGTGTCGACCCCGCGCGCGCAGGTTGCAAGGTCGCGGAAGCCGCGCGCGGCGAGTTCGGCGCGCAGGCTGTCGGTGGCGACCATGGTGCGGGTGGCGGGAGCGTGGAACCAGCGCAGTGCCGCCCAGGTGAGACCGACCGGGATGCGCAGCCGGGCGTGGATCGTCTCGGCGAATTTCGAGGTGAACATCGTCGTGAAGGGCCAGCCCCGTTTCAGGCAGAGCCGGCGCGCGGCGATGCCGAGCGGCCCCTCGGTCGCAACGTGCACGGCCTCGGGGCGGAAGTCGTCGATGAGGCGCCGGAGCCGCGGCCATGGCGCGATGGCAAGGCGGATGTCGGGCTGGCTCGGACAGGGGACGCTCAGGAAGCCGGGTGGCAGCACGAGGAGGACGCGATGTCCCTCGGCCTCCAGACAGGCGGTGAGCGTCCGGAGAGTCCGGATCACGCCGTTGGTCGGGGGATCGCAGGCGTCGGCGACGATGGCGATACGCATCAGGTCCGGCTCAGGAGCGCGGTCTGGGACGGCCACGGCACCGCAGGAGCAAAGCCACCGATCCGCTCCACCCGCAGCCCGGAGCGGGCGATCGCGGGCTCGTAGCGGCGGCGATGGGTGTTGTCGAAGACGATGAGCCCGCCCGGTGCGAGATGGTGGACGGCCTCGTCGAGGCAGGCGGCACGCGCGCGGCCATCGATGACAATGAGATCGAAGGGGCCGCCCGCGTCCCGGATGGCATGGACATAGGGAGCGAACTCGACGCCGCTCCAGCCGGCCCGCCCCGAAGGACATTCAGGCGCCGCCGCAGCTCGCGGTTCGACGAGGCTCGCGCGCACGTTCGGGACGGCGGCAAGTCGCGTGGCAAGTGGTGGCCACCAGGGGGCGTCATGCTCCACCGAGACGACCTCGCGGCAGCGGCGGGAGAGCCAGAGCGTGCTCGCGCCCGCGCCCCATTCGAAGGCACGTGCCGCGCCCTCCCGCTCCCTCAGAAAGGCATCGACCCGTTCGATGGCGCCGAAGGTCCACCAGGGAAGGTCGAGCCGGTCGAGCTCGTCGATGTCGTGGACGGCGAAGAGGCTCCGGAGGAAGAGGGGAAACCGCCGGTGGCGACGTCGGTCGAGGGCGGCGATCAGGCCGGAGGCGCGCGCAAGACGCCGCGCGCCGCGGGCAGCCGCGACATAGGCGCGGGCGAAACCGTCGCGTCCCGCCTCGATCACCTGCTCGGCAGCGGGGCGCCAGGACGTGACCGGCGACGCGTCAGTTGCCGCCGGCGATTTCGGTAAAGGCATCGACCACCCGTTCAAGCTGTGGTTGCGTATGCTCGGCGCAGACGGAGCAGCGCAGGAGATAGACCGCTTGCGGCGTCGCGGGCGGCAGCGCGAGATTGACGTAGACCCCGCGCTCGAGCAGGCCCATCCATGCGGCGAGCAGCGCCTGTTCCGAAGGCATCCGCACGGCAAGGATCGGGCTCTCGGCGGCGATCACCTCGAGGCCGAGGCCGGTAAGCCGCGCATGCAGCCAGCCGACATTCTCCCACAACCGCGCGCGCAGATGCGTGCCCTTCTCCATCAGGTCGATCGAGGCAATCGCCGCGGCAACCACCGAGGGCGGCAGCGAGGCCGAGAAGACATAGGGCCGCGCGGTGTAGCGCAGCAGGTCGAGCCCGTCCGCGTTCGAGACGCAGAAGCCGCCGATCGTGCCGACGGATTTCGAGAAAGTGGCCGCGACGAAATCGATATCGCCGAGAACCCCCACCTCCTCCGCGAGCCCCCTGCCCCGGTCGCCGAACACGCCGAGCGAATGCGCCTCGTCGACGACGAGGATGGCGCCGTGACGCTTCTTCACCTCGACGATCTCGCGCAGGGGGGCGCGGTCGCCGAGCATCGAGTAGACCCCCTCGACCACGATCACGAGATTGCCGGTGCGCTCCGCGCCGAGACGGCGGATCCGCTTCTCCAGATCCTCGACGTCGTTGTGGCGGAAGCGGATCATGGTGGCGCCCGAAAGGCGGCAGCCGTCGTAGATGCAGGCGTGGCTGTCGGCGTCGAGGAGAATGGTGTCCCCCGGCCCGGCCACGGTCGAGAGCACGCCGAGATTGGCCATGTAGCCGGTCGAGAAGACCAGCGCCTCCGGCCGGTCGTAGAGGTCGGCGATGCGGCGCTCGAGTTGCTGGTGGAGCGCATAGGTGCCGTTGGCGACGCGGCTGCCGGTGGTGCCGGTCCCCATGCGTTCGGTGGCAGCGACGGCGGCGGCAATCGATTCCGGCGCGAAGGAAAGGCCGAGATAGTTGTTGGTGCCGACGAGGATGGTCGGGCGGCCCGCGATCACCGCCTCGGTCGCGCTCGTCACCTCGTCCATGCAGACGCCGAAGGGATTGACCCCGGCGGCCGCGAGATGCCCACGCTCGCGCGTGAGTTCGGTCATGCGTTGGGCAAGGCTCGCCATGGTTCAGTCCCTCAGGCGCTCGATCGTCCCCGCGAGCTCGGCGACCGTGTGGATCTCGGGCAGGAGGTTGATCGGCAGGTTGATGTCGAATTCGTCCTCGACCTCGGCAACCAGTTCCATGACGGTAAGCGAATCGAAGCCGAGATCATCGACGAAGCGGGTCTCGGGCCCGATGGCGGCTTCCGTCGGCTTGACGCGACGGATGACGCCGACAAGGGTCTCCACCGTCATCGCGCCGCCGCGACCTGGCGCATCGTGCCCACGCCGATCCCGGGCGCGGCCTCCGGCTCCGCAAGGAGACCGGCGCGGAACCGCTCCCGCGCGAGACTGCGGTTGAGCTTGCCCGAGGAGGTACGCGGCAGCGAATGCGGCGGCACAAGCACGACACGGCAGTCGACCCCGGTGGCCGCGAGAAGCCGGCCGTGGGCCTCCGCGACGAGAGCCGCGCGCGCGGCCGGATCGACGGCGCGGCACTGGATCAGCAGCACCGCGCGCTCACCCTGCCCCGGCTCCTTGGTGCCGAAGGCGGCGCAGTCGCCGGTGCGGACCTCGGGCATCTGCTCGACGATCCATTCGAGATCCTGCGGCCAGAGATTGCGGCCGTTGACGATGATCGTGTCCTTGGCGCGGCCGACGATCACGAGATCGCCTTCGGCCATGTAGCCGAGGTCGCCGCTGTCGAGCCAGCCGTCCGTGATCGTGGCGGCGGTGGATTCAGGATCGTTGAAATAGCCCTGCATCACGCTCTCGCCGCGGATCATCACGCGACCCACCATGCGCGGTGGCAGCACCTCGCCGTCCTCCCCGCGGATCTCGATCGTCTGGCCGGAGAGCGGCCGGCCGCAGCGCACCAGCGTGCGGGTGCCGGATTCGTTCGAGATCACCGCCCGGCGGTGCCGGCTGAGCACCTCGGCATCGACGGTGTCGGTCCGGAGCCCCTCGTCGCGGGGAGCGAAGGTGACGCCGAGCGTCGCCTCCGCCAGGCCGTAGCTTGCGAGAATGCTCTCGCTGCGGAAACCGGCGGGAGCGAAGACCTCGGCGAACCCCTCCATCACCTGCGGATCGATCAGCTCGGCGCCGACACCGGCGATCCGCCAGGAGGAAAGGTCGAGATCGGCGATCTGGCCCGGTTTCGCGCGCCGCCGGCAGAGGTCGTAGCCGAAACAGGGGGCATAGGAGACGGTGCCGCGGTTGCGGCTGATGAGCTGGAGCCAGACGAGGGGCCGGCGGGCAAAGGTGTCGGTGGTGATGAAATCGACCGAGACCTGGGCCGCAAGGGAGGCGAGCAGCGTGCCGACGAGGCCCATGTCGTGGTAGAGCGGCAGCCAGGAGACCACACGCTCGTCATCGCGGACCCCGATGCCGTCGATGGCGATGTCGCGGCAGTTGCGCATCAATGCCCGATGGGTGACGCCGACGCCGCGCGGGAATCTCGTGCTGCCGGAGGAATACTGGAGATAGCAGAGGTCGTCGGGCTCCGGCCCGGTGTCGGGCAGGTCGCCGGCGGGAGCGGCAGCGAGTTCGCTCCAGCTCATCTCCCGGAGATTCGCGTGACCGGGGAGGAGATCGGCGCCTTCCGGCCGGAGCAGGAGCCGTGCGCCGCAGCCCGCGAGCTGGCGCGAGATCTGGTCGCCGTAGCGGGCCGGCTCGGCGAAGACGCCGGCCACCGGCAGCGGTACGGGAAGGAGCCCCGCGCGCACACAGGCAAGGAAGGCGGTCACGAACTCGGGGCTGGTCTCCCCGATGAGGCCGATGCGGTCGCCGCGCTCGAAGCCGAGAGCATGGAGCCGCGCGGCGCGGTCGGCGGCGCGGTCGCGAAGCTCGCCATAGGAAAGGGCGAGTACCGGTGCGCCGCGGCCATCGTAGAAGGTAAGTCCGGTTCCGGCCTCCGCCGCATAGTCGAGCGCATCCGTCAGGAGCGCGAAGTCAGTCTTGCGTGGAACTCCGGATCGGGTTTGCGTAATCAAGGCTCAGTGTCCCCCTAGCCCACAGCGACCCCGGGCCGCATTTGGCGTAACTTTAAGATGACGTTCCGGTTCCTTTTCAACCTTCTTCGGCGGAGCGGCAAGTGACCGCCCGATCCGTCCTGCTGACGGGAGCAAGCAGCGGCATCGGCCGCGCCCTTGCCCTCGCCTACAGCCGGCCCGGCGCGACGCTCGCGCTCGCGGGACGCGATGCAGCGCGGCTCGAAACGGTGGCCGCAGCCTGCCGCGCGCGCGGTGCGATCGTCACAACCGCCCTCCTCGACGTGCGCGATGCCCATGCCACGAGTGCGTTTGTGACGCAAGCGCACGCTCGCGCTCCGCTGGAAGTCGTGTTCGCAAATGCGGGAATAGGCGCCGGCCTCGACGAGAATCCGGCCGACATCCCCCTCACTCGCCGAATCATCGAGACGAATCTCCTCGGCACCCTCAACACGATCGAGGCGGCACTCGCGGTGATGCGTCCGCAGCGGAGCGGGCATGTCGTGCTGACCGGCTCGCTCGCGGGGCTGCGCGGCATTCCCGGCTCGCAGGGATATTCGGCCAGCAAGGCGGCGCTGAAGGCGCTCGCCGAGGGGCTGCGGCCCCAGCTCGCCGCCGAGGGGATCGGGATCAGCCTCGTGATGCCGGGCTTCGTGCGCACGCCGATGAACGAGAACGCGGATTTCCCGACACCGCTCAGGATCGAACCCGAACGGGCGGCAGCGATCATCCGGAAGGGCGTGGAGCGCGGCCGGTTCCTGATCGCCTTTCCTCGCACCCTACTCTGGGGTTCACGGCTTCTCGCGCTCGTGCCCCCGCTCGCGGACGTGCTCGCGTTGCGAACAGCGCGCCGCGCCGGACGATAGGTTACCCATGATCACGCTTCTTCTCACCCGCCCGCAACACCAGTCGCACGAATTCGTGGTCGAACTCGAAACCCGGCTGCCGCGGCGCTTCTCCCCGGTTCTCGCGCCGATGCTCGAGATCGCCGCCCGACCGGACCCGATCGAGACCGGGGGCTATGCCGCCCTCACCTTCACGTCGGCGAACGCGGTCCGCATCTTCGCCAACCGCTATCCGGAGCGTGACCTGCCCGCCTTCTGCGTCGGCGCGAACACCGAGGAGGCCGCCCGCGCCGCGGGATTTCGCACGCGCTCGGCGGATGGCGACGCCCGTGACCTCGCCCGCCTGCTCGCGGCCGAAGCGCCCGATCCGGTCCTGCACCTGCGGGGCGCCCATGCCGCGGCGGATCTCGCCCGCCTCGTCGCCCCGCTGCGTTCCGATCTCCGCATCCGTGACCAGGTCATCTACGATCAGCTGGCGCGGCCGGTGGATGCCGCGACCGACGCCGCCGGACGCGCCGGGCGGTTCGATGTCGTCGCCCTCTTCTCGCCGCGCACGGCACGGATATTCGCCGGTGCGGCGCGGGAATGGGATCTGGCACGGACGGCGATCGTCTCCATCAGCGAGGCCGCCGATGCGCCTGTCGCCGCACTGGCAGCAGGGCGGCGACTGGTCGCGGATCACCCGTCGCGCGACGGAATGATCGCGGCCCTTGCGAGGCTGTGCGACTGAGCGGGGAGAGACAGATCCCGGCGCTATTGCGCAAGGGCCACGTGCTTGTTCCCCTCGTGGCCATGACCTAGTATTCCCCGCCACAGCAACGAGCCCGGCAAGCGGGGCCGGGGAACGGGGGCACATGGCAGACAAGAGAGACCGACGGCGCAGGAACGGCACGCGTCCCGAGTCGACACCGGCATCCGGAAACGGGCCGAAGAACGAGGTACGGACCGAAACCGGTGCGACCGGGCCGGAGCCCGAGCGCAAGGGGGCCGATATTTCTCCGCCCGGGACCGGCGGGAGGACCGATACCTCCACGTCCCGGCCCGGATCCGGCCGCAAGCCAGGTGATACGCCGGCGCTCGACACGCCCCCTGCCCCGGGGAACGGCGACAAGCAGACCCCGGAAGCCGCAGGCCCTGCCGATCGGCGAATCCCCGCCGAGGAGATGCCGCCCCTTGCCGCAGACCTGATCGGACCTGCCCCCGATCCGGCGGCGGCACGGCCGGGTGGCACAACTCCATCCCGCACCGCTGCCGGAACCGGAGCGAGTTCCGCCGCGCCCGCAAGCGGGAGGCCCGGCTCCATCGATCCGGCAGGCGGAAAGTCCGAGGCCTCCGCATCCGAAGCGGCCGGGAGCGAGGTTGCATCCGCTCCCAAGGCAGCGGACAGGCAGAGTTCCTCAACGCCTGGAGCCCCCATCCACGAGACGGCGGCACCGAAATCCGACTTCGGCGACCGCGAGCCGGGGCCGGGTGGTACCCGGGATGAGTTGGGAGGCACGACGCGTCCGACGGGAGGGGCGCCAGAAACCTCCGCCGCCTCGCGGAGCCGGGAAGAAAGGACGGAGCGACCGCCCGCCGCCGCGATGGCCTCCGGTTCAGGCACCACGGAAGCCGGGCGCCCGGCTACCGATGAGCGCAGGCGCCGGCGCTCGCCTGCCGGGATTCTCCTCGTGGCGCTTCTGCTGCTGCTCGCCGGTGCGGCCCTCGGGATCTGGGCCGGGCCACGGATTGCGCCGCATCTGCCTGCGGGCATGGCGCCGGTCGCGGAATGGCTTGCGCCCCGTGACGTGGAGACGGACGCGCGCCTTGCCGCGCTCGAGAACGACATGGCGGCAGAGATTGCCGCACTCCGTGCCGAGATCGAGGCCGTGGCTGCCGAGGACCCCACCGCCGGGATCGAGACGCGGCTTGCGGCGATCGAGGACGACCTCGGCAGCCGGATCGAGAGCCTCGCTGCCGAGCTTCAGGCCCTCGACGGGACGGCAACCCGCCAGCGTCTCTCGCAGCTCGAAACGGCGCTGGAGGGCGAACGCGAGACGCTTGCCTCGCTTTCGGAACAGCTGTCGGCCGCCGCTGGCAGCGCCTCCGCCGAGATCGACACCTATCGGGCCGAACTCGCCGGGCTACGGGGCGAGGTGCAGGAGACCGTCGCCCAGGTTGCCGCGCTTTCCCGCCGGATCGACGAGGTTGCCGCGCAGGCGGCACAGCAGGTCGATCTCGCCCGTGCCCGCGTAGCGGAGATCGAGGAGGAAGCCGCTGCCGAACTCGACCGGGCGACGATCGAGGCGGCTCTTGCCGAGATCCGTTCCGCGCTCGCGTCGGGCACACCCTTCAGTGACGCCGCCGCCCGCCTCGCCGAAGGTCCGGGCGTTCCGGCCGGTCTTCTCAACGCTGCCCCCGCCGGCGTGCCGACGGTCGCGCAGCTGCGCGACCGGTTCCCGCAGGCCGCCAACGCCGCGATCCAGGCGAGCATACAGAGCCAAGCGGCGCAAGGCGATGTCCTCGACCGGCTCGGCGGCTTCTTCCGCAGCCAGGTCGCCAGCCGCTCGCTCGAGCCGCGCGAAGGCGATGACGCCGACGCGATCCTCTCGCGGATGGAGGCAGCGCTGCGCTCTGACGATCTTGACACCGCCCTTTCCGAGGCCGAGGCCCTGCCGCCGGAAGCCGCCGGGGCGATGGCCGACTGGCTGGCCGCCGCGCGGGCACGCCAGGAGGCGGTGACAAGTTTCGAGACCCTGCAGGCCGAGCTCTCGGCAACCAACTGAGCGAGGCCAATCCAATGCTCTGGTCCCTTCTCAAGATCGTCCTCTTCGTCGCGATAGCGGCCGCATTCGCCTACGGCGTGCTCTGGATCATCGACACGCCCGGCCACGTGCTGATCGCATTCGCAGGGCGCGAATACGCGCTCACCCCCATCGCGGCGCTGATCGGGCTCCTGGTCCTGCTCGTCCTCGCCTATGTCATCCTCAAGCTTGTCGGCTTCCTCGTGGCCGTGGTTCGTTTCCTTCTCGGAAACGACACTGCGCTGAACCGCTATTTCCGCCGCCGGCGCGAGGAGCGCGGTCTCGACAGCCTCGCCGACGGCCTGGTTGCGGTAGCGGCCGGCGACAGCCGGAGCGCGAACCGGCTTGCCCGGAAGGCGGAGCGCCTGCTCGGCCGCTCCGACGCGACGCGGCTCCTCAATGCCCAGGCCGCGGAACTTGCGGGCGACCGCACGCGCGCCATCGAATACTACAAGGAGATGCTCGGCAACGACCGCACCCGGTTCGTCGGCATCAAGGGCCTGATGCAGCACAAGCTCGAGACCGGCGACACGACGACCGCACTTGCGCTCGCGAAACAGGCCTTCGCGCTGCGTCCCGACAACCCGGGCGTGCTGACGACGCTGTTCGATCTCCAGTCCCGGCATGCCGACTGGGCCGGTGCGCGCGAGACGATGCTCGCCTCCCGGCAGGCAAGGCTGCTGCCGCGCGATGTCGCCACCCGCCGGGACGCCGTCCTCTCGCTCGCCGACGCACGGGCCGCCTTCGCGCGAGGTGATACGGAGCGGGGCGACGCCGCCGCGCTTCAGGCGAACAAGCTCGCGCCCACGCTGATCCCCGCTGCTGCCCTCGCCGCCGAGGTCCTTATCCGTCAGGGGCACAAGCGCCGCGCCCGGAAAGTGCTGGTGAATGCCTGGACCGCCAACCCGCATCCCGAGCTCGCCGCGGCATTTGCGGCGATCGAGCCGAACGAGACGCCGGCCGCGCGCCGCCAGCGCTTCCAGATGCTGATCAGTGCCAATCCCGATCACCCGGAAAGCCATCTTCTCGCGGCGGAACTTGCGCTTGCCGACGAGGACTTCCCGGCGGCACGGCGGGCACTCGGCGACCTTGCCGAACGCGAGCCGACGGCGCGGTCCCTCGCGCTGATGGCGGCGATCGAACGCGGTCAGGGGGCGCCGGAAGCGGTGGTGCGCGGCTGGCTTGCCAAGGCCCTCGGCGCCTCGCGCGGACCACAATGGGTATGCGCGAAATGCAGCCATGTCCACGCCGCCTGGACGCCGGTCTGCGAACACTGCCGGGCGTTCGACACGCTCAACTGGAAGCTTCCGCCGCATGTCGAGGACCCGCGAATCGCCGGTTCCGCGACGCTGCCGCTCCTCATCGAGCGGGATCAGTCCGAGGTGGAGGCAGGCACCGCCAAAACGGCAAGGGCGACGGAGGCGGAGGCAGCGACCGAGGCCACGACGGAGGTGGAGGCCGAGGCAGAAAGCGCCAAAGAGGCGGCTGAGGCCGAGGGTGAGCCGCGGCCGGCCACCTGAGCAAGAGAATGGAGCAATGGGCGGGCGGTGCCGGAAGAGGCGCCGCCCGTTCTCTTTCGGCGGATATCAGGACCGGGAAGCAATCCATTGTCGCTGGAGGCAGGGCCGGTCGACGGGTCCGTCGGAATTGCGGCCTCAGTCAGGCCAGAGCGCAACGGAGTGCCGCTGTCGCCTGCTCGCTCCGGTCCGGAGAAGGCCCTAGCGGGTTTCGGCCCGTTTCTCCGGCAGGGCGTGTTTCTGGAAGAGCGGCATCTGGCTCATGATGAAGGCGAAGTTCGCCAGCGGCAGGACGAAGGTGCGGAAGTTGACCCAGGCGTCCGTGCCGAAGTTGCGCCACACGATCTCGTTCACGATGGCGAGAACGATCCAGAAGACCACGATCCTCCGGGTGAAGGTCATCCAGCCCGCGCGCGCCATCGGGATCAGCTCGTCCATCAGATAGCTCAGGTAGCTCTGCCCGCGCAGGAGGCCGAAGCCGAGGATCGCCGCAAAGAGCGAATAGTTGATCGTCGGCTTCATCTTCACGAAGGTATCGTCACGCAGGAAGAGCGTGAGCCCGCCGAAGATCGTGACGATGATCGCGGTCCAGAGCGCCATGCGCGGGACCTTCCGGGTCAGCAGCCACATGATCGCTACGGAGGCGATGATCGTCGGCATGAAGACGAGCGTCGCGAACATGATCTGTTCGAGCTGCTGCTCCATGACCGGCAGCGATTCGTCGACCCGCGCCCAGCGGTAGGACAGGAAGAATACCCCTATCGGCCCGAGTTCGAGGGCAAGCTTGACGAGCGGGTGCAGGGTTCTGGCTGCCATCCGTGATCCTCTATCCGAATTCCACCACGACCGCGCCGAGCGCGATGACGCAGACGAGGACCGCCCGCGCCGGGCCGACCCGCTCCTTGAGGAAGAGCCAGCCGATGAGCGCCGCGAAGACGACGGAAGTCTCGCGGATCACCGCGGCCTGTCCCACCTTGTCGATCCGCGTCGCCAGCATGATCGATCCGAAACTCACATAGGCGACGAGACCGCCGATGACACCCCGATGGATCAATCCCGGCAGTGGCGGCCGATCCGGCATGTTCCAGTAGCGCCACGCGGCGATCCACGGAAAGATCACGCCGTCGAACACGAAGAACCAGGCGAGAAAGGTGAAGGGGTTGGGGGTCTGGCGGATGCCGTAGGCGTCGTAGGTCGTGTAGAAGGCAGTCAGAAGCCCGGTGACCAGCGCAAGCGCGACCGCTTCCATCAGCCGCCGCCGGCCAACTCCGGCCTGCGCGATGTTGAGCGCGGCCAGGGCGAAGATGCCGCCCGAAAGCAGGAGCACGCCGCCCCACTGCGCGAGCGAATAGGCCTCGCCGAAAACCACTCCTGCGGCCAGCACCGTCACCAGCGGCCCGGTTCCGCGAACGATCGGGTAGACGACGGTGAACGCGCCCCGCGTGTAGGCCATCGCCTGAGCCAGCTTGTAGCCGAGGTGGATCACCGCCGCGCCGACGAGGAGCCACCACTGGCTGCCCACGGGCAGGGGAACGAGGAAGAGTGCCACCGGGAACGCCATCGCGCCGTAGCAGAAATCGATGGCGCCACGGCTCAGCCAGGGGTCATGGCGCCCCTTCTGCAATGCGCCGAATATCGCGTGACTCGCCGCGGCGAGCAGGGCGAGGCCGAGGGCGACCTGCCCTGCATGACCGCTGTTCTCGATCGACAGGAGGAAATCACTCACTCACCGGCCCCGGCGCCCGCTCCGGTCAGCGCCCGGGCAAAGTCCTCGGGATCGAACGGCGCAAGATCGTCGATGCCTTCGCCGACACCGATCGCGTGGATCGGCAGCCCTACCCGCTCGGCAAGGGCCACCAGCACGCCTCCCTTGGCGGTGCCGTCGAGCTTGGTCATCACGAGACCCGTGACATCGGCGATCCGGCGGAAGACATCGACCTGGGCAAGGGCGTTCTGGCCGGTCGTGGCGTCGAGCACGAGAAGCGTGTTGTGGGGCGCCTCGGGGTCGCGCTTCCTGAGCACGCGGACGATCTTGGCGAGTTCCGCCATCAGATCCTCGCGGTTCTGGAGCCGTCCGGCGGTGTCGATGAGAAGGAGGTCAACACCCTCGGCCTCGGCCCGCGCCATGGCATCGAAGGCGAGGCTTGCCGGATCGCTTCCCTGCTCGGCCTTCATCACCGGAACCCCGGCACGCTCGCCCCAGATCTCGAGCTGCTCCACCGCCGCCGCGCGGAAGGTATCGCCGGCGGCGATGATCACCGACTTGCCCGCGGCACGGAACTGGCTCGCGAGCTTGCCGATCGTCGTCGTCTTGCCCGAGCCGTTGACCCCGACGACGAGGACAACCTGCGGCCGTTTCGCATAGAGCGGCATCGGCCGGGCGACCGGCTCGAGGATGGCGGCAATTTCCTCCGCGAGCAGCGCCTTGATCTCGGATGCGCTCATCCGCTTGCCGTAGCGACCCTCCGCCATGTTTGCCGTCACCTTGAGCGCGGTCTCGACACCCATGTCGGCGGAGATCAGCAGCTCCTCGAGGCTTTCGAGCATCGCGTCGTCGAGCACGCGGGTGCGCTCCGGCGCCGGCCGCCCGAACAGGCGGCCCATGAGACCGGGTCGCGGCGCTGCGGCCTCCGGCGCATCTGCGGTCGGGGGCGGGGATGGCACGGGCGTCCCGGCGGATGGGGACGAATCCTGCGGCGGAGCGGCAGACCTCGCGGCCTCGTCGGGCGCTGGCGTTTCATCGGGCGCAGCCTCGCCCTCCTCGATGATGGCCTCGAGACCCTCGTCGATCTTCGCGGAGGACTTGAAGAGCCGCTCCTTGAGCTTGGAGAAGAAGGCCATGGAATTACCCGCCGGAAGAGCCTAGCCGGAATCTCCCTATCCCGGCGCGGGGTGGGATGCAAACCGGCGTGAACTCCTTTCGCTTGTCACTGTGGCGCCGGCGGGTTTACCTCGGGCCGGATGGCCAGGGGAAAGACGATGCGGCTCGAAGGTTCCTGCCATTGCGGGGCGGTGCGCTTCTCGGTCAACGCGCGCTATCCCTACCCTTTCAACCTCTGCTACTGTTCGATCTGCCGCAAGACCGCGGGCGGGGGCGGTTTCGCGATCAACCTCGGGGCGGAGGCGGCAAGTCTGCGGGTCGAGGGGGCGGAGCATCTGCGGGTCTACCGGGCGAGAATCACCGATCCCGAAACCGGCGCGGTGACGGTGAGCACCGGAGAGCGCAACTTCTGCGGCGAATGTGGCTCGGCGCTCTGGCTCCATGATCCGGCCTGGCCGGATCTCGTCCATCCGCATGCCTCGGCAATCGACACGCCCCTGCCGGTGCCGCCCGAGCGCACGCACATGATGCTCGCGAGCAGGGCCTCATGGGTCGAGCCCTGCATCGGCCCCGGCGACCGGGAGCACGATGGCTATCCCGAGGAAAGCCTCGCCGACTGGCACCGCGGCTCGGGCTTGAGCGGTGATCAGCCCTCGTCACGGTCGAGGAAGGTGATGGCGCCCGACTTCTGGCGGTCGAGGATGAGCCGGGTAAGCTCGATATGCGCGGCCTCTCCCTCCTTCCGGCTGATGTCATCCATCTGGGAAAGTTCCTCGACATAATGTTCGGCAAGCCGCCGCGGGATGTTCTCGAGGATGAAGCGAACGCTGTCGCTGCCCTGCATCTGTCCGAACTTGAGCGCCGGCAGGAGGATGTCCTCGCCGACCTCGCGCACGATCGTGCCGACCTCGCGCGCAGGCAGCCGGGTCGCGATGTCGGCAAAGGTGAACATCGTCCGCTGCACATCGGAGGCCAGGTCGGGGGCAGTGTTCTCGAGATGGGTCAGGAAGTCTTCCCGCGCCTCGCTCGAGATGTTGTTCATCAGCCCGGCGATCAGTTCCGCCGGCCGCCGCCTCGACTGGCCCCGCTGCAGCGCCGAAAGGAAGTCCTGGTCAATCGCCGCCGCCACCGCGTCATGCATCCGGCGATCGAGCGACGGCACCCGAGAAAGTCGCAGCACCACGTCCCGGGCAAAGGTCTGGTCGAGACGTTCGAGCACGCTCGCTGCCGTATCGGATTTCAGTTCGCTCAGGACGACCGCGGCGGTCTGGGGATGTTCGTTGCCGACATATGCGGCGATGGCAGCCACGGGGGCCATGTTCATGCGCTCCCACACGGTTATGCGGCTGCTGCCGGCATCGCCGAGCAGTTCCGAGATCTGATCCTCGTCAAGAATGCCCGCAAGCAGGCGCCGGGCCGCGTCTGCGCCTCCCGCGACGTCGGAGCCGGCGGCAAGGGCATCGAGGAATTCGAGGATCACCGCATCGAGCGTCTGCTGGCTCACCGGCCCGAGCGAGGCCGTAGCCTGCGCGAATCGCTTGAGATTGTCCGGATTGACGTCCCGCAGAACCGAAGACGCGAGTTCGGGCCCGAGCGCGGTGAGGATGATCGCGGCCTTCTCGATCGGGCGCGGGGCGGACGGGGCAGCGGCGGAAGCCGCATCGAGCACGGCAGTTCCGGTCACTGCGCATATCCTCTGACCATCGCTCCCGCGAGCAGCGTCCAGCCGTCGGCGATGACGAAGAACGCGAGCTTGAAAGGCAGCGAGACGATTGCTGGTGGCACCATCATCATCCCCATCGACATCAGTACCGCGGCGATGGCGAGATCGATCACCAGGAACGGCAGGAAGATCAGGAAGCCGACCTCGAAGCCGCGCTGGATCTCGCTGAGGAGAAAGGAGGGGACGAGAATCGAAAGCGGCATTTCTCCCTCCGCTTCCGGCGCGCGCGGCGCGGCATTCGCCATCATCCCGAGGGTGTCGGGATCGACACGGGTCTGCATGAAGCTGCGGAACGGGTCGAGGACCGGGCCCACCGCCTGTTCGGGCTCGAGCACGCCGTCGAGCATCGGCTGGATGCCGGCCTCCCAGGCCGCGGTGAAGACCGGCTCCATGACGAAATAGGTCATGAAGAGCGCGAGGCTCACGATCATCATGTTGGGTGGCGCCTGCTGGACGCCGATTGCCTGGCGCAGGATCGAGAGCACCGTCACCATGAACGGGAAACATGTCACCATGATCGCAAGTCCCGGTGCCAGCGACAGGAGGGTGATCAGGACGAAGATCTGGATCATCCTCAGCGAGAGCGAGCCGCCCTCGCCGCCGAGGTCGATGGCGATTCCCTGCGCAGTGGCCGGACCGGCGAGCACGAGGGCGAGGATCGCGGCGCCGGTGAAGAGCGCGGTAAGCCTAGAGGTCATTCGAGAAATCGGCCACCTCGGTCAGGCGCACGCCGAGTCGCCCGGTCCCGTCGTCGATCTCCTGAAGCTCGCCCCGTGCGATCAGCCTGTCGCCGATATGGAGCTCCACCGGATCGTCGATCTTCGAATCGAGCGTCAGTACCGAGTCGCGCCGCAGCTCGACGAGTTCGCTGACGAGCGGCCGCGCCTTGCCGACCGAAATCGTCACCTCGATCGGCACGCCCATGAAGGATGAGCCACGCCGTGCCGGGGTGGGTGCCGGCGCGAGATCGTCCTGTGGCAGTTCATCCGCAAAGTCGTTCTTCATACCGTGATTCCTCGATATCGAAATGCGCGTCGATGGCGGCGCGGATGTCCGCGATGCAGCCATCGAGATCGATCCGGTCGAAACCCTGCGCCCAGGCGACTTCCGCCTCGCGGGGGAGCAGTTCGGGCGCGGTTTCGACCTCACCGGAAAGCTTCCGGCTTGCCAGCAGCCCCTTCACCACCGGCGCAACCTCGGGCGCACAGCGGATCCGGAGGGTGGCGCCGGGCGCCGCCTTCAACGCCGCTTCGATCCGCGCCGCGATCTCGGTCGGCAGCCCCAGATCTGCGACCGATGGCGCGACCGCGCTGAAGAGCTTCGCGAGCAGCGGTCCGATCGCGGCGAGCACCGACTGCCGCGCGGCCTCGTTGGTGAACTGGGCATCGGCGAAGGTCTCCAGGAAGGCGGCCGTGAGGCGTGCCTGATCTTCCATATGGGCTTCCATCGCCGCCGCCTGGCCGGCGAGGTAGCCCTCGCGGTAGCCTTCCTCGCGGGCAACGGCCCGCATCGCCGCTTCCGCCGCGGCCTTTTCCCGTGCCGGATCGACCGAAGGGGCAATCACCTCAAGCTTGAAGGCTCTCATCGCACGCCCCCGCTTCCAGCTTCCGATGTCTCGATCCAGCCACGCAGGACGGCGGCCGATTCGTCGCTGCGGCGCGCAACCACCTCACGCAGCCGCTCGATCTTCCTGCCGGCGCTCGGTGGCAATTCGAGAAGCTTCTCGACCTCGGGGAGGGCCGGCGCCGATGCCTCTTCCTCCGCGGGCGCAAGTGCCGCGATCTGGGGCTGGGATTCCGCTTCGTCGAGTTCGGGGGCGGCTTGCGCCGCAGGACGCCGCAGCATCGGCCTGACCACGAAGAAGAGGAGCGCGAGCACGATCGCCGCGAGGATTCCGATCTGCGCGAGAAGCGCGCCGTGCCGGCTTGCGAAACTCTCTCCTGCCCGCTCCACCACTGCTCCATCGGCGAGCGGCATGCTGAACTGCATCGAGCGGATCGTGACGACGTCGCCCCGCGCCTCGTCGAAACCGACCGCCGCCTCCACCAGGTCCTGAAGCTGTGCGAGTTCTGCCTCCGGCCGAGGCTCCCAGACCGTTTCGCCGCTGGCATCGGTCCTGGTGATCCCGTCGACCAGCACGGCCACGCTGATCCGCCTGACCTCGCCCGGCCGGATCACCCGCTCGCGTCGGGTCTCGGAGATCTCGAAATTGGTGCGCTCCCGTGACTGGTTCGCCTCCCGGGCGCTGTCGCTTGCCTCGGCCGCATCACCGTCGGGAAGGTTGGAGGCGACGGTCACGCCGGGATTGCGGCCGGTCCGGCTTTCGCGACTCTGCTCGATTTCCGAACTGATCGCGGTGCGGCTGTCAGGGTCGATCAGGCGCTCGGTGATCGTCTGGCTCTGCATGTCCGTGTCCACCGCGACCTGGACCACCGCCCGCCCCGGCCCCACCCGGGCCTCGAGCAGCTGTTCGATATTCCGCTTGAGGACCTCCGTGCGCGACGCACCATCGCCTTCCGGACTCTCGCCCGCATCGCCCTGCCCGCTCGCGAGCACCACGCCGCTCGCGGAATCGATCACCGACACCGCCTCCGGCGCGAGTCCCGCCACTGCCGAGGAGACGAGATAGCGGATCGCACGCGCCTGGTTTCCATCGAGTTCGCCGCGCGCCATCGTTACCGTGACCGCGGCCGTCGTGGTCGAGTTCCGCACGAAGGGCTGAGGCGATGGATTGGCGATATGCACCCGCGCCGCCCGCACGTTGGCCGAGGCGGTGATCGTCCGGGCAAGCTCACCCTCCTTGGCCCGCCAGTAGGCGGCATCGAACATCTGGCTCGTCGTGCCGAAACCCGAAAGTCCGTCGAGAAGCTCGTATCCGGCGGCGCCGCTCGCGGGCAGTCCCTCCGCGGCGAGGGCCATCCGCGTCTGGTCGCGCCGATCGGCAGCGACGTAGATCGAATCACCGCGCACCTCAAAGCTCACCCGGCGCTCCTCGAGCGCGCGCACCACCTCGCCCGCCGCCGTGGGCTCGAGGCCGGAATAGAGTAGCGCCATGGGCGGCGCCGTGGCCACCCGGCCGATGCCGTAGATCGCCGCGACGATCGCAACCGCTCCGAGCACGAGGACGACGCGCCGCCCGAGGTCGAGCGCGTTCCAGAATCTCGAGATGGATGCCAACATCGCGCCCGCCCTCACTAAGCGCCCGCCGGGTTGCCCCGATGCCGGCACCCTCTGCGGCGACACTTAAGATTCGGTTAGTCCTGATCGCCTAAGTCCCGGAAGGATCAGAAGCATCCGCATGGGGACGAGGATGGCCACGCAATCCGAACAAGCACCGGCGCCGAAAGGGACCGGGAAGCGCGCGCTCGCTCTTGGTCTGGGGGCCGGACTTCTGCTCGGCGGCCTCGGCTTCGGCGCTGTCTATCTCGGCCTGTTCGACGGCGTGTTCGGCACGAAGGACCACGCCAGGATGACCATCGCGCCGCTCGACGGGGTCGGGTTCCTGCCACTAGAGCCCATCATCATCAACCTGCCGCCCGAGGCCTCGGCACGGCACCTGCGTTTCGTCGGCGAACTCGAGGTCGAGCCCGACCATGCGGAGGACGTGGCCCTGCTGATGCCGCGCATCATCGATGCGCTCAATACCTATCTCCGCGCCGTCGATGTTGCCGATCTCGAGCAGCCCGCGGCGACCGTCTGGCTCCGCGCCCAGATGCTCCGGCGCATCCAGGTCGTCACCGGCGAAGGACGGGTGCGGGATCTGCTGATCACCGAGTTCGTGCTGAGCTGAGGACACCGCCGATGGACATCATCACCGACGGGCTGCTGATCGCCGGGGCGCTCTTTGCCGGGATCTACTGCTACGTGCTCGGGCAGCGGCTGCGCACGCTCCGGGACCTCAGATCGGGCGTCGGCGGCGCCATTGTCGGCATGACCCGAGCGCTCGAGGATGCCCGCCGCACGCTTGACGAGGCGAAGGCCACGAGCCGGGAAAGCAACCAGGAACTCAGGGACCTGATCGGTCGTGCAGAAAGCGTCGCCGGGCAGCTCCGCATTCTTCTTGCCGCGACACGCGACCTTCCGCCGGTAACTGCCGGAGAAGGCGCGCAAGGCAAGATCGGGGCCGCGGCCGAGGCGGCGAATCGCATGACGTCCTTGGCCGAAGCGACAAGGGATGCCGAACGTCCGTCCCCGGCATCCCGCCCGGCCCCCCTGTCGGCAACCGAAGATGGCGGCGCGGGACCCCATCTCGCACTCGGGCCGGCCCCCCTGCCCGTCACCCCGCGCGGCAGGAGGCAGACTGCAACCCCGCCGGAGAACGAGCCGATGCCGGCGTCGGCGGATCTCGCCACGGCGCAGGGTTAGCGACATGGCACGCTCATCGGCAGCAGGGTTCGGCGTAGCACTCATCGCCGCCTGTTTCAT
>JAJUJF010000116.1 GCA_029265455.1 Paracoccaceae bacterium | reverse complement strand
GAATTCGCTGCATCGGTGCTCGCCGGACTCGGGGCGCGGCAGAAGCGGCTCGAGGCGAAGTATTTCTATGACGAGACCGGATCGCGGCTGTTCGACCGGATCTGCGAGCTTGACGAGTACTACCCGACGCGCACCGAGATGGCGATCCTGCGGGAGAAGGCGGGGAGCCTCGCGCGGCTCGTGCCCGAGGGGGCGGCGCTGATCGAGCCGGGGGCGGGATCGCTCGAGAAGACGCGGATCCTCATCGACGCGCTGCCGGAACTCGGCGCCTATGTGCCGGTGGACATCTCCGGGGCGCATCTCCGGCAGGCGGCGGCGCGGCTGAGGCGGGATCATCCCGGGCTGCCGGTGCGGCCGGTGGTGGGCGACTTCACCACAGGCATCACCCTGCCGCCGGCCGATCGCGGCAGGCCCGGCATCGTGTTCTTTCCGGGCTCGACCATCGGCAATTTCGAGAAGGAGGCGGCACGGGCGCTGCTTGCTTCCTTCGCGGAGCTTCCCGGCGTCGCCGCGCTGGTGATCGGTGTCGATCTCGTCAAGGACGCGGATCGCCTCCTGCGTGCCTACAACGACCGGGAGGGGGTGACGGCGGAGTTCAACCTCAATCTGCTCGCGCGGATCAACCGCGAGCTGGGAGGGAATTTCGACCTCGCGGGTTTCGTGCATGATGCGCGCTGGAACGCGGCGGAGAGCCGGATCGAGATGCATCTCGTCAGCCTGCATGCGCAGAGCGTGCAGGTCCTCGGCCGGGATTTCCACTTCCGGACGGGCGAGACCATCCACACCGAGAATTCGCACAAGTTCACGCCCGAGGGATTCCGGGCCCTCGCGGCGGAGGCGGGCTGGTCTGCGACGGATCTCTGGCTGGATCCCGACCGACTCTTCAGCGTGCATGTGATGGTGCCGGGTCGGCCGGGCTTTGCAACAGGAGGGTGACGGCGTAGGCTCCGGATCATGAGCACCGCGATCGTCACCCATCCCGACTGCCTCGACCATGTCACGCCTCCGGGGCATCCGGAAGCCATCGACCGCCTCAGGGCGGTTCTGGCGATCCTCGAGGCGGAGGAATTCTCCTATCTCTGCCGGATCGAGGCGCCGCTCGCCGAGGACGAGCACATCCTCCGGGCGCATCCGCGCAGCTATCTCGACATGATCGAGAGCCGGAGCCCGCAGCAGGGCTTCGCCACCCTCGACGCCGATACCTTCCTCAGCCCCGGCTCCGTGCGGGCGGCGCGGCGCGCGGCGGGGGCGGTGGTGCGGGCGGTCGACATGGTGCTGACCGGCGAGATGACCAACGCCTTCTGCGCGGTGCGCCCGCCCGGTCACCATGCCGAGAAGGAAACGCCGATGGGCTTCTGCCTCTTCGGCACGATCGCGATCGGGGCGCTCCACGCCCTCGAGGCGCATGGGCTCTCGCGCATCGCGATCATGGATTTCGACGTGCATCACGGCAACGGCACGCAGGCGCTGCTCTGGGATGAAGGCCGGGTGCTGTTTGCCTCGACCCAGCAGATGCCGCTCTTCCCCGGCACGGGTTCGCGGCACGAGAAGGGGGCGCATGGCCAGATCATCAATGTCCCCCTGCCGCCGGGCGCGGAAGGTCCGGAGTTCAGGGCGGCCGTCGAGCGCGACATCCTGCCCGCCATCGATGCGCAGGCGCCGGAGCTCATCATGATCTCGGCTGGGTTCGATGCCCATGCCCGCGATCCGCTCGCCAACCTCAATCTCACCGAGGCGGATTACGCCTGGGTGACGCGCGAGCTCTGCCTGCTCGCGAAGAAGCACTGCGAGGGGCGGGTCGTCTCGACACTGGAGGGCGGATATGATCTGAGGGCGCTCGCCGCGTCGGTCGCGGCGCATGTGCGGGTGCTGATGGAGCATGTCCATGTCCGGGAAGCCTGAGACGGCCGAGGTTCCGGTCGAGTCGCTCACCTTCGAGGCGGCGCTGGCGGAACTCGAACGGGTGGTCGCATCGCTCGAACAGGGTGACGTGCCGCTCGAGGAATCGATCGCGCTCTATGGCCGTGGCGCCGCGCTCCGGGCGCATTGCCAGAAGAAGCTCGAGGAAGCGGAAGCCCGGGTCGCCCAGATCACCGAGGGTGCCGACGGCAGGGTGACCACCAAGCCCACTGATCTCGTCTGAGCAGCGGCATGATCGCTGCCGACGAGGGTTTCCACGGCGCGCTGGGCGCCGCAGCCGCGCGGGTCGAGGAGGCCCTCGCCGACTTCCTGCCCGCGGACGACACCGCGCTCGGCGCGGCGATGCGGCATGCCGTTCTCGGGGGCGGCAAGCGGATCCGGGCCTTTCTCGCAATGGAGAGTGCCGCGCTCTTCCGGGTGCCGGCGAGCCAGGCGCTGCGGACGGCAGCGGCGGTCGAATGCATGCATGCCTACAGCCTCGTCCATGACGATCTGCCATGCATGGACGACGACCAGATGCGCCGGGGCCAGCCGACGGTGCATGTGAAATGGGACGAGGCAACGGCGGTTCTCGCGGGGGACGCGCTGCAGAC
The DNA here is from genome assembly GCA_029265455.1 of Paracoccaceae bacterium. Lineage (GTDB taxonomy): Bacteria > Pseudomonadota > Alphaproteobacteria > Rhodobacterales > Rhodobacteraceae > Amaricoccus. Next base: position 6,392 of record JAJUJF010000116.1, on the reverse strand, counting down.
GCTCGCCTTCGACATCCTGAGCCGGCCCCAGACCGGCCTCGATCCCCGGGTCCAGCTCCGTCTCGTCCAGCGGCTGGCCGAGGCATCCGGCGCGCACGGCATGGCGGGCGGGCAGGCACTCGACATCCAGGCCGAGACCGCGGCGCTGCCGCTCACCCTCGAGGAGACGACGGCGCTCCAGGGGCTCAAGACCGGGGCGCTGATCGGCTGGGCGGCGGAATCGGGGGCGATCCTCGGCCGGTCGCAGCCCGAACCGCTCCTGAATTATGCCGCCGCGCTCGGACTCGCCTTTCAGATCCGCGACGATATACTCGATGTCGAGGGCGAGGCCGAAGTGATGGGCAAGCGCGTCGGCAAGGACGCGGGCCGGGGCAAGGCCACCTTCGTGAGCCTCATGGGCCTCGAGGCGGCGCGCGACAGGGCCCGCGCTCTCGTCGCGGAGGCATGTGAAAACCTGAAACCTTACGGCTCCGCGGCGGAGCGGCTCCGGCAGCTTGCGCATTTCGCGGTGGAGCGGCCCGGATGAACAGCCCTTCCGACGAGGGAAAGCGCAGGACGCTAGGAGAACGCCGATGAGCGACCCCCGCCCCGAGACCCCGCACCTCGACCGGATCACCTGCCCGGCGGATCTGCGCGGCCTGAGTACGGTCGAGCTGCGGGCGGTGGCGGACGAGTTGCGGGCGGAGACGATCTCGGCCGTCTCCGTCACCGGCGGCCATCTCGGCGCGGGACTGGGCGTGGTCGAGCTCACGGTCGCGATCCACGCCGTCTTCGACACGCCGAAGGACAAGCTGATCTGGGATGTCGGTCACCAGGCCTATCCGCACAAGATCCTCACCGGGCGGCGCGACCGCATCCGCACCCTGCGGGCGGGAGGCGGCCTTTCCGGTTTCACGAAACGGGCCGAGAGCGAATACGATCCGTTCGGTGCGGCGCATTCCTCGACCTCGATCTCGGCGGGACTCGGCTTCGCGGTGGCGCGCGACCTCGGCTGCGAGGATGTGGGCGACGTCATCTGCGTGATCGGCGACGGTGCGATGTCGGCGGGCATGGCCTACGAGGCGATGAACAACGCCGGCCATCTCAAGAAGCGCCTCTTCGTCATCCTCAACGACAACGAGATGTCGATCGCGCCTCCCGTCGGCGCGATGTCGAGCTATCTGTCGCGGATCGCGAGCGGCATGCCCTACCAGGACTTCATGGCGGCGGCGAAGGGCGCGGTCAGGATGCTGCCGCGGCCGCTCCAGGAGGGCGCGAAACGCGCGCATGAACTCGTCAAGGGCATGACGGTCGGCGGCATGCTGTTCGAGGAGCTGGGCTTTACCTATTACGGCCCGGTGGACGGCCATGACATGGAGATGCTGCTCACCATCCTGCGCAATCTCCGGGCGCGGGCGGACGGGCCGGTGCTGATCCATGCGGTGACCCGGAAGGGCAAGGGCTATCCGCCGGCGGAGGCCTCGGCCGACAAGTATCACGGCGTCTCGAAATTCGACGTGATCACCGGCGCCCAGAAGAAGGCCCCCTCGAACGCGCCCACCTACACCAAGGTCTTCGCGCAGTCGCTCATCCGCGAGGCCGAGCGCGACAGCCGCATCGTCGCCGTCACCGCGGCAATGCCGGACGGGACCGGCCTCGACCTCTTCGACCGGCGGTTTCCGGAACGCATGTTCGACGTCGGCATCGCCGAGCAGCATGCGGTGACCTTCTCGGCCGGGATGGCGGCAGGGGGGCTCAAGCCCTTCTGCGCGATCTACTCGACCTTCCTCCAGCGTGGCTACGACCAGGTCGTGCATGACGTGGCGATCCAGGGCCTGCCGGTGCGTTTCGCCATCGACCGTGCCGGGCTCGTCGGCGCGGACGGCCCGACGCACGCCGGCGCCTTCGATATCGCCTATCTCGCCTGCCTGCCCGGATTCGTGGTGATGGCGGCGGCGGACGAGGCGGAGCTCGTGCACATGGTCGCCACCGCGGCGGCTTACGACGATGGCCCCATCGCCTTCCGTTTCCCGCGCGGCGAGGGCGTGGGCGTCGATCTGCCGGAGCGGGGGGAGCCGCTCGCGATCGGGCGCGGACGGATCGTGCGGGAGGGCTCGGGCGTTGCCATACTCTCCTTCGGCGCGCGGCTCGCCGAATGCCTGAAGGCACGCGAGGCCCTTGCCGCGCGGGGCATCGAGCCGACGATCGCCGATGCCCGGTTCGCGAAGCCGCTCGACCGGGAGATGATCCTCGATCTCGTCGCGCGCCATGATGCCCTCATCACCATCGAGGAGGGCTCGGTCGGCGGATTTGGCAGCCATGTCGCCCAGCTGCTTGCCGACGAGGGCGCGTTCGATCACGGCCTCAGGTTCCGCTCGATGGTGCTCCCGGACATCTTCATCGACCAGGATGCGCCGGCGAGGATGTACGCGACGGCAGGCCTCTCCGCGGAGAGCATCGAGGCGAAGGTGCTCGAACTCCTTGGCGCCACGTCGATGACGGCGCGGCGGGCCTGAGGCCCCCCGGTCAGCGCGGGTCAGAGGAAGAGTGACGCGAACATGAAGATGATCGCCGTCATCGCGCCGTTGAGACCGAGGGCAATCCCGGCGAAGGTGCCGGCTTCCTCCGAGACCTGGAATGCGCGCGCGGTGCCGAGCCCGTGCGACGCAACGCCGGCCGCGAAGCCTCGGGCCGCGAAGTCGCGGATCCGCATGAGGTTCATCAGCGGCGTCACCACCACCGCCCCGAGGACGCCGGTCAGCACCACCAGCACTGCCGTGAGCGCCGGGATGCCACCCAGCGGTTCCGCGAGCGCCATCGCGATCGGCGAGGTGACGGATTTCGGCGCGAGCGAGGCGAGGATCTCGCGCGGGGCCCCGAGCATCCAGGCAATGGCGACGGCGGAGGCGACCGCGGTCAGCGATCCCGCGAGCAGCGCCGCCACCATCGGCAGGAGGTTGCGGCGGACCTGCGTCCGGTTGCGCCAGAGCGGGATGGCGAGCGCCACCGTCGCCGGCCCGAGGAGGAAATGGATGAACTGCGCGCCCGCGAAATAGTCGGGGTAGGGGGTTCCCGTCACGGCGAGAAGGGTGACGAGCAGGGCCGTCGCGATGATCACCGGATTGGCGAGCGGATGGCGGCTGAACCCGCGCGAGATCCGCTCGCCGATCACGTAGGCGATGAGGGTCGCCGTCAGCCAGAGCAGCGGCGTTTCCGCAAGATAGACCCAGATCTGGTAGAGTTCGCGGCCTTTCATGGGCGTGAGATGGCACGGGCGACGGCCCGGAAGACGTAGACGGTGACGATGAGCGTGAGCACGGTCGAGCCCACCACCGCGCCGATGACCGCGAGCCAGTTCGCGGCGAGCAGGTCGATCTGCTGGATGACGCCGACCGCAGCCGGCACGAAGAGGAGCGAGAGGTTCTTCAGGAGGGTATCGGCGACCCGCTCGAGATTCGCGCCTGTCCGGCCGGCGATGGCGATCACGCCGAGCATGATCGCCATGCCGAGGACCGGGCCGGGGAAGCTGAGGCCGGAGAGACGCACGAGCGCCTCTCCGGCAAGCTGGCATACGAAGAGCAGCGTCAGGGCTTCGAGCATCGGCACGTCCTGGCAGAAGATGCGGGGGTGGTTGCGGGCGGATCGGGGCGGTGTCAGGCTCTCAGCTGTCGGGGGCCTCGATCGGGGAGGGCGGGGGCTGGCGCAGGCCGCGCCGGCGGCGGACCGCTTCCTCGAAATCCTCCTCGAGCGCCTGTTCGAGATCGACGAGATCCTGGGGGAGCGGCATGCCCATCGCCTTCAGTACGGCGAGCTGCTCGCGTATCTGCTCCTGCAGCGCGTGCGTGTCTTCGGGTCGTTCCGCGGCCTCGTCGAGGAGCAGCGCGATCCGTGCCTTGAAATCTTCCAGAGCCATGGCAGGCCTCCTCACGCCCCATTTCCCTCTTGATCTAGCCTACCGTCCGGAAGCATGCGACGTCTATGGGAGGCTGCGATGGTGAAAGATGGTTGCACAGGGGAGGAGCCCATGTCCTTCAGGACCTTGCTGATCGCGGTCGGCGCTGCGGATGACGACCGCGAGGTGGAGCGGGCGGCGGCGATCGCCGCGGCTCTCGGGGCTCATCTCCATGTCCTCGTGATCGGCATCGCGCCACCGCCGCCGTCCTCGCCCTACGGCATCGTCTCCAACGACGTCTGGGCGACCGAGATTCGCGAGGGGCAGGAGGCGGCCGATGCCCGTGCCGCCGCGATCCTGGCCGCGCTCGGCGCGCGCGGCATTTCCGCCTCCGTGGAGTCTCACCACATCGACCGGGGCACGATCGCGGCCGTTGCGGCGCGGGCAGCGCGTTATGCCGACCTCACGCTCGTCCCGCAGACGGAGAAGAACAAGGACCCGCTCCAGACGGCGGTGATGGACGGCGCGCTTTTCGAATCGGGGCGGCCGATCCTCCTGATGCCGGTGGGCGAAATACGTTTTCCCGAGGTCGAGACGGCGATGATCGCCTGGGATGCGAGTGTCGAGGCGTCGAAGGCGGTCCGCGATGCCCTCGGCCTGTTGCGGCAGGCGCGCGAGGTCCATGTCGTGCTGATCGATCCCGTTCCCTCCTTCGAGGGGCACGGGCCCGAGCCCGGCGCCGATCTTGCCACCTATCTCGGCCGGCACGGGATCAGCCCGACCATCCACCGCCTGCCGCGCGACGGGCGGGAATGCGCCGACATCCTCAACCGGTGTGCGGCGGATTTCAGCGCAGACCTGATCGTCATGGGCGGATTCGGACATTCGCGGCTGCGTCAGCGGATTTTCGGGGGTACGACTGTCGCGATGATCAGTCGTGCCAAGGTACCCGTTCTGATGGCGCACTGACGTCGTTGGCCTGCCGCCGTATCGGGGGAGCGGCGGCGGGCGCGGGGCCGCGGCACCCGGAGTGTGCCGCGGCCCCACATCTCGCCCGTTGACATCGCGACCCTGCGGGAGATGCTTTTCCCGAGCAAACCGGGAGGACGACATGTCGATCCGCGCGCTTGTGGTCGAGAAGGACGAGGATGGCACGACCCGCGCGGGCGTGCGCTCCATCGCGCCGGAGGACCTGCCCCAGGCCGATGTCACCGTGGCGGTCGAGTATTCCACCGTGAACTACAAGGACGGCCTCGTGATGGGGCCGGGCGCGGGCCTCGTCAAACGCTACCCGCATGTGCCGGGAATCGACTTCGCCGGCACCGTCGAGGCGAGCAGCGATCCCCGCTGGAAGCCGGGCGACAGGGTGCTGCTGACCGGCTGGCGGGTCGGCGAGGCGCATTGGGGCGGCCATGCCCAGAAGGCGCGGGTGCGCGGGGACTGGCTGGTGCCGCTCCCCGAAGGGCTGACCGCGCGCCAGGCGATGGCGGTGGGAACGGCGGGATTCACCGCGATGCTGGCCATCGAGGCGCTCGAGGCGCATGGCCTGAAGCCGGGGAAGGGGCCGGTTCTCGTCACCGGTGCCGCGGGCGGCGTCGGCTCGATCGCCGTCGCGCTTCTCGCCTCGCTCGGGCACGAGGTCGCGGCCGTCACCGGGCGTCCGGAGCAGGAGACCTATCTGCGCGACCTTGGCGCGGCAACCATCGTGCCGCGCGAAAGCCTTGCCGAACCGACGAAACGCCCGATGGAGAGCGAGACCTGGGCGGCCTGCGTGGACGCGGTGGGCGGCACCGTCCTCGGGCGCGTGACGCGGCAACTCAAGTATCGCGGAGCCGTGGCCGCCGTCGGCAATGCGGGCGGTGTCGACGTGCCGCTCAGCATCATCCCGTTCCTGCTGCGCGGCATCAATCTCCTCGGCATCGACAGCGTGCTTCAGCCCTACGATGTGCGGGTGCGCGCCTGGACGCGGATCGTGGAACTGCTCGATCTCGCGAAGCTCGAGGGAATGATCGTCGAGGCCGGTCTCGAGGATCTGCCCGAACTCGGCCGCTCGATCCTGAAGGGAGGCGTGCGCGGCCGCGTGGTGGTCGACGTCAACCGCTGAGGACACCGGCGCAGTTGTCCGGGGCGGCTGCTCCAGCAGCATCGGCACCGTGATCCACGCGGGTGTCGCTCCCGGTTTCTGCCCTCAGCCGAGAGCCGCGTCGCAGCGCGCGCAGACGTCCACGTGGCGATGCGCGCCGACATCGGGCAGGACCTTCCAGCAGCGAGCGCATTTCGCGCCTTCGGCATGCGCGGGAACAACGGCGATCCCCGGCGCGTCGTCGAGGCGGAACGCCTCCGCCGGCGCCTCGGCATCGGCGAGCGTGAGGCCGGAGGTGATGCAGATGTCGGCGAAATCGACGCTGTCGAGGATGGCGCGGGTGTCCGCGTCGGCATGGACGACGGGAGCCGCCTCGAGACTCGCGCCGATGCGCTTCTCGCGGCGCTCGATCTCGAGCGCGCCGGTGACGACGCGACG
>JAJUJF010000117.1 GCA_029265455.1 Paracoccaceae bacterium | reverse complement strand
GATGCCGCGCGCCTCGGCGTCGGCCGGGTTGATCTCGACGAACATGTCCTGCTGCAGCTCGGCCAGCCACCTGTTCGACCGGGTTTCCTCGCCGCCGCCCTCGTATTCGACGAGGCGGCCCGAGGTGAGGACGATCGGGAACTTCTCGGCGATCCCCTCGTCGATCGCCGCCTGCTGCATCGACCGGCCGATGTTCGGCATCCGCAGCTGCCAGCCGTCCTCGAGCGCCGGATAGTCGGCGGCAAGTTCGGGCGAAGGCGTGTAGATCGGCTCGCGGTGGGTCGGTACCGGGTCGGGCAGGTTCCACGCCACCGACCGCGCCTTGCCGTTACCGAACGGGACGCAGCCATGCGCCATGGCGACGCGCTGGATGCCGCCCGAAAGGTCGGTCGACCAGGAGACGGCGTCGATCGCCTCCTCGTCGCCGCCGCCGATCTCCTCGATGATGGCGCGTTCCTCCGGGGTCAGGTCGGCGTCCCAGCCGAGTTCCTTGAGCACGGCCATGGTGAATTCGGGATAGCCGTCCTCGATCTCCGATCCGGCCGGCCAGCTCCCTTCGGCGAGCAGTGTCTCGCCGTTGCGCTCGATCCCGAAACGCGGCCGGAAGGCGCCGCCGCCGTCCATCACCGGGAGAGTGGTGTTGTAGAGGACGTGAGTGCCGGGATGGCGGACCTCCGGCTTGCCCCAGCATGGCCAGGGCAGGCCGTAATAGTCGCCGCCGACCTCCGGATGGTCGGCAGGAGCGCGCAGCGTCCTGATGTCGAAGGCCGCCTGGTTGTCGCGATGCGCCTTCAGCCGCTCCGGGCTCTGGCCGCAATAGCCGGTCGACCAGCCGCCGCGGTTGATCTCGCGCAGGAGCGATTCCGCGCTCGGCTCCGGGCCGAACTTGCCCTCGACCATCTCGATGTTCTTGAACATCTCCTCGGCAAAGCCGAGCTTCCGCGCCAGCTGGTAGATCGCCCAGTAGTCGGTCGCGCTCTCGAAGATCGGCTCGACGATCGGGTCGTACCATTGCAGCGAGCGGTTCGACGCGGTGCGGGTTCCGGCGCATTCGAACTGGGTGGCGATCGGCAGGAGATAGGTGTTCTCGGTCCGGTTCGGCAGCGCGGCGAAGATGGTCGGATGCGGATCGGCGACGACGAGGAGATCGAGCGCGTCCAGCCCCTCCTGCGACGCCTTCATCCGCGGAATAGTGTTGCCGTTATGGCCGAACACCACCATCGCCTTGATGTTGCTGCGCTGGTCGACATCCTCCGGATCGTAGAGCGTCGCGTCGAACCAGCGCGTCGAGGGAATGCCCGACGTCTGCATGTTCTGCTCGCGCGTGCGGGCCTCGCGGCCGCCCTTGGCCGGAACCTCGTCGAAACGGGAAACGAAATAGTCGTAGGGCACCTCCCAGACCCGGGCCCAGTGTTTCCAGCTCCCCTCGGACAGGCCGTAGTAGAGCGGCAGCGACGTCACATCGAGACCCAGGTCGGTCGCCCCCTGCACGTTGGTATGGCCGCGGAAGATGTTCGCCCCCGTCCCCTCGCGGCCGACGTTGCCGGTGGCCAGCAGCAGGTTGCAGTAGGCGCGCACGTTGGCGGTGCCGACCGAATGCTGGGTGCCGCCCATGCACCAGATGAAGGTCGAGGGGCCGTCGTTCGCGAACTTGTCGGCGACATGGCGGAGCTGCTCGCCCGGGACGCCGGTGATGCGCTCGACCTCCTCGGGCGTGTATTTCGCCACCTCGGCGCGGACCTCGTCCATGCCGTGGACGCGGCTGGCGATGAAATCCTTGTCCTCCCAGCCGTTCTCGAAGATGTGCCACAGGATGCCCCAGACCACGGCGATGTCGGTACCGGAGCGGAAACGCACGTAATCGGTGGCATGCGCCGCCGTGCGGGTGAAGCGCGGGTCGAGGACGATGACGTTGGCGCGGTTGAGCTCCTTGCCGGACAGGATGTGCTGGCAGGCGACCGGATGCGCCTCCGCCGCGTTCGAGCCCATGAAGATCAGGGTCTTCGCGTTGCGGATGTCGTTGTAGGAATTCGTCTGCGCGCCGTAGCCCCAGGTGTTGGCCACGCCCGCCACCGTCGTCGAATGGCAGATGCGTGCCTGGTGGTCGACATTGTTGGTGCCCCAGAAGGCCGCGAACTTGCGGAAGAGATAGGAACCCTCGTTCGAGAACTTGGCGGAGCCGAGCAGGTAGACGGAGTCGGCGCCGTCGCGCTCGCGGATCTCCATCATCTTGTCGCCGATCTCGTCGATCGCCTGCTCCCAGGAGATGCGCTGCCACTCGCCGCCGGTCAGTTTCATCGGGTATTTCAGCCGCCGGTCGCCGTGCGCGATCTCGCGCACGGAGGCACCCTTGACGCAGTGGCTGCCGCGGTTGATCGGGCTGTCCCAAACCGGTTCCTGCCCGACCCAGACGCCGTTCTGCACCTCCGCACGAACCGAGCAGCCGACGGAGCAGTGGGTGCAGATGTTCTGGCGGAACTCGATCGGCTGGGTGTGATCGGTCGGCCCGGCGGCGGCCGGCCTGATCGTGCCGGCGCCGAGGGTCGAGAACGCGGCGAGGCCGCCGACCGTCAGCCCGGAATTGCGGAGAAAGGCGCGCCGGTCGAGGGCGGTGGAGGCGATCCCCTCGGCAAGGGCGGAAAGGCGGGTCTTCGCGGCGGTGCCGGCTTTGCGCTTGACGAGCATGGCATGGACCTCAGTAACGATTGGTTTCGTAGTAGCGCTTCACGTGTTCACTTTCCGTGTAGCGCGCCTTCGTCCGCTCCTCGTCCGTGGTCTCCGCCTGCGCCTTGCCGACAGCGCCGGGCGCAACGAGTGCCGCGCCCGCCGTCAGGCTGGCCAGCGCCCCGAGAAAGCCGCGACGTCCGACCGATGTCCTGTCCGACGATTCCCTGCGTTCATCACCAGCCATCGAACGCCTCCTCCTTGCCTGTGCGACCTGCCGGACGAAGGCCCGGCGGCCCTTGGGTGGTCGGGGGCGGGAACCCCCTGTGGAAGATCCGCGCCGATCAGTCGTCGAGCGCGAAAGCCATGGTCTCGATGCCGATGAACGAGGCACCGAGACCGCCGACGGCGCGGTAGAACCGCGCCGAGGGCGCCGTTGCGAGATCCGCGAAGAACTGCCCCGCCCATGGGGCGAGATGGCGATGAAAGAATTCCCGCTCCGGCATGCGCGCATCCCGCAGGCTGCCGGAGGCGAAGGCGCCCATCACGTCGCAGAGGGTCACGATCCCGTCCTCCGGGTCGTGACAGCCCGGCGCCCGCTCGATCCCGATGCGGGCGAGATCCCGGCGGAGCTCCGCGAGCGGTCGCTCGTTCAGGAAGCCGGTGCGGTAGTAGGACGCAAAGGGCAGCAGTTCGCCCCGGCCGACCCCGACGAAGAGGGTGAAATACTCCCGTTCCACCTCGCCGGGATCGGCCTTCGCCGCCGCCTCGGCGAGCGCGGCCCGCGCCGAAGCGAGCGGCGCGGCATCGTCATCATTGCCGCCAATGCCCGCCACCTCGCGCAGCAGCGCGGCGTCCGGTGCCCGTACCAGCAGCCGGGCCAGCAGCGAATAGACCGCCGCGCGCAGCAGTTCGACTTCATCCACGACTTCGCCTCCGTCCGGCTGCGACGTGAATTCGGGCCTGATGCCTGTTTGCGTATTGCTGCGGATCGTTGCCAATGGACCTTCCCCGAATCCGAGCTTATCCCCGCAACTGCAGAAAGCAACAGGGAAGTCCGGCGCCGGGTCGCGGTCACGGAACCCGCGGAGTTGCGCTTCCATGCCGCCTCGGCCGGGCGGAGGCGACCTCATCCTCCTGCGAGGATCCGGGCGGCAGCTTCTCCTCCGCCGTCCCTTGCTGCCCGTCTCCTGCCCCGGTCGGGGGCGCCGGAGCTTCAGGCGCCGGATCGGCGGCTCCGGCTGCTTGCCCGGCGGCCGGCGTGCCATCCGTTTCCGCCGCCGGCGCGGGCGCTGCTGATGATGCCTTCCTGCCAAGGAGCATCCCCTCGAGAAGGCGTGTGGCATCGGCCGAGGCAAGAGGACCTGCCCTGGCTGCCGCCTCGTTGAAATCCCATGCATAGTCGAGGGCAGGATCGACATGATCGCGGATGCGCGGGTTCAGCACCCAGATCCGCCGCAACGCCGCCTGCCTGAGGGTTCCCGGCACCCCCCTGCGCAGGAAGGCCCGCAGCTCCTCGCGTGTCGCCGTCTCCACGGGCGGCAGCCGGGCGAGCTCCTCCTCGGTGATCGGTGCATCCTGCCGGCTGCCATCCTCCCCGGCGGTCTCCGCCTCCGGTGCGGTCTCCTCAGGTATTGCGGCGGGCTGTGGCGCGGCCATGTCCCCGTCCTCCGGCACCGGCGCGTTCTCCTCCCGCGCCTCGTCCGCCCGCGCCTTCCCCTCCCGGAGCGCCGCCCGCTTGCGGGACGACCAGCGTTCGAGAAAGCCGTCGCGGCTCATTTGCCCTTATCCGGGTGGAGCACCCTGCTGCCCTCCGGCCTTCTCCCGCCCGGATCGCTCCGCGTGCGATTGCGCTTCACGAAGACCTCCTCGACGTGATGCACCTCGAAGAAGGCGGTCACGGCGAGACGCAAGGCCTCGGGCATCGGCACCGCCTCCACCACCAGTCCGGGATCCCCGGCAATGGCCTCGCCCTCGTAGGGATCGACCGTCACCAGATGCACCTCGGGCTCGCGTCCCGCCCTCAGCGCCACCCAGACGGATGGGCGTCCCGACAACAGATTGTCACGGTAATGCCCGGTGTCCCCGGGATGAAACTCGATCGAGGCCGGTCCGAGATACCAGGTCTCGACATCCCCCTCCGGCCCGAGCCGCGTCCGCGGCGGCATCGAGGGCACCGCCGGCAGGACCGCCGAGGGGACGAAACCCCGCTTCGCCCAGCGGCTCACCGGCTTGCGCGAGACCGCCACGACGCCGACCGTCATCCCCTTGCGCGGCATTGCCCGCTCCTTCCCGCCCGCAACGGCAGCCCGACGATCAGGTTCTGGGGCTTGAGCCGCACGATATTGTCCCGCGCCAGGCCCATGAAGAGATAGACCGGATGCCCTTCCATCACCGGCTCGAAGCGGCCGGGCTCCGCCTGCAGCCGGAAGAGGCCGACAAGCTGCTCCGCCGCCCCGTCCGTGCCGCGCCAGAGCGCGTCCCCGATCGCCGTGCCTTCGGCGTTGAGGCCCACATACCAGCGCAGGTCGGGCTCATCCGCGGCAACCAGCGGCTCCACGAATGTCTCGAGTCCGAGGAGATGGCGCAGGAAGGCAGCAATGGCCCGCCCGAGCCCCGCCCGCGCCCGCGGCTCGCCCCCGAACGGCAACGCCATCGCATGCGCGTCCGATCGGCTCCAGTAGGTCCAGGCGTTCTCGGGTGTCATCACCTCGAAACCTTCCTCGGGCGCAGGTCCGAGCATCGCCATCAGCGGGCTCGCCCGAGCCTCCGACTCGAGCGCCGCGATCCGCTCTTCATCGACGAGAACGAGCCCGCCCTCGCGCACGAAGCCGCGCTGCGGCCGCCAGAAGAGCTCGGCCGCCCGCAGGGTGAAGGGATCGTCGACGCCGTCGAGGGCGTTGCGCATCACCAGATGCACGAGCTGCTCGAGAAAGATCGGCGCGACCTGTGCGCCCTCGCGGATGAGGCCGAGATAGGCTCCCTCGATCGTCCCGGCCGCGATCAGCCGGTCACGGAACCCGAGGAAATGCTCCCAGTTCTCCCGCGCGTCCCGATCGGCGAGGACGGCAATCTCGCCGGGCGCGACATGCGCCTTCGGCGCTGCGAGCAGCCGGGCGTGCAACGCGCGCTCGGCGGCACAGGCGTCCTCGGGCGGCACGATCTCGGGCCGCGCGAGCCAGGCGAGCAGCAGCTCGTCCGTGACCGCGAGCCGCCCCTCCGGCGTGACGCGGCTCAGGTGATGGCCGGAAGCGACCCAGAATTCCCTCATCGCCGTCCCTTCAGGAGTTCCACGAGATCGACCCGCTCCTCCGCCGCCTCCGGCTCATCGGTCTCGACGACCATGAACGCGCGGTCGTGTCCGCGCAGGTGCGGCGCGCCGAGACTGGTCTCCCCCCGCGGCCTCAGCGTGCGAAACCGCTCGCGAATGCCGCCGCCGGGCTCGGCCTCGCGGTGGAGCGCGATCACGGTGCCGGGGGGATGCCCGGCACAGAGGCCTTCCGCATAGGCGATCTCCTCCTCCGCCGCCGGCATCGCCGTCGCGGCGTCGGGCGCGCCGAGATGCTCGACCAGCCCCGTCGCCAGCGCCTCCACCGCCGACGCGCGGCCGGGTGCATCCGTCTCGCTCACCACGGCAAGGGTCGAATGTCCCCAGGAGCCGAGGCCGAGAAAGCCGGAGCGGAAGGCAATCCGTTCCTTGCGCGGAAGGCCGTCCGGTTCACGGCCGGCATAGAGGAAGGTGCCGGGAACCGCCCATTCTCCCGGCTCGGCCGCGCGCGCGAAGACCACGGTATCCGAGGCATCGAGCCGGAGCGTGCGGAGAAGCAGGATCACAGGCGCGGCCCTCCCGCCACGGGATCGAACCAGGCGGCCTCGACGAGCGCCGGCACCAGGGGCCGCGTCCGTTCCCGGCCCGCCTCGCGGATGAGGAGGTCGCCGGTCGGACCGATCCGGCACCTGGCGCCGGACGCGACCCCTTCGAGCCGGTGCAGGAAATCCGCGATCGCCGCGTCATAGCCCTGCGCCTCCCACAGATCGAAGCGCCGCGTGGCGTTCCGCGCGAAACTCTCGAGGATCTCGAGCGGTCCGTCGAAAAGCTCCTCCCGCAACGAGGTGGTCTCGGGGAACCGGCCCGGCTCGGCGACGGCATCGCGGTCACGGATGAGATCGACGCCGAAGACGAGCCAGTCGGGCACCTCCCCTTCGGCGCAGTCGCGCGGCCAGGCAAGGCGGCCGCCGCCGATCCGGCTCGTGTCGTAAAGCAGCACGCCGGGCCAGCCGATGCTTACCGACCGCTCCGGCAGGCAATGCGCGGCGAGCGCATCGGCAACTGCCGCCATCGCCACCGGGAAGGCCCGGCGCGCCCGGGCAAGCGGCACATCCGGCTCCAGCACCAGCGCGAAGGCAAAGAGGCCGGGGCGTTCGGCATGGAAGAGCGCACCCGCGCCCTCCTCCCCTGCCCGTTCCTGCGCGACGTCGAAGGGATGCGCTTCCCCCGCCACCGGGAATCCGGTGAAGGCCGGCGGCAGGAACAGTCGCCCGGAGCTTTCACCGTATGCCTCCGTCGCGATCATATCAGCAGTCCGTCCTTGCAGCTCGGGGGCATTTTTGAAACACCATCTGAAGTATCATCACGGAAGCCCGTGCCTTCAAGGGCGGAACCGCCAGCGCCCACGCCACGCTCCCCGGGAGGAGCCCAGCCATGACCGACCGGCCAAGAACGATCTTCCTCTGTTCCTGCGAACGCACGATGGCGCCCGACGAGGCGGCCGTCGCCCGCGCCTGCACCGGCAGGATCGAGACCGCGACCCAGCTCTGCGGCCGGCAACTTGCCCGTTTCCGGGAAGCGCTTGCGGAAGGCGGTTCCATCACCGTCGGCTGCACCCAGGAACAGCCCCTCTTCGAGGAAGTTGCCGAGGAGACGGGCCATACCGGCCACCGCGCCTATGCCAATATCCGCGAGACCGCGGGCTGGACGCAGGAGGCGCGCGCGAGCGGCCCCAAGACCGCCGCCCTCCTCGCGGCCGCGGCGGAGCCCGTGCCGCCGATCCGCCTCGTCTCCGCCACGTCCGAAGGCGTCGTGCTCATCCTCGGGCGGGACGAGACCGCCACCGAGGCCGGGCGCCGCCTTGCCGAACATCTCGACGTCACCGTCCTCGTCGAGCCGGGAACGGAAATCCTGCCGCCACGCCGGCGCGAATTCCCCGTCCTCCAGGGACGGGTGCGCAAGGCGGAGGGCCATCTCGGCGCCTTCCGCCTCACCATCGACGATTTCGCCCATCCCTCTCCCTCCTCGCGCCATGCCCTCGCCTTTGGACAGGGCACGGACGGCGCGGTTTCCGAGGCCGACATCATCCTCGACCTCCGCGGGGGCAGGCCGCTCTTTGCCGCCGACGAGTTGCGCCCGGGCTATCTCCGTGCCGATCCCGGTCACGCCGCTTCGGTCGAGAAGGCGATCGCCGCCGCCTCGCATCTCGTCGGCACCTTCGACAAGCCGCGTTATGTCGGATTCGACGCCACGCTCTGCGCCCATTCCCGCAACCGCATCACCGGCTGCACCCGCTGTCTCGATCTCTGCCCGACCGGGGCGATCGCGCCCGCCGGCGACGCGGTCGAGATCGATCCCATGATCTGCGCCGGCTGCGGCCAGTGTGCCGCCGCCTGCCCGACCGGTGCCGTGCATTATGCGCTGCCGCCCGTTGACGCGCTGCTCGCGCGGTTGCGCACGCTCCTGCGGACCTATGCAGCCGCCGGCGGAAAGGACGCGGTGGTGCTCCTGCACGATGCAGAACAGGGCGCCGAAATCGTCGAACTCGCGGGCCGTTTCAGCACCGGAATTCCCGCCCGCGTCCTGCCGCTCGCCGTCAACGAGATCACTTCCATCGGCCCGGAGGCACTGGCCGCCGCCCTCGCCTGGGGCGCTGCGGGAGTGCGGATCCTGTCGCGGGCGAAACCCCGGCACGACCTTGGCGGGCTCCACGCCGCCCTCGCGCTCGCCAACGCCGTCGCCGTGGCCATCGGCTATCCCGCCGATGCGCTCGACCTCGTCGCCACCGACGATCCGGATGCGCTCACCGAATCCCTGGCCGAGCTTCCGCGCAACCCGGACACGCGGGGCGAGCCCTCCGCCTTCCTTCCCGGAGGCGAGAAGCGCGGCCTGCTCGTCCAGG
>JAJUJF010000057.1 GCA_029265455.1 Paracoccaceae bacterium | reverse complement strand
CTCGCCGGGGCCGAGATCACGCTCGACGCGGCGCTGGAGGGCTGAAGCGGAGACACGGATCCCCAACCCTGGGGGCGTCGCACGCGGAAGGAACGTGATGCCCTGATGTCGCTCGCGGCGGGACACCCGTTCTCCGGCGCGGGCACCTGCGCATCAGCATCGCGAACATCCTATCCCTTCCGACACCGGCCGGTTACCTGATCCTGTCCGGTCCGGGTCACCTCCGCCGGCAGGGCAGCCACCCGCTTTCGCGCAGCCACGCGGGGCCGTGGCTCGGGACGGCTCACCTGCCCGTCGAGCGAGAGGAGCACCGCGATCGGGCGGGTGCCGTCGAATTCAGACAGGACGATGACGATGATCGCGGTGATCGGCACCGCGAGGAGCGCGCCCGCGACCCCCCAGAGCGCGGACCACACGGCGAGACTCACGAGGATCACGAACGGGCTGAGGTTCAACGAGCTTCCCATCATCCACGGCTCGAGGAAATAGCCGACGAAGAACTGCGCGGCCGACAGGGCCGCGAGCACGACGAGGGCCGTGTAGGTGTCGCCGAACTGGAGAAAGGAGAGCGCCACGGGAAAGGCGACGCCAAGGAACGAACCGAGATAGGGAATGTAGTTCAGGAGCGCGATCAGGACCGCCCAGAATCCGGCGAACTCGATGCCGAGCATCGCCATGATCGCGTAGGAGAGCACGCCCAGGATGATGTTGATCAGGGTCTTCAGCGCCAGATAGGTGCCGATCCGGTCGTTGATGGCGGACACGACCTTGTGGATGCGGGCCACCTTCGCGGGATCGTCCGAAAGATAGGCGATCTTGCCCGCGAATGCCGTCCGCTCCGCGAGGAGGAAGGCGGCATAGATCAGGATCAGCACGAACACCCAGACGATGCCGGAGATCGAGCTGACGGTGGAGCCGATCAGCGCCTCGACATTGATGCGGCCCAGCACCTCGGCGCGGATCGTCTCCCAGGTCGGTTCCTGCTCGATTCCGATGAACTCGGCCCCGCGCTGGACGAGGGCGACGAGGCTCTGGACATAGCCGGGCGCGACCGCGATCACCTGGTTGATGTTGTTGATGAGCGCCGAGATCCCGTAGGACAGGATCGCCCCGATGACGATGATCGAGACGATGTAGCGCACGGCCTCCGGCACGGCGGGCCCGATCACCGGGATGCGGTCGAAGGCGTGCACAAGCCCGAGCACGACGTAGACCACGAGCACCGAGGCGACTACCGGCACGATGATGCCGCTGCCGACATGCAGGACCCATCCGATCATCAGCGCGAGCGCGACGCCGTAGACCAGGTTGCGGTAGGATTCCTGCATTGGCGACTGAAACTCCGGAACCCGAACCGGGCGGCCGGGTCAGGATCGATTACGACAAAGCGGTACGGCGATAAAGTGCCCGATACGGGACCCGCCCGTCCACAGGGACTTGATCGGCGGCGGATTGCTTCGGCGCGCCGCGGCCATTACAAGCTGCCGGCATGAGCGTCTCCGCTTCCGTCTGGCGTTATGCCAACCCGGTCGAATTCATGCGCGTCTCCGGCGCGGTGCTTCCCTATGTCTGGGGCCTGGCCGCGATCTGCCTCGGTTCGGGCCTCGTCTGGGGCTATTTCTTCACCCCCGAGGATTACCAGCAGGGCGCGACGGTCAAGATCATCTTCCTGCATGTCCCTGCGGCGCTGATGGCGATCAATGCCTGGCTGATGATGCTTGTCGCCTCGCTAATCTGGTTCATCCGGCGCCATCATGTCTCGGCCCTGGCGGCGAGGGCCGCAGCCCCGGTCGGTGCGGTCTTCACTCTGGTGACCCTCGCGACCGGTGCGCTCTGGGGGCAGCCGATGTGGGGCACATGGTGGGCATGGGACCCGCGGCTTACCTCGTTCTTCATCCTGTTCCTGTTCTATGTCGGCTATGTGGCGCTCTGGGAAGCGATCGATGATCCGGACAAGGCGGCGGATCTGACCGCCGTCGTCTGCCTCGTCGGCTCCGTCTTCGCGCTGCTCTCGCGCTATGCGGTGTTCTTCTGGAGCCAGGGTCTGCACCAGGGGCCGTCACTGTCGCTGGATGGCAAGCAGCATGTCGCCGACGTGTTCTGGTATCCGCTGATCCTGTCGATGGCGGGTTTCGTCTTCCTTTTCATCGCGCTGGTGCTCCTGCGGACGAGGACCGAGATCCGCGCCCGCCGCCTGCGCGCGATCGAGGCGCTGGAGGCGCGCGGATGATGTGGCCGGAACTGGGACGCTATGCCTTCGCGGTGCTTGCCGCCTACGGTGTGACCTTTGCCCTGCTCGGCGGACTCGTGGTGACGTCGCTCCTGCGCGGCGCCCGGGTGCGGCGCGCCCTCGCCGAGGCTGAGGCCCGACGAGGAAGGTGATGAATCGCAATCTTTTCCTGCTCCTGCCGCCCGTGCTCTTCGCAGCCTTCGCGGCAATCGCCTACATTGCGCTCCGCGCGCCCGATGACGGCCTGCCGACCGCCCTGGCCGGGCGCGCGGCCCCATCGCTCGAGGCGACGGAGCCGCTTCGCGACGATCCGGCGCCCGATGATGCGACACTCGCCGCGCCCGGGGTCAAGCTCGTGAACTTCTGGGCGAGCTGGTGCGCCCCGTGCCGGGTGGAGCATCCGCAGCTGACCACGCTTGCCGAGAGCGGCGTCCGGATCGTCGGCGTGAACTACAAGGACCGGCCGGAAAACGCGCTCGCCTTCCTCGCGGAACTCGGCGACCCCTATGCGACGATAGGCGCCGACACGAGCGGGCGGACCGGCATCGACTGGGGTCTTTACGGGGTGCCGGAGACCTTCGTGATCGATGGTGAGGGGAGGGTCACGCTTCGTCATGCCGGACCGATCACGCCCGAGGTTCTGGAGAACCGGCTGCTGCCGGCGATCGAGGCTGCGCAGGGTGCGGAATCCTGAACCGATCCGGCCTGGGTCGGGCCTGCGATGCCCGGCAGTGACCGCGAGGCGACACAGTCGCATCGGATCTGCGTGCAGTGCATCATGTCCTTGATCGGCTTCCTGAAGCCGCTAACAGGATGATGAGTACCCTGGTCCTGCGCGAGGCGCTGTGAATAACGTGTTGGTGACAGGCGGCGCCGGTTACATCGGCAGCCATGCCGCGAAAGCCCTGGCCCGTGCAGGCTACTGCCCGGTAACGGTCGACAATCTCTGCACCGGCCATGCCGATGCGGTGAAATGGGGCCCGCTGCATCGACATGACATAAGGGACGGGGCAGCCCTCGACGGGCTGTTCGCGACCTACCGCCCGATTGCCGTCATGCATTTCGCCGCACTTTCCACCGTCGGCGAATCGGCCACAAGCCCCCTCGCCTATTACGACAACAACGTCGCCGGAACGATCGCCCTCCTCGAGGCGATGCGGCGCGCCGGATGCGTGCACATCGTCTTCTCGAGCACCTGTGCGACCTATGGCATCCCCGAACAGGTACCGATCACCGAGGAGATGCCGCAGGCCCCCATCAATCCCTACGGGCGCAGCAAGCTGATGATCGAGCAGATCCTGCGCGACTGCGACACGGCCTACGGCCTCCGGAGCGCGAGCCTGCGTTACTTCAACGCCGCCGGCGCCGATCCCGACGGCGAGATCGGCGAGAATCACGATCCTGAGACCCACCTCATCCCGATAGCACTGCAGGCGGCCCTCGGTCTCCGGCCGCGCCTCGAGATCTTCGGGCGCGACTACCCGACCCCGGATGGCACCTGCATCCGCGACTACATCCATGTGACCGACCTTGCGCAGGCGCATGTCCTCGCCCTCGAACTGCTGCTCGCGGGTGGTGAGACGCGCGCGCTCAATCTCGGCAGCGGCACGGGATTCTCGGTCCTCGAGATCGTTTCGGAAGTGGCGCGCATCACCGGGCGGCGGGTTCCGCATGTATTCGGCCCCCGTCGCGAGGGGGACCCGGCCCGGCTCGTCGCCGGCGACGGACGCGCGCGCGACGAGCTTGGCTGGCGGCCGCAATTCTCGGCCATAGACCGCCAGATCGGCGACGCCATGCGGTGGATCGACCGCGCCTCGTCGGCGGCCGGAACCGGCACTCACGGCGGGGAACAGCCGGGCACGACCCCCACGCGCATCTGAGCCGCCGCTCCGGCGGCCGCCTCACATGAAGCTCTGGGGATCGATATCGACCGCGATCCGGATGCCGGAAGGCACCGGAATCCTCGCCAGCCATGCGCGGATGGCGCCCTGAAGCGGCACCCCCTTCGCAGCCTTGACGAGCAGCCGGACGCGGTGGCGGCCACGGACGCGGGCAATTGGCGCCGGCGCCGGCCCGAAGAGGAGCGCGCCAGCATCATGCAGGGGCCCGGCGGCGCGGGCGAGCGCCTGCGCCGTGTCCCACGTCCGGGTCTCGTCGAGACCGGAAACGACGATCCCGGCCAGCCGGCCGAAGGGCGGTGCGCCGGCGCGGCGTCGGGCCTCGGCCTCCTCGCGCCAGAATCCCTCGTCATCGCCGGTCAGGATCGCCTCGATCACCGGATGGTCGGGGGCATGGGTCTGCACGAGGGCGAGGCCCGGCCGATCGGCCCGCCCTGCCCGGCCTGCGACCTGGCGGATGAGCTGGAAGGTCTTTTCCGCCGCCCGCAGGTCGCCGCCATGGAGGCCGAGATCGGCGTCGATCACGCCGACGAGGGTCAGTTGCGGGAAATTGTGGCCCTTGGAGACGATCTGGGTGCCGATCACGATATCCGCCCCGCCGGAGGCAATGAGGTCGATCCGGGCCTTGAGAGCCTTCGGCCCGTCGGCGAGGTCCGAGGAAAGGACGGCGATGCGCGCCTCCGGCCAGAGCTGCTCCGCCTCCTCCGCGAGCCGCTCGACCCCGGGCCCGAGCACCGCGAGCCGGCCCTCGGTCTCGCAGGAGGGGCAGGCGGTCGGAATCGGCGCCTCATGCCCGCACTGGTGGCAGACGAGCCGGGCACGGAAGCGATGCTCGACAAGGCGCGCGTCACAGTCGGGACAGCCGATCTGGAAGCCGCAGGCCCTGCAGACGGTGATCGGCGCATATCCGCGGCGATTGAGGAAGAAGAGCGATTGCTCGCCCGCCCCGAGCCGCGCCGTCACCGCCTCGGCGAGGCTTGCCGATATCCAGCGTCCCGGCGGCAGCGGGTCGGCGCGAAGATCGACGGCGCGCATTTCCGGCATCATGGCCCCCCCGAACCGTTCGGGAAGATCGAGCCGGCGGTACTTGCCGGCCTCCGCATTCACCCAGGTCTCGAGCGAGGGCGTGGCCGAGGCGAGCACGACCGCCGCATCCTCGATGGATGCCCGCAGCACCGCCATGTCGCGCGCATGGTAGAGCACTCCCTCCTCCTGCTTGTAGGAGCTGTCGTGCTCCTCATCGACAACGACAAGGCCGAGATCGGCGAAGGGCAGGAACAGCGCCGAACGCGCACCGACCACGAGCCGCGCCTCCCCCGTGGCCGCCGCCTCCCATGTCCGGCGCCGCTGGGCACCGGTCAGACCGGAATGCCACTCCGGCGGCCGCATCCCGAACCGCTTCTCGACACGGGCGAGGAAATCGACGGTGAGCGCGATCTCGGGCAGCATGACGAGAGCCTGCCGCCCCGTGCGCAGGCACTGGGCCACCGCCTCCAGATAGGTCTCCGTCTTGCCGGAGCCGGTGACCCCCCTGAGCAGGATCGCTCCGTACCGCCGCGACGCAACCGCCTCGCGCAGTGCGGCGGCGGCAATCTCCTGATCGGACGAGAGCGTGGGTGGCGAATGATCGGGATCGAGCGGCGGCAGCGCAGCCTCCCGCGGAACCGCATGTTCCTCGAGAACGCCCTGCTCGACGAGACCCTTGATAACGGACGCGCTGACACCGGCCTCCCGTGCGAGTTCCGCCACCGTGCCGCCCATCCCGCCACGCGCCGAAAGGGTGTCGAGGACGCGGCTCCGGGCCCCGGTCATCCGATCGGGTTCCCTGCCCGCCAGCACCAGGATCCGCCGCTCGCCGGGCGGGGTGCCGAGGCCGGGTGCCCGGGTCGCGAGTCGGAACATCAGGGTGAGCGGCGTGAGCGTGTAGGCCGCGGCCCGGGCGAGGAAATTCCGCAACGGCGCCCGCAGCGGCGGCACCGGCAGCACCGCGCCGATCGGACGCAGCCGCTCGCGGGGGACCTCGCCGGCCGCCGTCCCCCAGACGCAGCCGAGCACCGTTCGCGGGCCGAGCGGCACCCGCACCAGCGCTCCGAGCCTCACGCCGCCAGGGGGTACCTCATAGTCGAGGAGCCGATCCAGCCCGCCGTCGGTGACGACGGCAACCGCCGCCCCTTCGGGGAAGAATTCGGCAGAAGCGGAGCGGGCGAGGTGTTCCATCGCGCAACACCTTGGGATAGGATCGCGCGAAACCACAAGGGCTCAGGTGCCCCACCGGCGGGTCGCCGGTGCTCGAGGCTAAGGCGAAACACATGAAATTCTTCGTTGATACGGCCGAGATCGCCGAGATCCGTGAACTTGCCGCACTCGGACTCGTCGACGGCGTCACCACCAACCCGTCGCTGATCAGGAAGTCCGGCCGCGACTTCCTCGAGGTGCTGCGCGAGATCTGCGAGGTCACCCCCGGCCCGGTCTCGGCCGAGGTCGTCGCCCTCGAGGCGGAACAGATGATCGCGGAAGGACGGAAGCTCGCCGAGGTCGCCCCCAACATCGCGATCAAGGTGCCGCTCACCTGGGACGGCCTGCGTGCCTGCCGGGTGCTGACCGAGGAAGGGCGGATGGTAAATGTCACCCTCTGCTTCTCGGCCAATCAGGCCCTGCTTGCCGCGAAGGCGGGTGCCACCTTCGTCTCCCCCTTCATCGGCCGGCTCGACGACATCAACCTCGACGGGATGGAGCTGATCCGCGACATCCGCACGATCTTCGACAACTATGACTTCGGGACCGAGATTCTCGCCGCCTCGATCCGGACGCCGAACCACATCACGCAATCGGCCCTTGCCGGAGCCGATATCGCCACGGCGCCGACCAAGGTGCTCCAGGCCCTCGCCGCCCATCCGCTGACCGACCGGGGGCTCGAGGCCTTCCTCAAGGACTGGCAGGCGACGGGGCAGCGGATTGTCTGAACCGGACGTCGCGTCCCTGCGCGCGCGTATCCTCGCCGATCCCGGCATCATTCTCGACGATGTCGAGCTCATGCGCGCCATCGTGCAGGCGGAGCGCCGCGGCTTCGGGCGGCAGGTGGTCGACCTTCGCGGCGTGCTCGTCGAGCGGCTCGAGGAGCGGCTCGACCGGCTCGAGGACACGCATCGCGAGGTGCTGGCCGCGGCCTATGACAATGTCGCGGGCACCGCGCAGATTCATCGCGCCTGTCTCATGCTTCTCGGAGCGGAGGATTTCGCGGGTTTCCTGCATGCCCTGACGAATGACGTGCAGAACACGCTGCATGTGGATCTCGTCCGGCTCGCGCTCGAGGCCCCCGCGGCAGAACCCGGCAGCGGGCTCGGGCCCGGCGCGCTGAAGGAAGCGGTGGTCGCCCTGCCTTCGGGCGGCGCCGAGACCTACGTGACCGCCGGCCGCGGCGGGCCGGTCCGGCCGGTCGTGCTGCGGGGGCTGAGCCGGGCCTCCCCCACCGTCTACGGTGAGGCCGCGCCGGAAATCCGCTCGGAAGCGGCGATTCTCCTCGACCTCGGAACGGGCAGGCTTCCCGGCATCCTCGCCCTCGGCTCGCACGAGGAAGACCGTTTCGACCCGGAGCAGGGCATCGATCTCCTGACCTTCTTCGGCGGTGTCGTGGAGCGGGCGCTGCGCCGCTTCCTGGCATGAGCCCGCTGCCGGCCGGCCCCGACCAGGCGGCCACCCTCGTCGACGACTGGCTGGGGCAACTTGCGGCGGTACGCGGCGCGAGTCCCCGCACGATCATCGCCTATCGCCGCGACGTGAGCGGCTATCTTGCCTTCCTCGCTTCCCATCTCGAAGGGCCGGTCGGCCGCAAGGCCCTCGGTGCGATCACGCTCTCCGACATGCGGGCCTGGATGGCTCATGAGCGTGCCCGCGGGATCTCGGCACGCTCCCTTGCCCGTGCCCTCGCCGCGGTCAGGAGCTTCCATTCCTGGCTGGCCGAGGCGCACGGCATCGAGGCCTCGGCCGTTCTCGCGACGCGCGGCCCACGGCTGACGGTGCGGCTGCCGCGGCCGGTGCCGGCCGATGCGGCGCGCGACCTGATCGAAACTGTCGAGCTCCAGACGCTCGAACCCTGGATCGGCGCCCGCGATGTCGCGGTGGTCACGCTCCTCTACGGCTGCGGCCTGCGCATTTCCGAGGCGCTGGGCCTGCGGTGGCGCGACGCGCCGCTCGGCGAGAGCCTGCGCGTCCGGGGCAAGGGCGGGCGCGAACGCGTGGTTCCGGTCCTCCCGGTCGCGGCCGAGGCGGTCGAGGCCTATCGCCGTCTCTGCCCGTGGGAGCCGGGGGCCGACGGTCCGCTCTTCGTCGGCGCGAGGGGCGGCGCGCTCGGACCGCGCCACGTCCAGAAGGTCACCGCGAAGGCGCGGCTTCAGCTCGGCCTCCCGGCCTCGGCAACGCCGCACAGCCTGCGGCATTCCTTCGCGACGCATCTGCTGGAGGCGGGGGGCGATCTCCGCTCGATCCAGGAGCTGCTCGGCCATGCCTCGCTGACGACGACGCAGATCTATACCGGCGTCGATCAGGTGCGGCTGATGGAGTCCTATCTCGCGGCCCATCCCCGGGCCCGCGGCTGACAGGCGCCTTCACGCCCCGTGCGCGACCGGCCCGCCTTCCTGCCGCCGTTGGAACCGTCGCGGCGGAGGGCGCGTTCCCCTCGGGACCATCACGGAAACAAGGGACGCCCGATGGATTTCACCACCATCCTCATCATCATCCTCGCCATCCTGGCGGTCGGGGCGTTTCCGGGCTGGCCGCATTCGCGAAGCTGGGGATATCTTCCCTCCGCCACTCTCGGGATCGTGCTGATCCTCGTCCTCGTCTGGATGCTGGTCCGCGGCTGAGGCTTCAGCTTTCGCGCTTGCCGCGAAACCACCTGGAGAGCCGACCACCACCGTTGACCGGCGTGTCGTCCCCCTCCGCCGCCTCCACCTGCGCGGGAGCATCGGCATCCGGCTCCTGCACGGCGGTTCCCTCCACCGCGGCCTGGAAATTCTCGAAGAACTGATCGGCCATCTTCTTGGCAAAACCGTCGATGATCCGGCTGCCGAGCTGGGCGAGCTTGCCGCCGACGACGGCATTCACGTCGTAGGTCAGGAGCGTGCCCCCCTCCTCCGCATCCTCGAGCCGCACGTCGGCCCCGCCCCGGGCAAAGCCGGCAGCGCCGCCCTTCCCTTCCCCCGAGATCGTGTAGCTCTCGCCCGCGACGATGTTCGTGAGCTGAACCGAGCCCCTGAAGGTCGCGCTGACCGGCCCGACCTTCTGCTTGACCACGGCCTCGAAGCCCTCCTCCGCGCTTCCGGTCAGCTCCTGGCATCCCGGCACCGATGCCTTGAGGACCTCCGGGTCATTCAGCGCCTCCCAGACTTCCTGCCGATCTGCCGCGATCCGCCGTGAGCCCGTGAGTTCCATCGCCGCTTCCTTCCCTTTCCGCGAATCCGGAGGACAATAACGGGAATTGCCTGCCATCGCGAGTGGATACGCCATCGAAGGGCCGCCGGTTCTGCCGCGGCCGCAAGAACCCGTCCCACCGGGACGCGTGGTACGGCAAGGCGACTCCATGAGAAGGATCAGGCAGCGTCGCCCTGTCGCGCCGGATCCTTGCTGCGGAGTCGACTCGATCCCCTTCACCGCCGATAGTTTCCTCGCGGTCGGGCGGCGTGCCGGAGGCGGCAGGAGAGGAATCACCATGATCGTCGGCGACCAGGGCGCGACCCTGGAATTCCTTGAAACCGCCATGGCGGAACACGGACCGGTCGAGAGGATCGAGACTCATATCTCCCACCTCGTGCTCGGGCCGGAACGCGTCTGGAAACTCAAGCGGGCGGTGCACCTGCCCTATGCCGATTTCGGTACGCCGGAGCGGCGGCTGGCCTGCTGCGAACGGGAGGTGACTCTCAATCGCCGGACGGCGCCCGATCATTACCTCTGCGTGCGCCGCATCACCCGCGAGCGGGGCGGGCTCGCCTTCGACGGGGAGGGCGAACTCGTCGATGCGGTCGTCGAGATGCGCCGCTTCGACCAGGAGCAGTTGCTCGACCGGCTGGCGAGCCGGGGTGAACTGACACCGGGGCTGATGGAGCGGCTGGCCGAGGAGGTGGCGCGGCTTCATGCAGCGAGCGAGCCCGACTTCTCGCGGCCGGGATCGGAACGGGTCACGGACGTGCTCGCCGTCAACGAGGCGGCTCTCGCGGGGACGAATGTCTTCCCGCGCAGCGAGGTCGAGGCGCTCAATGCCGCCTTCCGGGACCTTGCCCATGCCCACCGCGCGCTGCTGGACGCGCGGGGACGGGAGGGGCGCGTGTGCCGCGCGCATGGCGATCTGCATCTGCGCAACATCTTCCTCGAGGACGGGCGGCCGGTTCTCTTCGACTGCATCGAGTTCAGCGATGCCATCGGCACCGTCGATCTCCTCTATGACCTCGCCTTCCTGCTGATGGATCTCGTCCATCGTCGCCAGGACGTCTTCGCGAACCTCCTGATGAACCGCTATCTCGACCTCACCGGGGACGAGGCCGGATCGCCCCTCCTTCCCCTGTTCATGGGAATGAGGGCGGCTGTTCGCGCGCATGTCACCGCGACCGCCATCGGGAGCGGAGAGGACACGCCCGCACGACGCGAGGAGGCGCGAGCCTATCTCGATCTCGCCCGCAGGCTGATCCGGCCGAAGCCCGCGGTGCTCGCGGCGGTGGGCGGCCTCTCGGGATCGGGCAAGTCGACCGTCGCCACGCTCCTTGCGCCGATGGTGGGCGCAGGAGCCGGGGCGCGCATCCTCTCGAGCGACCGCCTGCGCAAGGCGCTGCACGACGTTCCGGCCGGAACACGCCTGCCGGCCGAGGCCTACACGCGCGAGGTCTCGGCCCGCGTCTACCGCGAGCTCGGGGAGCGGGCGCGCACCCTCACCGCTGCCGGAGTCGCCGTCATCGCCGATGCGGTCTTTGCGGATCCTGCGGAACGTGCGCGGATCGAGGCCGCTGCCCGCGCCGCCGGCGTGGCCTTCCGCGGCTTCTGGATGGAAGCGCCGCCGCAGATCCTGCGGGCGCGGGTCGGCGCGAGGAAGGGAGGACCCTCCGACGCGACCCTCTCGGTCCTCGAGCGCCAGCTTGCCTGTGACCTCGGTGAGATCACCTGGGAAAGGCTCGATGCCGGGCGCTCCGCGCAGGATGTTGCATCGTCGATCAGGTCTGCCCTCGAAGGATCGGCCGCTCCAGCCTCCGCGCCATCGGAGCCTCACGGCGATGACGCCCGATGAAGGGCGTCGCCGGAGAGGCCTGGCGACGAACCGGCTCGAAGCGAATCGCCGGACCGGTTAACAAGCACCGGCAGCGGCAGGGGAGAGAGCGATGCGGTTCCTCGCATTCCTGGGAATGCTCCTGGTCGCCCTGCCGGCAGCGGCGCAGGAGGGGCTCGTGCTCGGGGACGACGTCTACCGGGCCGGCAGCACGGTCGTTCTGGCAGAAAAGGGCGCGCAGTCCGTCTTCCTCGCGGGAGAGCGCGTGGCGGTCGAGGCCGGGGTCGCGGGCTCGGCGCATCTCGCCGGACGACGGGTCGAGGTGGCGGCGCCGGTGGCGGGAAGCCTCTATGCCGCCGGTCTCGACATCGCGCTGACGGCGCCGGTCGCCGGCGATGCCACGATCGCGGGGCGCGACATCGCCGTCACCGCCGCGCTCGGCGGCAGCCTGAGGGCAGCGGGCGCAACCCTGCGTGTCACGGCGCCGGTGGCGGGAAACGCGCTCCTCGTCGGCGACAGCGTGACGCTCGATGCCCCAGTGACGGGGGACGTGGCGCTCGCGGCCGATGACATGAACTTCGGACCGGAGGCACGGATCGACGGCAAGCTCGTGCTCCTCGGCGGGGAGGACGAGACGGCGACGGTGCCGGCCCGGGTCGTGCCTCCCGAGCGGACCGAAGTCAGGCGGGTCGAGCGCCCGGCCGAGCGGCCGCCTGCCGCGGGTGTGGCGGCGGGTATCGGCTCCTTCCTCGCCGGCATCGCCATCCTTGCCCTCCTCGCGACACTTGCGGCCTCCATCGCCCCCGTGGGCGTCGAGGCCCTGCGGGACGAGATATCTCTGCGTCCGTTCCGGACCTTCGGCCTCGGCTTCCTTGCGCTCGCGGCCCTGGTGGGGAGCGGGGTGATCATCGGACTCACGGTGGTCGGCCTCCTGATCGTTCCCGCCATTGTCCTCGCCACCCTGCTCATCGGCTTCGCGGGCTGCGTCACCGCCGTCTACATGCTGGGCAGTTCCCTCTATGAATGGCGCACGCGACGGGAGCCGGACCGCCTCGGCGCACGCGGGCTCGCGGCGCTGGCCGGGGCGGTGGTGGCGGGGCTCGTCTTCCTGGTGCCTTTCCTCGGCTGGCTCTTCATGCTCGGGCTGGTGATCACGGGCACGGGTGCGCTGGCACGCGCGGCCTTCGGCTCCCGGATCGCCTGAAGGCCGGGAATTGCCGGAAGAAGGAAAAGCCATGCATGTCGCGGTCGTCTTCGCGACGCTGGAGGGACATGCACGCATGCTGGGGGAGCATGTGACCCGGCGCCTTCGCAGCGCGGTCGAGCTGGCGGAGGCGGCTGCGAGCGAAGGCGACGCCATGGCCGCAGCCGAGGCGGCGATCCTGCTCGGCCCGGTGCATGACGGCCACTATCCGGCGCCATCACCCATCTTGCCCGAAAGGAGCCGGTACCGCGCGTCTGCTGCCGCGCAGGATCGGGGAACGCCACCGCCCGTCCTTGACATGCATAAGGCAAATCTAAATTAGAAGAAATTGATGATCGGGGCGGTCGATGCAGGAAGGCATGGCAATCGCGACGCTTGCGGAACGGGCGGCAGAGGTCTCCGCCGTCCTCCGCATGCTCGCCAATGAAAAGCGGCTCCTCATCCTCTGCCATCTCGCGAAGGAGGGCGAGATCGCGGTGACACCGCTCGCCACCCTTGTCGGGCTCAGCCAGTCGGCCCTGTCGCAACATCTCGCCCTCCTGCGGGCGGAGGGGATCGTCGCCGCCCGGCGCGAGAGCCAGGTCCTCCACTACCGCATTGCCGACGACAAGGTGCGCCGCCTCCTCGAGACACTCTACGAGATCTACTGCCAGGATTTGCCCGGCGCCGGCTGACCTCCTCGGGAAGCACGCGCAGTATCCGCGTTCCGCGTCCCATCCTGCGACCGGTCAGACGGGCTCCGGGCCCGGCCACCCGACATCCGGAGCTCCCGCCTTCCACCGGGCGCCGTCCTGCCAGGCCCGGAGAGCCCGTCTCCTGCCCGAGCGCGGCGGGAACCGGAACAGGGCCGAGGCATTTGAACCCGGAGGCCGAACCGCTTCCCGCGCCCCATGCCCATCAACACATGAGTAACTTCTTGTTTACATTTGATATCAACCACTTGACTGGGTTTTCACGCGTGGGCATCTCTCGCCCACGGTCATGGGCACCACGGCATGCGCGTCGCGGCCCGCGGATCGCGGTACCGGCCATCGTGATTCGCCGCCGGAAACGCATCCCGGACCTGGAATTTCCATCCTCCACGGCCGGACATCCGGGCGGGCGGCACACCAGGCTCCCGTTTACCTCAAGAATTCGGTTCTTCCGTTCGGTGCTCGACGCAACGCCGATTTCCTGCGCCCCGGGGATGAGGCGACTGCCGTTCGGCAAACCTCCCCTGCCGCAGAACAGGCCTTGCCGGCGGGATGAACGCCTTCCGCCGGTTCCATTGCCCGCAGCCGGCCGGTCTGCCAAAGATCGGCGCCATGAACGCCCGGACGCGGGCGCAGGAGGAATGAAATGAAGCACTTTTCACTGTCCGTGGCGCTTGCCGCGGCCATTTCGGCTGCGGGGCCCGCCCTCGCGCAGGTCGATACCATCCTGAACGTCTCCTACGACATCGGCCGCGAACTCTATGCCGAGATCGGGACTGCCTTCTCCGAGCACTATGCCGAGGAGACCGGGCAGAGGATCACCGTCGACCAGAGCCACGCCGGTTCGTCACGCCAGGCCCGGGCCATTCTCGAAGGGCTGCAGGCCGACGTCGTCACCTTCAACCAGGTCGTGGACGTGCAGATCCTCGCCGACGGCGGCCTGATCGCCGAGGACTGGCAGGAGCGGCTGCCGAACAACGCCTCGCCCTACTATTCGCTGCCGGCCTTCCTCGTGCGCGAGGGAAATCCGAAGGGGATCGAGAACTGGGGCGACCTTGCCCGCGACGACGTGCAGGTGATCTTCCCCAATCCCAAGACGAGCGGCAACGGCCGCTACACCTATCTGGCAGCGCGCGCCTGGGCGCTGGAGGAGTTCGACGGTGACGAGGCCGCGATCGAGGAGTACCTCACCAAGGTCTTCCAGAACGTGCCGGTCTTCGACACCGGCGGCCGGGCCGCGACGACCACCTTCGTCGAGCGCGGGATCGGTGACGTGCTGATCACCTTCGAGGCCGAGGTTAACGCCATCATCGACCAGGTCGGCGAGGACAACTACGACGCCGTCGTACCGCCGATGAGTCTGCTTGCCGAGTTTCCTGTCGCAGTGGTCGACCGCGTGGTCGATTCGCGCGGCAGTCGCGACGTGGCCGAGGCCTTTCTCGAGTTCCTCTACTCGCCGGAGGCACAGCGGATCATCGCGGGCTATGGCAACCGGGTCCATGACGAGGAGGTTGCCGCCGAATTCGCCGACCAGTTCCCGGAAGTCCGCCTCGTCACTGTCGAGGACGTCTTCGGCAGCTGGGAGCAGGTCAACGACGAGCATTTCGCTTCCGGTGGCCTGATCGACGCGGTCTTCGTCAACCAGTAGACCCGGTCTGAACCCGCGCGCGGCGGTGCGGGCAAGCCCGCGCCGCCGCGTCGCCGTGGAGGAGGAAGCCAGTCGCGATGACCCGCATCGACCGACGCCGCCGGGTGTTGCCGGGATTTGGCCTCAGCCTCGGTGTCGCCCTCACCTATGTTGCCATCATCATCATCCTGCCGCTGATCGCGATGGGTATCCAGACGACAAGCCTCGGCTGGGATGCATTCTGGCGGATCATCACCTCGGACCGCGCGGTCGCGACATATCGGGTGACGCTGTCGGCGGCCGGGCTTGCCACGCTGTTCAACGCCGGTTTCGGTCTGCTGATGGCTTGGGTGCTGGTCCGCTACCGCTTTCCGGGGCGGCGGCTGCTCGATGCGCTCGTCGAC
Organism: Paracoccaceae bacterium; assembly: GCA_029265455.1. Classification (GTDB taxonomy): domain Bacteria; phylum Pseudomonadota; class Alphaproteobacteria; order Rhodobacterales; family Rhodobacteraceae; genus Amaricoccus. The sequence continues at coordinate 2,514 of JAJUJF010000057.1, read as the reverse complement.
CTCCCCTTCGCGCTGCCGACGGCGGTTGCGGGTATCACCCTCGTGACTCTCTTCGGCCCCAATGGCTGGTACGGCTCGCTGCTGGAACCGCTCGGTATCAAGGTTGCCTATGCGCCGCTCGGCATCGCCGTGGCCATGGCCTTCACCTCGATCCCCTTCGTGATCCGCACCGTCCAGCCGGTTCTCGAGGACATCGCGCCCGATATCGAGGAGGCGGCCCGCTCCCTTGGCGCCCGTCCGTGGCAGATCTTCGGCTACGTCATCTGGCCACTGATCCTGCCCGCCTTCCTCGCCGGTTCGACTCTTGCCTTTGCCCGCTCCCTCGGGGAGTTCGGCGCGGTCATCTTCATCGCCGGCAATCTTCCCTTCCAGACCGAGGTGACGTCTCTCCTCATCTACATCCGCCTTGATGAATTCGACTATCCGGCAGCGGCGGCCCTCGCCTCGGTGCTGCTGGTGGCGGCCTTCGTGCTGCTTCTGGTGACCAATTCCATCCAGATATGGGCAATGCGCCATGCACGCACCGACTGAGCCCCGCCACTACCTGCTGATCGGCCTCGCGATGGCGGTTTCGGCGATCTTCCTGGTCGTGCCGCTCGTGTCGATCTTCGCCGTCGCGTTTTCGCGGGGCTGGGAGGTATATCTCGGCAACATCATCGAGCCGGCCACGCTGCATGCGATCTGGCTTACCGTGCTGGCAGCGCTGGTCTGCGTGCCGATCAATACCGTCTTCGGCATCGCCGTCGCCTGGGCCGTATCCCGCTACGACTTCCGGGGGCGCCGCCTCCTGATCTCGGTGATCGAGGTCCCGTTCTCGGTCTCGCCGATCGTCGCGGGTGTGACCTACCTCTTTCTCTACGGCACGCAGGGATTGTTCGGACCGGCGCTGCAGGCGGCGGGCATCCAGATCATGTTCACGGTCTGGGCGATCTTCCTCGTCTCGCTGTTCGTCACGGCGCCCTTCGTGGCACGCGAGCTGATCCCGCTGATGCAGGCGCAGGGCTCCGAAGACGAGGAGGCGGCCATCAGCCTCGGCGCCTCGGGCTGGCAGACCTTCCGGCTGGTGACACTTCCCAACATCCGCTGGGCGCTGCTTTACGGCGCGGTGCTGACAAATGCGCGCGTCATGGGCGAGTTCGGGGCGGTTTCGGTGGTCTCGGGCAACATTCGCGGCCAGACGAACACGCTGCCGCTGCAGGTCGAACTGCTGTTCAACGACTTCAACACGGTGGGCGCCTTCGCGGCGGCCTCGACGCTCGCCTTCATCGCGCTCGTCACATTGATCGTCAAATATGCCCTCGAGCTGAGGGAGGGGACATGAGTATCCGTATCGAGAATGTCACCCGCGTCTTCGGTGACTTCCCCGCAGTAAGGAACCTGACCCTCGAGATCGAGGCGGGCGAGCTCCTCGCGCTGCTCGGCCCGTCGGGATCGGGAAAGACCACGCTCCTGCGCATGATCGCCGGTCTCGACTTCCCCGACAGCGGTCGGATCCTCCTCGATGGCGAGGACGCGACCGGTCTCGGCGCGGGGGAGCGTCGTATCGGCTTCGTCTTCCAGCATTATGCGCTCTTCCGGCACATGACGGTACGCGACAACGTCGATTTCGGCCTGCGGGTGATGCCGCGCGCCGCGCGCCCCTCCAGGGCGGAGCGACAGGCCTGGGTCATGGAGCTGCTCGAGCGGGTCGGACTTGCTCATCTTGCCGGGCGCTTTCCGGCCCAGCTTTCCGGCGGGCAGCGGCAGCGTGTCGCGCTCGCCCGGGCACTCGCGATCCGGCCGCGGGTGCTTCTGCTCGACGAGCCCTTCGGCGCGCTCGACGCCGCGGTGCGCAAGGACCTGCGGCGCTGGCTTCGCAACCTCCACGTCGAGGTCCCGGTGACGACAGTGTTCGTGACCCATGACCAGGAGGAGGCGCTTGATGTCGCCAACCGGGTGGTCGTGATGAACGCGGGCCGGATCGAACAGGTCGGCGAACCGCGGGAGGTGGACGCGGCACCCGCTTCCCCGTTCATGTACCGCTTCCTCGGCCATGCCAACCGGCTTTCGGTCGAGGTCGTGGGTGACGGTGTCCGGCTCGGAAACCGGTTGATCGATGCCGCCCGGGTCGACATCGCCCCCGGCGTCCCTGAAGGCCCGGCAGAGGCCTACGTCCGGGCACACGAGGTTGTTCTCGTGCCGCCCTCCGATCCTCGTGCCGACATGACCGCGCGTCTCGTCCACAGCATGGCGCGCGGAGGTCTGCTGCGGCTCGAATTCGTCGGGGCCGATGGTGAATTGTTCGAGGCGGAAATCCCGCGAGAGGATTGCGAGGATCTTGCGCTTGCCCGGGACGAAATCGTGGGACTCCACCTGCGCCGGATGCACATCTTCCCCAAGGGCCATGGGTGAAGCGAACTGACTGTCCCAGCGGTTGCAGGGTTCAGTGGTCGCCCCGCGTGCAAGTGCTCGCGGCAAAACGGGCAACCACGGCGGCGTGATATGAGGCACCGCTGCCGATGGCCTTGTTGTAGG
>JAJUJF010000024.1 GCA_029265455.1 Paracoccaceae bacterium | reverse complement strand
GTTCTTCAATCCCTGTATGTCGCGGCCGAGGAAGACGATCCGTCCCTCCGAGGCGATGAGCCGCATCAGGGCCAGCGCGGCCGTGGTCTTGCCCGAGCCCGATTCGCCGACGATGCCGAGGGTCTCGCCCGCGCGTACGGCAATGTTGGCGTTGTTCACCGCCTTCACATGGCCGACGGTGCGGCGCAGGAGCCCGCGTCTGATCGGGAACCAGACCCGGAGGCCCTCCGCCGAGATGACGGTGGCCGCATCTCCCGGCACCGGGTCGGGAAAACCCTTCGGTTCGGCCGCGAGGAGGGTGCGTGTATAGGGGTGCTGCGGCTCGGCGAAGATGCGCGCGGTCGGCCCGGTCTCGACGATCTCGCCTTCCTTCATCACCGCCACGCGGTCGGCGATCCTGCGCACGATGTTGAGGTCATGGGTGATGAAGAGCATCGCCATCCCGCGATCACGCTGGATCGAGGCGAGAAGTTCGAGGATCTGCGCCTGGATGGTGACGTCGAGGGCGGTGGTCGGCTCGTCCGCGATCAGCACGTCCGGGTTGTTGGCGAGCGCCATCGCGATCATCACCCGCTGGCGCTGCCCGCCCGAAAGCTGGTGCGGAAAGGCACCGAGCCGCTCCTCGGGATCGCGGATGCCGACCTGGGTGAGCAGCTCGACGATCCGGGTGCGGGCCGCGCCACCGGTGATGCCCTGATGGAGGGCGAGGCTTTCGCCGATCTGCCTCTCGATCGTGTGGAGCGGGTTGAGCGAGGTCATCGGCTCCTGGAAGATGAAGCTGATGTCGTTGCCGCGCGTCTGGCGCAGCCTGCGCTCGTCGGCGCCGAGCATCTCGGTGCCGCGGTAGCGGACGCTTCCCGTCGTCTCCGCGTTGTCGGGGAGTAGCTTCACGGTCGAGAGGGCCGTGACGGATTTCCCCGAACCCGACTCGCCGACGATTGCAAGGGTCTCGCCGGCGCGGAGTTCGAAGGAGACGCCGCGGACGGCCTGCGTGCGCGCATCGCCCTGCACGAAGGTGACGCCGAGATCCTCGACCACGAGGACGGTTTCTGCGGTGCTCGTATCCCTCACCGGAAGGTCTTTCGCGGGTCGAAGGCATCACGGACGCCCTCGAAGATGAAGACAAGTAGCGAGAGCATGATCGCGAAGGTGAAGAAAGCCGTGAAGCCGAGCCAGGGCGCGTTGAGCCGGTTCTTGCCCTGCAGCGCCAGTTCCCCGAGCGACGGATAGGAAGGCGGCAGGCCGAGGCCGAGGAAATCGAGCGCGGCAAGGCCCCCGATCGCGCCGGTGATGATGAACGGCAGCAGCGTCAGCGTCGCCACCATCGCGTTCGGCAGCAGATGGCGGAACATGATGGTGAGATCGTTGACCCCGAGCGCGCGCGCCGCGCGGACATATTCGAAATTGCGTGCACGCAGGAATTCGGCCCGCACCACGCCGACGAGCGAGGTCCAGGAGAAGAAGGCGATCAGCAATGTCAGCAGCCAGAAGTTCATCGTGAAGATCGCCGACAGGATGATGATGATGTAGAGGCTCGGCAGGTTCGACCAGATCTCGACCACGCGCTGGTAGAAGAGGTCGACCCAGCCGCCGAAGTAGCCCTGCACCGCGCCGGCGCTGATCCCGATCACCGACGAGATGCCGGCAACGACGAGGGCGAAGAGGACCGAGATGCGGAACCCGTAGATGACCCGGGCGAGCACGTCACGGGTCTGGTCGTCGGTGCCGAGCCAGTGGCTCGCGTCGGGCGGCGAGGGCGCGGTCGCCACGCCGTAGTTGATCGTGTTGTAGGAATAGGGGATCGGCGGCCAGAGCGCCCAGCCGGGCTCGACGGGTTCGCCGAGGACGGTGCCGTTGGCGTCCAATTCCTCCTGCACCGCCTCCGGGTCGTAGAGGCATTCCTCATGCCCGCCGGTCGCGATCAGGCATTGCACCTCCGGGGCGTTGTATTCGGCCTCGGTATGGAATTCGCCGCCGAAATCCGCCTCGGAATAGAACTCGAAGATCGGGAAGCGCCATTCGCCATTGAAATGCACGACAAGAGGGCGGTCGTTGGCGACGAATTCCGCGAAGAGCGTCACGGTGAAGACGGCGAGGAAGATCCAGAGCGACCAGAACGCCCGCCGGTTCGCCTTGAAATTCGCCCAGCGCCGCCGGCCGAGGGGAGAGAGCCGCATCATGTCTCGCGGCTCTCGAAATCGATCCGGGGATCGACCCAGACGTAGCAGAGATCCGAGAGCAGCCCGACGAGGAGGCCGAGCAGGCCGAACATGTAGAGCGTCCCGAACACCACCGGATAGTCGCGCTGGATCGCGCTCTCGTAGGCAAGCCGCCCGAGGCCGTCGAGGGAGAAGATCGTCTCGATGATGAGCGAGCCCGTGAAGAAGACCGCGATGAAGACCGCCGGGAAGCCGGCGATGATGATCAGCATCGCGTTGCGGAAGACATGGCCGTAGAGCACCCGCCGCTCGGTGAGGCCCTTTGCCCGCGCCGTCATCACATACTGTTTCTTGATCTCGTCGAGGAAGGAGTTCTTGGTCAGCAGCGTCAGCGTCGCGAAGGCGCCGATGGTCGAGGCGGCGACCGGCAGCGCCATGTGCCAGAAATAGTCGAGGATCTGCATGTAGAGCGGCAGGTCCGCCCAGTTGTCGGAGACGATGCCCCGGAGCGGGAAGATCCGGAAATACGACCCGCCCGCGAAGAGTACGAGCAGCATGATCGCGAAGAGGAAGGACGGGATGGCGAAGGCGACGATGACGAGACCGCTCGTCACCGTGTCGAAACGCGAGCCGTCGCGGATCGCCTTGCGGATGCCGAGCGGGATCGAGATCGCGTAGGCAAGCAGCGTCGTCCACAGCCCGAGCGAGATCGACACCGGCATCTTCTCGAGGATGAGGTCGATGACGCTGATCGAGCGGAAATAGCTCTCGCCGAAGTCGAAGGTCAGGTAGTTGCCGAGCATGATGAGGAAACGCTCATGCGCGGGCTTGTCGAAGCCGAACTGGCGCTCGAGCTCCTCGATGAATCCGGGCGGCAGACCCTGGGCGCCGCGGTACTCGCCGCCGCCACCCCCGCCGCCGGTGTCGCCGGTGCCGGCGATCCGGTCGAGCGCCCCGGCCTCGCCCTCGATCCGGGCGATCACCTGTTCGATCGGCCCGCCCGGCATGAACTGGACGAGGATGAAGTTGATGAGCAGGATCCCGAAGAGCGTGGGGACGATCAGCAGGAGCCTGCGGAGGATATAGGCGCCCATCTCCTACGGCCGGTCCCGTCTCAGAACGCGCCGGCGGCGCGCAGTTCCGCCGCCCGCTCGGCGTCGTACCACCAGAAGTCGACCTCTCCCATCGCGTAGGGCGGAAGCCCCTGTTCGGGCCGGCGGTAGACGTCCAGATAGGCGATGTTGTGGTTCGGGTTGTACCATTGCGGGATCCAGACATGCAGGCTCCGCAGCACCCGGTCGAGGGCGCGCACCGCCGTCTCGAGCTCCTCGCGCGTGTCGGCGGCCTCCACCTCCCGGATCAGGGCGTCGACGGCCGGATCGGCGAGGCCCATGATGTTGAGCGCATCCGGAATCTCCGCCGCGCGGCTGCCGAACATCGAGCGCAGTTCCGATCCCGGCGTGAGCGACATCACGTAGCGCCGGGTGATGATGTCGAAATCGAAGGATTTCTCCCGCTCCGTCGCCTGGGCGCTGTCGACGCGGACATAGACGGCATCGACGCCGAGCCGGCGCAGGTTCTCGATATAGGGATTGATGATCCGGTCGAAGGAGGGTGAGTCGTTGAGGATCTCCACCCGCAGCGGCTGACCTTCGGCATTGCGCCGGATGTTGCCCTGAAGCTCCCAGCCCGCCTCGTCGAGGAGCCGCGCCGCCTCCCTCAGCGCACGGCGGTCGAGCGCACGCGAAGCCGGTGACTCGGGCGGCGTGAAGGCGGGTTCGGTGAAGACCTCCGGCCGGAGCTGATCGCGCAGGGGCTCGAGCAGGGCAAGTTCCGCCCCCTCCGGCAGCCCCTCGGCCTGGAGATGGCTGTTCTCCCAGAAACTGTCGGTGCGCTCGTAAAGGCCGTAGAAGAGCGTCTCGTTCGCCCATTCGAAGTTGAACATCAGCCCGAGCGCCTGGCGCACGCGGATGTCCTCGAAGACCGGGCGGCGCAGGTTGAAGAAGAAGCCCTGCGTGCCGTTCGGCCGGCCGTCGGGCAGGCTTTCCTTCACCACCCAACCCTTGTGGAGTGCCGGAAAATCGTAGCCTGTCGCCCATTCGAGCGAGGAGAATTCGGTGCGGAAGTGGTAGGCGCCGCCCTTGAACGCCTCGAAGGCCGCCGTGTAGTCGGCGAAATACTCCACGCGGATGCGGTCGTAGTTGTTGCGCCCGCGCATGATCGGCAGATCCTTCGCCCAGTAGTCGTCGCGTCGCTCGTAGATGACGACGCGGCCGGGATCGGCCCGCACCAGGCGATAGGGCCCCGAGCCGAGCGGCGGTTCGAGGGTCGATTGCGCGAAGTCGCGCCCTTCCCAGTAGGCCTTCGAGAAGATCGGCAGGCCGGCGGCGGTGAGGGGGAGGCCCCGCGTCTCCACCCCTTCGCGGAAGGTGAACTTCACCCGGTGGGTGTCGAGCGCCTCGACCTTCTCGATATCCTCGAGGAAGACGCGGTAGGAAGGCTGGCCCTTCTCCAGCAGCACGTTGAAGCTGAAGACGACATCCTCGGCGGTCACCGGCGTGCCGTCGGCGAAACGCGCCTCCTCGCGCATGTTGAAGATCGCCCAGGACCGGTCGGGCGGATACTCGATCGTTTCCGCGACGAGGCCGTACATCGAATCCGGCTCGTCGGCCGTGCCGGTCATCAGGCTGTCGTAGAAGATGGAGGCAAGCGACGCGGCAGTGCCGCGCAGGATGTAGGGGTTGAGGCTGTCGAACGTGCCGAAGGCCCAGGTCGAGAACTCGCCGCCCTTGGGCGCGTCGGGATTGACATAGTCGAGATGCGGGAAGTCGGGCGGATATTTCAGGTCCTCGTAGGAGGAGATGCCGTGGCTGACGATCACCTCCTGGCCATCCGCCGCGGCGGCGTCATCCCCGGCGGCGACGGGGAGGGCAGGAGCGAGGCCAAAAACCATCGCGGCCGCGAGCAGGACGCGCCGCAGGCGCCTCGCCCTGCGCGGGGCTGCCGCAGGGGGCGGCATGCCGGCGGCGGGCTCGGGGCTCGTTGCGACGGTATGCTGCTCCATGCCTTACCCCTGATCCTGTGGCGGTCGATCCTCGCCGATACCGTATCGTCGCGCGCGCGCAGGTAAAGCCGCGATCGGGTGCCGCCCGTGCGCGCCCACTGATGTTTTCGTGAGGCGGCGGGCGCAGGACGGGAAAGCCGGCCGTGTCGGCCGGCTCCGGAACCCGGTTCTTCCCGGAACCGGGAGGGGCGGCCTCAGCTGCCGCCGGACTCGAGATAGGCGATGATGTTGGCGCGGTCCTCGGGGCTCGGGAGACCGGCGAAGATCATCGTGGTGCCGGGCGCGTAGCCACGCGGATTCTCGAGGAAACCGAAGAGATGCTCGTAGTCCCACGAGCCATCGAGGCTCGACAGCGCGCTCGAATAGCTGAATCCGTCGATCGAGGCGATGTCGCGACCGACGACGCCGGCGAGCGACGGCCCGGTCATGTTCACGCCCTCGTCCAGGGAATGGCAGGCCGCGCAGCGACGCCAGATCGTCGCGCCGGCGCCGGGATCGGCCTCCGCCATCAGTGCCTCGACATCGACGCTCCCGGCCTCCGCCTCTCCGCCTTCGCCTTCCGCGACCTCGATCACGTAGGCTTGGGCGCCCCGGTCCACCGTGTAGATGCTCTCGCCAAAAAAGCCGATCAACATAAAGATCAGCAGGCTTCCGCACGCCGCGCCGACGATCTTCGTGAGCTCCATCGTGTTCATCTGCACCATCCCAGTTCCGGCGGCGGCTTGGGGCCGCATCGGCAGTCGTTCTATGCAGAACCTCCCGCCGAAGGCAAGCAGTCGGGAGGTCGCGGATGCCCGATGGCCGATCGGCCGTTTGCAACGGGCGCCGCCGTGAATATGGAGAGTGCCACCCGAAGCCAAGAGGATCAGTGCATCATGTCCCGTCCCCGCACGATTTCCTTCCAGGGTGTCCTGGGCGCCTATTCGCACCAGGCATGCGCGGAGGCATTTCCCGACCATCTGCCGCTTCCGTGCAACACCTTCGAGGGCGCGGTGGCGGCGGTGAAGGAGGGACGGGCCGATCTCGTGATGCTCCCGGTCGAGAATTCGACCTACGGGAGGGTCGCCGACATCCATCATCTCCTGCCCGATTCCGGCCTTCACATCCGCGCCGAGCATTTCCTGCGGGTTCATATCAACCTGCTCGGCGTGAAGGGGGCGAAACTCGACGATGTGCGCGTGGCGATGAGCCACACGGTGCTGCTCGGCCAGTGCCGCGCCTTCCTGCGCTCGCACGGGATCGAGCGGCGGGCCGGCCCCGATACCGCGGGCTCGGCCGAGATCGTCGCGAAACAGGGCGACCCGGCGATCGCGGCGCTTGCCTCCGAGCTTGCGGGCGAGATCTACGGCCTCGAGGTGCTCGCGCGCCATATCGAGGACCAGTCGAACAACACGACGCGGTTCCTCGCCATGGCGCCGGAGGCGGGCCGCATTCCTCCGGGGGAGCAGCCCGCGGACACGATCACCTCCTTCGTGTTCCGGGTGCGCAACATCCCGGCCGCGCTCTACAAGGCGATGGGCGGCTTCGCGACCAATGGCGTCAACATGGTCAAGCTCGAGAGCTACATGGTGAACGGCCATTTCACCGCCACCCAGTTCTATGCCGAGGTCGAGGGCCATCCCGATGAGCCGCCGGTGGCGCGCGCCCTCGACGAGCTCGGCTATTTCACGACGCGGCTCCAGATCCTCGGCGTCTATCCCGCCCATCCCTACCGCAAGGAGCAGAAGCTCGAACTCGAGGAATGACCGGATGCCCGCCCGTCAGAGGATCGGGCCGAACATCGCCACGCCGTTGTAGAGGAGGCGGCGCGACCGGCTCCAGCCGAGGACCTCGGCCTCGCTCACCTCGCGGGCGCTCTCGATGTATTCCTGCTGGCGCTGACGCAGCTCGGCGGCAAGGCCCGGGTCGCTGAGGACGATGTTGTTCTCGTAGTTGAGATGGAAGGAGCGCCGGTCGAGATTGGCCGAACCCACCATCACCACACCGCGGTCGACCACCAGCGTCTTCGCATGGAGAAGCCCGCCGACAAATTCGTGGATGCGCACGCCCGCATGGAGAAGCTCGCCGTAATAGGCGCGGCTCGCGCAGGCGACGATGCGCGAGTTGTTGCGCGCGGGCAGGATCAGATGCGTGTCGATCCCGCGCCGGGCGGCGGCGCAGAGGGCCGCCTGCAGCGTCTCGTCCGGGATGTAGTAGGGGGTCGAGATCACCAGCTCCCGCCGCGCCGCATACATCATCGTCGCGAAGACTTCGGGCATGGACGAGGGCCGCACGAGCGGCCCCGTCGCGATCACCTGGGCCACCGCGCCGGGTTCGACCGCGAGCACGTCCGGCTCCGCCAGCAGATGGCCGAGATTCTCCCCCGCATAGCCGAGCCAGTCGGCGGCGAAGACCCGCTGGTTCTGGAGCGCGACCGGCCCCTCGAAACGCAGCATCACGTCGATCCAGGGCGCGTAGCGCGCCTCGACATGGAATTCCCTGTCGGCGAGGTTCTGGCTGCCGCAGTAGGTGATGCGGCTGTCGATCACCACGATCTTGCGGTGGTCGCGGATGTCGACCCGCGCATAGAATGGATGGAGGACGAGGTTGCCGATCGGCAGCGTGCGGACGAGTTGCACGCCCGCCTCCGCCATCGCCGGCCACAGATCCGAGCGGATCATCCAGCGCGCGCCGAAATCGTCGGCCATCGCCCGGCAGGCCACGCCGCGCCCGGCCGCGCGGATCAGCGCCTGCGCGATCCGCCGCCCGCTCCTGTCGTCGAGCCAGATGTAGATCACGAGATGCACATGCTCGCGCGCCGCGTCGATGTCGCGCACCAGCGCATCGATCGTCGCCTCCTCCGAGGCGAGCAGCTCGACCCGGTTGCCGCTGACGGGCGGGAAGCCGTTCACCGACTGGCCGGCGCGGAAGATATGGGCATAACGGCGCGGAACCGCCGGCCAGGCCTCCTGCCGCGGTTCGGGCAGCGCCGGCAGCGCCAGCCCGGCGAGACGCATCCGCTCGATATGCTTCCGCCCGGTATTGACCTCGCCGAGCAGGATGTAGAGCAGGATCCCCAGCACCGGCAGGACGAGGATCACCACCACCCAGGTAAGCCGCGCCGCCGCCTCGCGATGCGGGCGGAGGATGGCGCGCGTGACGAAGGCGAGCTGGAGCGCCGCCTCGGCAAGGATCGTTATGGTGGTGAGGTCGGCGAGCTTGATCATTCCCGGGCTTCATGCCGGTGCCGGTCCCGGCTGGCAAGCGCCATGCCGGGGAGGCTCGCTCAGACCATCGTCTCCTTGGTCGCCGTCAGCCGCAGATCCGGCCAGTCCCGCACCACCCGGTCGAGGTCCCACTGCAGCCGCGTCATGTAGACGGGATCGCCGTCGTGGTCCTCGGCCATGTGGCCGCGATTCGCCTTGATGAAGGCCTCGAGCTTGTCCTTCGGCCCCGCGACCCAGCGCGCGCCGGTGAACTGCGTCGGTCCGAACCGGACCGGAAGACCGTATTCCTGCTCGATCCGGCTCGCCAGCACCTCGAACTGCAGCGGCCCGACGACGCCGACGATCCAGCCGGCGCCGACCAGCGGCTTGAAGAGTTTCGACGCGCCTTCCTCCGCGAACTGGGTGAGCGCCTTCTCCAGATGCTTCGCCTTCATCGGGTCGCCCGCCCGCACCGACTGCAGCAGCTCCGGCGCGAAGGCGGGGATGCCGGTGAAGCGGATCTCCTCGCCCTCGGTCAGGGCGTCGCCGATGCGGAGCTGGCCGTGGTTCGGAATGCCGATGATGTCGCCCGCCCAGGCGTCCTCGGCAAGCTCGCGGTCCTGCGCGAGGAACAGCACCGGGTTCGACACCGCCATCGGCTTCCTCGTGCGCACGTGATGAAGCTTCATCCCCCGCGAGAAATGCCCGGAGCAGAGACGGACGAAGGCGACGCGGTCGCGGTGCTTGGGGTCCATGTTCGCCTGCACCTTGAAGACGAAGCCCGAGACCCGGTCCTCCCACGGGCCGACCTGCCGCGGCTGGCCGGGGCGGATCTGCGGCGGCGGGCCGAAGGCGCCGATCCCCGCCATCAGTTCCTGCACGCCGAACGAGTTGATGGCCGAGCCGAACCAGATCGGCGAGAGATTCCCCTCGAGCATCGCCCCGTGGTCGAAACCGGGGAGAAGCTCGCGCGCCATCTCGACCTCCTCGCGCAGTTTCCCGAGGAGATCCGCCGGGATGTGCTCCTCCATGCGCGGATCGTCGAGCCCCTCCATCTTGATCGATTCGGCACGCCGGTTGCGATCGGCCCGGCTCATGAGCTCGAGCCGGTCGTTCAGCATGTCGTAGCAGCCGAGGAAATCCCGCCCCATGCCGATCGGCCAGGAGGCCGGCGTCACGTCGAGCTGGAGCTCCTCCTGGATCTCGTCGATTATCTCGAAGATATCACGGGATTCCCGGTCCATCTTGTTGCAGAAGGTGAAGATCGGCAGGTCCCGCAGCCGGCAGACCTCGAAGAGCTTGCGGGTCTGGCTCTCGACACCCTTGGCGCCGTCGATGACCATGATCGCGGCATCGACCGCCGTGAGGGTGCGGTAGGTGTCCTCGGAGAAATCCGAATGGCCCGGCGTGTCGACGAGGTTGAACCACCAGTCCCGGAACGGGAAGGACATCGCCGAGGCCGAGACCGAGATCCCGCGCTCCTGCTCCATCTTCATGTAGTCGGACCGCGTGCGCCGCGCCTCGCCCTTGGCGCGGACCTGGCCCGCAAGCTGGATGGCGCCGCCGTAGAGGAGGAACTTCTCGGTCAGGGTCGTCTTGCCGGCATCCGGATGCGAGATGATCGCGAAGGTCCGGCGGCGGGCAATCTCGGGGGGAAGGGCGGGGGCGTTGGTGGCGTCGAGCATGCGCGGCCATATAACTGCTGGTTCGGGGAGCGGAAAGAGGCAGTTCAGGCGTCGCCCGAGGCCTTCATCAGCACGAGGCCGGAGACGATCAGCACCGCCGCGAGGACGCGGAGCGGCGTGATGGCCTCGCCCAGCGCCACGATGCCGACGAGGAAGGCGCCGATCGCGCCGATCCCGGTCCACACGGTATAGGCGGTGCCGAGCGGCAGGCTGCGCATCGCGAGGGCGAGGAGCCCGAACGAGGCGAACATCGCGACGAGCGTGACGATGCTGGGGCCGGGACGGGTGAAGCCATCCGACTGTTTCATCGCCGTCGCCCAGACGATCTCGAGCACACCCGCAACGAGAAGATAGAGCCAGGCCATGGAGAATGCTCCCTTCGGCCGGGCCGTCCCGGCAGTCATGCCCGTTTCGGGGAGGTCGTCCTCAGGCCCACGATCTAGGATGCCCGGGCGAGAGGCTCAACCCGTACCAAGGCCGCCTGTGCCACCGCCTTCATGTCGCGGTTTCCTCCTTGCGGTGTCGTGCCTGCCGGGGAAGGGTGGAGGTCCAGCTCGGCGGAGACGGGGAGGGCACGGCCATGGATCTCGGCATCGGCGGCAAGCGGGCGATCGTCTGCGCGGCCTCGCGCGGGCTCGGGCGCGGCTGCGCGGAGGCGCTGGCGGCGGTTGGGGTGGAGCTTGTCATCAACGCCCGCAGCGCTCCGGCGCTGGAGGAGACGGCAGCAGCGATCCGCGCCCGTCATGGCGTCGCCGTCACCGCCGTCGCCGCCGACATCACCACGCCGGAGGGCCGCGCCGCGGTCCTCGCCGCCTGCGCAGAGCCCGACATCCTCGTCAACAACGCCGGCGGCCCGCCGCCCGGCATCTGGTCCGACTGGAGCCGCGACGACTTCATCCGCGCGCTCGACGCGAATCTGCTCGCGCCGATCGCGATGATGCAGGCGGTGCTGCCGGCGATGACGGAGCGGGGCTGGGGCAGGGTGGTCAACATAACCTCCGCCGCGGTCCGGGCGCCGATCCCCGCGCTCGGCCTCTCGAACACGGCGCGCACCGGGCTCACGGGTTTCGTCGCCGGCACGAGCCGCCAGGTCGCCGCAAGGGGCGTGACCATCAACAACCTCCTTCCCGGCATCCACGCCACCGACCGCGCCGAAGCCCTCGACCGGGGTGTCGCCGAAGCCGAAGGAATCGACATCGGCGAGGCCCGTCGTCGGCGCGAGGCGACGATCCCCGTCCGCCGCTACGGCACGGCGGAGGAATTCGGCGCAACTTGTGCCTTCCTCTGCTCGGTCCATGCAGGCTATATCGTCGGTCAGAACATCCTCCTCGACGGCGGCGCGACGAACATCACCATCTGAAACCTCACCCCTCCGGACCTTCACGAGTTCGACACGCGGGATGGCGTGACGGATTTGGGGTTTGATCGCGCGCGTGCGAGGCAATATGTGTGGCACGCGGCCGCGCCTGGGCGCCGGCTGCGGTTCTGGGAGAGAGTCATGCTCAACAACATCGGCCCCGCCGGTCTGCTCCTGATCGCGATCGTCGTGCTCGTGCTCTTCGGGCGCGGCAAGATCGCCTCGCTGATGGGAGAGGTCGGCAAGGGCATCACGAGCTTCAAGCGCGGCATCAAGGAAGGCTCCGACGAGATCGAGGACGCCTCCCATACCGCGGCGCGCGCCGATGCCGCGCGCGACATCACGCCCGAGAAGGACAAGGGCTAGGAGCAGGGCTGACCGGCAGGACGGCCTGGCGGAGGCGCAGGGAAAATGTTCGACATCGGCTGGATGGAGCTCGTGCTCATCGGCATCGTCGCGCTGATCGTGATCGGCCCGAAGGACCTGCCCCGGATGTTCCGCACCTTCGGCCAGTACATGGGCAAGGCCCGCGGCCTGGCCCGCGAGTTCCAGCGAACGATGGAGCAGGCGGCGGATGAATCCGGCCTGCGGGAGGCGGCGCGCGACCTGCAGTCGGTCAACCGGCTCGACATCGACCCCGGCAAGCCCGGGCGCCCGAAAACGGAAGCGGCGCCGGCCGAGGCGAAGGCCACGCCCGCACCCACGCCCGCGCCGCCAGCGGCGAGCGCCACTCCCGACCCGATGCCTGCGGGAACGCCGCATGTGAAGGCGAAGACCGCCTTCGATGCCGCGGTGGAGGCAGCGGAGGCCGGGAAGGCACAGGAGGCGCCTGCTGCGGGTGGAGGTGCCCCGGAGCGGTCATGAAGAAAGACGATATCGACAACACGGCCGCGCCGCTGATCGAGCATCTCGCGGAGCTCCGGACCCGGCTGATCCGCTCGGTCCTCGCCTTCGTGGTCTGCATGATCGTGTCCTTCGCGGTCGCGCAGCCGATCTTCAACTTCCTCGCCATCCCGCTGATGGACGCGATGCGCGATTTCGGCCAGCGGCCGGAGCTCATCTATACCGGGCTCCAGCAGGGGTTCATGGTCCAGGTCCGGATCTCGATCTTCGGCGGTTTCGTCCTCGCCTTCCCGATCATCGCCCATCAGCTCTGGCGGTTCGTGGCGCCCGGCCTCTACCGGCAGGAGAAACGTGCCTTCCTGCCCTTCCTGTTCGCCTCGCCGATCCTCTTCCTGATCGGCGCGACCTTTGCCTATCTCGTCGTCCTGCCCTTCGCCTTCCGCTTCTTCCTCGGCTTCCAGCAGTTCGGGGCGGATTTCGGCGCCGATCTCCGCGAACTCGAGGGGGCGATCGAGGCGGGCGAGGCCCTCACCGTGCAGTTCCTCGGCACGATCAACGAATATCTCGGGCTGACGATGCAGTTCATCGTTGCCTTCGGCCTCTGTTTCCAGCTGCCGGTGCTGCTCACGCTGATGGGCAAGGCCGACCTGATCTCGTCGCAGTCGCTGGCGGACGTGCGCAAATACGCGATCGTCGGCATCCTCGCCCTCGCCGCGATCGTGACGCCGCCCGACGTGGTGACGCAAGGCATCCTCTTCGCGGCGGTCTATCCCCTCTACGAGATCTCCATCCTGCTCGTCCGCATGGTCGAGCGTCAGCGCGAACGCGAACTCCGGGCGCAGGGCCTCTGGGACGACGAGGAGACCGATACCGCCCTCAAGGAGAAATCATGAAGGACTGGAACGGCCGCGACGAACTCCTCGCCCGGATCGCCGCGGCGCTCGAACGGATGTCGCCGCCACCGGTGGAGGCGCCCGATCTCGACGCCGCCGACGCCTTCGTCTGGCATGTCGATCCGGACCGACTCGACCCGGTGCCGTCGGTGTCGAGGGTCGACATCAACCTTCTCGTCGGCGTCGACCGCGCGCGCGACACGCTGCTCGCCAACACCCTCCAGTTCGCGAAGGGCTTTCCCGCCAACAACGTCCTCCTGTGGGGCGCGCGCGGCATGGGCAAGTCGAGCCTCGTCAAGGCCGCCCATGCCGAGGCCGTGCGGGCCTTTCCCGGCCGGGTCAAGCTCGTCGAGATCCACCGCGAGGACCTGCCGTCGATCGGCCGCCTCCTTGCCATCCTCCGGCGCTCCGACCACCGGTTCATCCTCTTCTGCGACGACCTCTCCTTCGACCGCGACGACAGCCACTACAAGTCGCTGAAGGCCGTACTCGACGGCGGCATCGAGGGGCGGCCGGCGAATGTCGTCCTCTACGCCACGTCGAACCGCCGCCACCTGATGCCGCGCGAGATGATCGAGAACGAGCGCCAGGCCGGCATCAACCCGAGCGAGGCCGTCGAGGAGAAGGTCTCGCTCTCCGACCGGTTCGGTCTCTGGCTCGGCTTCCATCCCAGCAGCCAGGAAAATTTCCTCGCCATGATCCGTGGCTACTGCGACGCCTACGGGATCGAGATCGACGACGAAACCCTGCGCGCCGAGGCCGTCGAGTGGCAGCAGACGCGCGGCTCGCGTTCCGGGCGGGTGGCCTGGCAGTTCATCACCGATCTCGCAGGTCGCCGCGGCATCGCCCTCGACTGAGCCGGCCCCGGCCCCCATCTCACTCCGTCAGTGCCTTGCCCGGATTCCGGCCGGGGAGGCTGAACGTCATCCAGCACCTGGGGAGAAACGCGAATGGACCAGAATGACCGTCAGGCAATCGAGCGGCTTTTCGACCGGCTGGCGCAGGCGGAGCGGGAACTGCCGCCGCGCGATCCGGAAGCCGAAAGTCTGATCGGAGAGCGGCTCGCCCGCAATCCCGGCGCCGCCTACTACATGGCGCAGACGGTTGTGGTTCAGGAACAGGCCCTCGAAGCCGCTCAGGCCCGCATTGCCGAACTCGAGGCCCAGCTCGCCCGCGCACCTGCCTCCGGCGGTTTCCTTGGCGCCCTCTTCGGCGGCGGCCGCGCGCAGCCGCAGCCGGCACAGGGCCGTCCGGTACGGCCCCAGGCAATGCAGCAGCCGCAGGCAGGTCACCGCCCCGGCCCCTGGGGCGGCACGCCGCAGCGCAGCGGTGGCAGCGGCTTCCTTGCCGGTGCCGCCCAGACGGCGATGGGCGTCGCCGGCGGTGTGCTCCTCGGCAATGCGATTGCCGGAATGCTGTCGCCCGATGCGGCGGAAGCCGCGGAAGGAATGGCTGAAGACCTCGGCGCCGATCCGGCCGCCTTCGACGAGGCTGCGGGTCTGGGCGATGCGGGCGGTTTCGACGATTTCGATATCTGATCCGGCATCCGTCCGATTGGCGTCTGATCGGGACCCCTGCCTCGCGTCGCGCTGAAACCGGCCTGTGCCACGGGGCGGGTGTTCCCGGCCCCGCAGGCCGTTGCGTGCATTGGGGCATGGGTGAGCCTTGGCAACCTGTTTCCGTGCCCGCTCTCCTCGGCGGGATCGAGGGCCCGCGCTCCTCGGGCGGGCCGGCAACCGCGCCGGATCTGCGCGGTCCCTCTTCTGTAGACGTCGACGGAAGCGGCGGCTGCGACGTCATCCGAACGCGAGCTCCGTCAGCCGCTCTGGGCCGGCCTTTCCGACTGGACCACTCCACGCGCCGTTAACGAACGGGTAGCTTTTGCTTGTTCTTGTAAATCAATACCTTGATGGGGTTTTCACGCGTGGGCACCATCTGCCCACGCTTGGCCAATCCTGCGGGACATGCCGGTTCAGGTCCCGATATAGCTCGCCGGATCGACGCTTTCCGTGCCTCGCCGGACCTCGAAATGCAGGCCCGGATTCTCGCCGTCCGCTACCTTGCCGATGGTCTGGCCCGCCTGGACCTGCTGGCCACGGCTGACGCTGACGTCATCGACTCGCCCATAGACGGTGATCAGGTCGTCGGCGTGCCGGATCAGAACGATCGTCCCGAGGCCGCCGAGCGATTCCGAGACCAGCGCCACCTCGCCGTTACCCGCCGCCCGGACCGGGGTGCCGGCGGGAACCGAGAAGCCGACGCCGTCGTTGCGCTCCCCGCCCGTGCCCGACGGGTTGTAGTCGCGGGTGATCGGCCCGTCGACCGGACGCGAAAGCCGGCCGCCGGGAGGCGTGCGGTACTGGCCGAGCTCCGGCGAGGGAGGTTCGGTCGCCGCGACGATGTTCTCGGGCAGCGGCTGTGCCGCACTCGGCGGCGGCGTCGCCGGCGTGCCCTGCCCGGGCGCGGTCTCGACCGAGCCGGTCCGGATCTGGTTCGCCCCGCTCACCACCGGGATCAGCAGTTCCTGGTTCTCCCGCACCGCGAGATCGGGGCCAAGCCCGTTCCACGAGGCAAGCGCCGTCACGGACACGCCGTAGAGCCGCGCGATCGAATAGGCGGTCTCGCCCGGCTCGACGCGGTGACGGATCGGATCGATCACGAGGTCGGACTGGCCGTTGTTGAAGGGATTGCCGGCGGGTGCGGCCTGGCTCCCGCTTGTCGTCGCAGGTGACGCCGGTGCGTTGTCGATTGCCGTCGTCGCGATCTCGGGCGTCCAGCCGGTGCCGCTCGTGCCGCTGCTCATCGGGGTGCCGGAACCGCTGCTCCCCGTGCCGAAGCCGGAGCGCGGCACGCTGTCGGGAAGGGCCACCACCTCCCCCTGGCGGAAGCGGTAGTCTCCCGGGAGACCGTTCATCTCGCCCAGTTCGCGCGCGGTCGTGTTGCCGACCCGGTTCGCGATGTCGGCCAGCGTGTCGCCATCGCGCGCGACCGCGACCTGGTAGCTCTGGTAGGCAATGACACCGCGGGAATCCGGCGGCAGGTTGTCGACGGTCCGCGTCGAGTTGGTGAGTCCCCCGATCCCCATCCCGCTGCAGCCCGCGAGCCCGAGAGCCAGCGCACCGGCGAGGATGGCGCGCGGCAGCGCGGTTCCGTTGTCCATGCCGTGCCTCAATCTACAGCGTTTATGGTTTTTCACCTCGATACCTCGCTGGCGACGCCCTCGACAAGAGGCACGAAGCGGACCGCGCCGAGATCGGCGTATTCGAGCCCGGTTTCCGTCTTCGTGATCTTGAGAAGGGTCTGGACCGTCGCGGACTGCCCCACCGGGAGAACCATGATCCCGCCGGGCCGGAGCTGATCGAGGAGGAGCTTCGGCGGGTCCTCGGCCGCGCAGGTGAGCAGGATGCGGTCGAAGGGCGCCTGTTCAGGCAGGCCGAGGGCGCCGTCACCGTGGACGACGATGACGTTGGAGCAGCCGAGCTTCTCCAGGGCGCGCCACGCGGCCCGGGCGAGGTCCTTGTGCCGCTCGATCGAATAGACGCGTCGCGCGAGCCGGCTCAGGATCGCCGCCTGATAGCCCGAGCCGGTGCCGATCTCGAGGACCTTGCAGCGCCGGTCGAGGGCAAGCGCCTGGGTCATCTTTCCGACGACGGAGGGCTGGCTGATGGTCTGGCCGCAGGCGATCGGCAGCGGCGTGTCCTCGTGGGCGCGATCGCGGAAGATGCCCTCGAGGAAGGCCTCGCGCGGGACCGCCTCCATCGCCTTGAGCACGTCCTGGTCGAGCACCCCGCTCGAACGGAGGGCGAAGACGAAACGCATCCGCCGTTCCATGTCCTCGGGGTCGTCGGGATGCAGGCTCATCGGCGCGGCGCAGGCCTCCTAGGCGCGTCTTCCGGACGCGCGATCGGGGCGCGCCGGAAAATCGGTGGAGATCGCCCTGCCCAGGTCCTCGACGAGATCATGGGCGGTGAGGTCGGCGCGAAGCGGGGTCACCGTCACGTAGCCATCGTGGCATTCGCGGCTGTCGGAGCCGGGCAGGGTGTCGGCATTGCCGCGCATATGCGTGAGCCAGAGATAGGTGCGCCCGTTCGGCGCGACCTGGGGCTGGACGCCGAAGGAGGCCGAGCGGAGTCCCTGGAAGGTGGCGCGCACGCCCTTCACATCCTCGGCCGGCACTGCCGGGAAGTTGACGTTGTAGAAGGTGGCGAAAGGCTCCATCGGCCAGCTGCCGTGTTCGAGAAGCTGGCGGCAGACGCTGGCGCCGAAGGCGCGGGCGGCATCGAAACCGTCGGAGGAGGCGGTGGCGCGTCCATAATACTGCGAGAGCGCGATCGAGCGCACACCCTGGATCGCGCCTTCCATCGCTCCGCCCACCGTGCCGGAATAGACCGTGTCCTCGGCCACGTTGTGGCCGCGGTTGACGCCGGAGAGGATCAGGTCGGGGCGGGCATCCTTCAGCACCTCGAAGATCCCGGCGAGGACGCAGTCGGCGGGAGAGCCCTCCACGGTCCAGCGTCGCTCGCCAACCTTCTCGATCCGCATGGGGCGGACGTAGGAAATGGCGTGTGATACGCCCGACTGCTCGAAAACGGGTGCGATCGTCCAGACCTCGCCCCCCGGCCCGGCAAGTTCGGCGGCGATGGCTTCGGCCACCTGGAGGCCGGGAGCCGAGATGCCGTCGTCGTTGGTAATGAGGATGCGCATTTGAGGTCCGTCAGTCAGGGGTCGTCCCCTTCTATGCGGTGGGGCGTGAGGCGTCCACCCGTCGAAGGCAGCGGCCCGCGGACTGCGCGGGTTCGGGGTGATCGGGCAGGGCAGGAGGCCGGGCCCCGGCAGGGGCATGATTCCTGCTCCGACCCCTCGGCAATATCGTGGGCAAGAAGTGCCCACGCGTGAAAACCCGATCAAGCCATTGATTCAAAATCAAAAGCAAAACCTACCCAGGTGTTAACGCGCCCTTGCCCGTGGCGGGCAGGGAAGGGGGCCGAGGACGATCCAGCGTCGCATTCCTGCGGGGAACGGCGAGCGTTGTGGCGTGTTCGCCGGGGAGGCGGCCGGTGTCTTGAGGAGCGGAAGGGATCTAGATGCTTGAAATTTCCGGTCCCGTGGATGCCATGCTCGCCAGGCCGTGGCGGCAATGAAGGCGTCAGCCCCGGCGACACCCCGGAATGCGATGGCCTGACTGCCATCCGGGGCGGTTCAGGCGCGGCCCGCCCGGATCGATGGCCGAGGTTCGCCGGACTGCGGGCGTTGCGAGGGGCCGTTTCCCCGGCTGACCGGACGCTGGCAGGCCCGGACCGGTACCGGAACGGCCTGCACGGCGGCCGAGCGCACGCCGGGCTCAGCCGGTCAGGGTGCCATCGGGAAGGACGCGCCGCGCGCCTCCGAGGAAGGGTGCGAGCACCTCGGGGAGGGTTATCGATCCGTCCTCCTCCTGGCCGTTCTCGAGCACGGCGATCAGCGTGCGGCCGACCGCAAGGCCGGAGCCGTTGAGCGTATGGACGAATTCGGGCTTCGCCTCGGGTGCGGGACGGAAACGGGCGTTCATCCGCCGCGCCTGGAAGTCGCCGGTGGTCGAGACCGACGAGATCTCGCGGTAGGTGTTCTGACCCGGCAGCCAGACCTCGATGTCATGGGTGCGCTGGGCGGCGAACCCCATGTCGCCGGTGCAGAGCACGACGGTGCGGTAGGGGAGGCCGAGCGCCTCGAGGATGCCCTCGGCGCAGGCAGTCATGCGGTCGAGCTCGGCGCGGCTGTCCTCGGGGCGGGTGATCGAGACCATCTCGACCTTCTCGAACTGGTGCTGGCGCAGCATGCCGGCGGTATCCTTGCCGGCCGATCCCGCCTCGGAGCGGAAACACTGGGTGTGGGCGGTCATCCGCATCGGGAGCTGGTCGGCCTCGAGGATGCGGTTGGCGACGAGATTGGTGAGCGTCACTTCGGATGTGGGGATGAGCCACCAGCCGTTGGTGGTGCAGTAGCTGTCCTCGGCGAACTTGGGGAGCTGGCCGGTGCCGTACATCGCCTCGTCACGGACGAGGACGGGGGTCCAGACCTCGGTCAGGCCGTTCTTCGTGATGTGGGTGTCCAGCATGAACTGCGCGAGCGCGCGGTGGATGCGGACCATGGCGCCGCGCATGACCACGAAACGCGAGCCGGACAGGCGGGCGGCAGCCTCGAAATCGAGACCGGCCTTCGCGGCGGGGATCTCGAAATGCTCGCGCGGGGGGAAGGGGAAGTCCCGCGGCGTGCCCCAGCGCTTCAACTCGACATTCGCGGTCTCGTCGGGACCGTCCGGCACGTCGTCGAGCGGCGGGTTCGGCAATCCGGCAAGAAGGTCGGCAAGGGCACGGTCGGCCTCGCGCGCCTCCTCCTCCAGCGTGGCGATGCGGGACTTGGATTCCGCGACGAGGGCGCGCAGGCGCTCGAACTCGGCCTCGTCACCGCGCGCCTTCGCCTCGCCGATGGCCTTCGAGGCGGCGTTGCGTTCGGCCTGGAGCTGCTCGGCGGCATGGATCCGGCCACGGCGCTTCTCGTCAAGGGCAAGGACGGTCTGGGCGATCGGGTCGAGACCGCGTCGCGCGAGGGCCGCATCGAAGGCGGCGGGCGCTTCGCGGATCAGGCGGATGTCGTGCATGCGAATACCTCGCGCGATGTTCGTCGCGGCTTATGGCGGAAAACCGCGAGGGCTTCAAAGGGCAGTTTGCGCCGGGCGCGCAGGCTTTCCAAGAGGGGCCTAGGGCTCAAGGTGCGTCGACGCTGCCGCCTCCAGCCGGGCGCGGCGCCCGGGCGGGATCACCGGCCCGCTCAGTGCCGCCGCCCGCGCGCGCAGCGCCTCGCCGCGAGCGGCAAGGTCCGCACCCGATGCCTGCAGCCGTTCGGCCTCGAGGGAAGCGAGGGCGGCGGCGGAGCGGAGCGTCGCCGTCGCACCGAGTTCCGGAGCGGGTGCCGCAGCGAGGTCCGCGGAGCGTTCGAGCCCGGGCGCGTCCGGCTCGGTGCATGCGCCGGCGGCAAGGCAGGCGAGGAGGAAGGCCGTGGTTCCATGCACGCGCCATGGGCCGTGCGTTGACGTGCCGGTTGAAAGACGCGGGCGCAAGGACCTAATCTCGATGAATGCCGTTGTGGCAGAGCTAGCCTCACCGCTAGCCGACTGCAAGCGCCGGTCGGGGGGAAATCATGACCGAGACCAAGGGCAATTCCGACAGCACGCATACCGCGCCTGCCGCCGGCGGGGAGACCGGGACCGGAAAGGAGGCCCCGACGCTCGTCGAACAGGGGCAGGAGATTGCGCAGAACATGGTCGAGGTCTTCGAGATCTCGAGCCAGATCTGGCAGAAATGGATGGAGGGGCAGGTGCAGGGCGGCCATGCCCCGCATCCCGATCCCCTGAACACCGTGCCGAGTTTCGCCGAGCTGATGCGGGCGATGTGGGACAACCCCCAGCAGGTCGCGTCGATGACGATCGACTACTGGGCAGCCCAGCAGGCGCTGTGGCAGAAGTCGATGCTGAAATGGCTCGGGGCGAAGGACGAGGAGAATCTTGACCTGCCGCACATGCTGAAGCCGGACCGGCGCTTTGCCCACAAGGAGTGGTCGGAGAACGCGCTGTTCGAATATCTCAAGCAGAACTATCTGCTCACCGCCGGATGGATCCAGAACGCGGTCCAGAATGTCGGCGACATGGATCCGAAGGAGCGCAAGAAGGTCGCCCTCTACACGCGCAACTACGTCGAGGCGCTGAACCCGGCGAATTTCTTCGCGCTCAACCCCGAGGTGCTCGAGACCACGGCACGGGAGAAGGGGGAGAACCTGGTCCGCGGCCTGAAGATGATGCTCGAGGATCTCGAGCGCGGCAAGGGCCAGCTCCTGATCCGGCAGACGGACATGGATGCCTTCGAGGTCGGGCGGAACATGGCGGTGACGCCCGGGAAGGTGATCTGGCAGAACGACATCCTGCAGCTGATCCAGTATTCGCCCGCGACGGAGAAGGTCTACGCGCGGCCGCTCCTCTTCATCCCGCCCTGGATCAACAAGTACTACATCCTCGACCTCAATCCGAAGAAGTCGATGGTGAAGTGGCTGGTCGAGAAGGGCTACACCGTCTTCATGATCTCATGGGTGAACCCGGACGACCGCCACAAGGACAAGACCTGGGACGACTACATGTTCGAGGGGGCGTCGGCCGCGATCGACGCCGTGCTCAAGGAGACGCGGCAGCGGTCGGTCAACGTCGTGTCCTACTGCATCGGCGGGACCCTCTGCGGCACGCTGTCCGCCTACATGGCCAGGACCAATGACAGGCGGCTGAACTCGACGACCTTCTTCACCGCCCAGCTCGACTTCGAGGATGCGGGCGAGCTCCAGTGCCTCGTCGACGAGCAGATCCTGACGCTGATGGGCGAGGATCTCGAGAAGGGATACCTGCCCGCCGAGCGGATGGCGGCGGCATTCAACATGCTGCGGTCGAACGACCTGATCTGGGGCTATATCGTCAACAACTACCTGCTCGGCAGGGACCCGTTCCCGTTCGACCTTCTCTACTGGAACTCGGATTCGACGGCGATGCCGGCGAAGGTGCACCAGTTCTATCTCCAGAAGTTCTACATCGACAACGCCTTCGCCCGCGAGGGCCTGGAGATCCGCGGGGAGAACCTGAAGCTCGGCGACATCAAGGGGCCAGTCTATCACATCGCGACCAAGGAGGATCACATCGCGCCGGCGCATTCCGTCTATCGTGGCGCGAAGGAGATGAAGCAGGCCGATATCCGCTTCATCCTGTCGGGCTCGGGGCATATCGCGGGTGTGGTGAATCCGCCGCAGCTCAACAAGTACCAGTTCTGGACCAATCCCGACATGAGCCACGAGACGATCGAGGCCTGGCTCGAGGGTGCGGAGGAGACGCCGGGGAGCTGGTGGGAGGACTGGGACGCCTGGCTGGGGCCGAAATCGGGGCGCAAGGTGAATGCGCGCGAGCCGGGTGCGGTCACCGGCGTCATCGAGGACGCGCCGGGCAGCTACGTGAGGAAACGGTTCGACAAGGCGGAGTAGCCGTTCGCGGGGCGCGGGGGATCAGGGCTCGGGATACAGGGTGCAGAGGAGGGTGAAGAGGCGGCGGGCGGTGGCGAGATCCGTTTCCGCCTTCCCCTCGAGCTGCTCCAGAAGGAGCCTCGCGCCTTCGCCGTGGATGTCGCGTCGCGCCGCGTCGATCATCTCGATCTGGGCCGGCGGCAGGCGTTTCACCGCATCGAAATAGCTCGCGCAGATCGCGAAATAGTCCTTGACCACCTGGAGGAGGGGCGCGAGCGAGATCCTGAAGGAGCCCGCGGGCTCCCCCGCCACGGTCGCGAGTTCGAACACGAGGCGGCGGTCGCGGATGGCGAGGAGCAGCCGGTAGGGACCGGCGGGGCGGTAGCGCTCGATATCCGGCAGCGGGGCGAAACGGTTCTCCTCGAGGAGATCGAAGATCGCGACCCGCCGCTCCTGCTCGCTCTCGGGCGTTGGCGCCGGCAGGCCGGTCGCATCGAGCTGGATGTCGATGAGACGGCCCGCGTTCACCGGGAGGGATGCTCGTTGAGACGCGCAAGCCGGGCCGAGACGGAGAGCCCGTGAGCCTCGAGGCTCTCGGCGTGCGCGAGGGTTTCCGCCGCCGGTCCGATCCGGCCCAGTGCGGCCGGGGACAGGCGGGCGATGGTGGTGCGCTTCATGAAGTCGAGGACCGAGAGCCCGGACGAGAAGCGCGCCGAGCGCGAGGTGGGCAGCACGTGGTTGGGTCCGCCGACATAGTCGCCGATCGCCTCGGGCGTCCACGGGCCGATGAAGATGGCGCCGGCATGCCGGATGCGCGCGGCGAGCCTCTCGGCATCGGCGGTCATGATCTCGAGATGCTCGGGCGCGATACGGTCGGCAAGTGCGATCGCCTCGTCCCAGTCCCGCACCACGATGACCGCACCGAAATCGCGCCAGCTTGCGCCGGCGATGTCGCGCCGGGCGAGATCGCGCAGCCGGGTTTCCACCGCCGCCGTCACGCGGTCGCCGAAACGCGCATCATCGGTGATGAGGATCGACTGCGCATTTGCGTCGTGTTCGGCCTGGGCGAGGAGGTCGAGGGCGATCCAGTCGGGATCGTTGTCGGCATCGGCGATCACCAGCACCTCGGAAGGGCCGGCGATCATGTCGATGCCGACGCGGCCGAAGACCTGCGCCTTGGCCGCCGCCACATAGGCGTTGCCCGGGCCGGTGATCTTGTCGACAGGCGCGACCGTCTCCGTGCCGAAGGCAAGGGCGGCGATCGCCTGGGCGCCACCGATCCGGTAGATCGTGTCGATCCCCGCGAGCTGCGCCGCGAGGAGCACCAGCGGATTGGCGACTCCGTCGGGCGTCGGCGCGCAAATGACGAGGCGGTCGACGCCGGCGACGCGCGCGGGAATCGCGTTCATCAGCACCGAGGAGGGATAGGAGGCAAGGCCGCCCGGCACGTAGAGGCCGGCGGCCTCGACCGGCGACCAGCGCCAGCCCAGTTCGGCCCCCGCCTCGTCCACCCATTGCGCGTCGGCCGGGAGCTGACGCTCATGATAGGCACGGATGCGCGCGGCCGCGAGTTCGAGCGCCTCGCGTTCGGCCGCGGGCACCGATGCGGCGGCCTCGGCGATTTCCGCCTCGGAGAAGGTGAGGGTCCCGGGCGTGAGCTCGACCCGGTCCCAGCGCGCGGTCATCTCGATCAGCGCGGCGTCGCCCCGGCGGCGGACATCGGCGATGATCGCGGCGACGTCGGCATCGACATCGGCCTCGGCTTCGCGCTTGGCGCCGAGGAAGGCGGCGAAGCCCCTGTCGAAATTTTCGTCGCGGCTGTCGAGACGGACCGGCATGGTTCAGTCTTCCCCGTGTGCAGGCAAGGAGGAGGCGCGGGCGACATACGGGCGGGAGACGTCGATGAGGCTCACGTCGAGACATTCGACATCGACCGCAAGGGTGCCGTCGCCCGCGAGGATGATGTTGAGCGTGCCGGCCCCGTCCTCGCCCGGCTCGAACTCGAGGGCGAGCAGGCTCAGCACGAGATCCCTGTCGCGGGGATCGATGCCATGGCTGCGGACGCGCAGCGCGCAGTCGATGGTGAGGAGCGACTGCACGCGCTCGAAGGGCCGGCCGCTGCGGCGGGCACGTTCGGCGTCCTCCCAGCGGAAGCGGTTGAGCAGGAGGGTGAAGCGGTGGCGCCGGGGCATCCAGGCGGCGCGCGAGGTCTCGGTCACCGCATCCTGCACGAGGGCGGAGATCACCACGAGATCCTCGGCATTCTCGGCCCGGAGCCGGATCGGCGCCTCGACCGCATCCTCGAACCGCGCATCCACGGTCATTGTCCCTCCACCTGTTCGGCCGGCGCCTGCCCCGGCGCCCCGCCGTCCCGCGTCATCCGTTCGATGGCTGCCCCGCAGGAGGAGAGCTTGGCCTCGAGCCGCTCGTAGCCGCGGTCGAGATGATAGACGCGGGCCACCCGGGTCTCGCCCTTCGCCGCGAGCCCGGCAAGGATGAGCGATACCGAGGCCCGCAGGTCGGTCGCCATCACCGGCGCGCCGCGGAGTTCCTCGACGCCGGTGACGGTGGCGGTGCCGCCATGGACCTCTATACGTGCGCCCATCCGCATCAGTTCCGGCGCATGCATGAAACGGTTCTCGAAGATCCGTTCCTCGAGCTGCGACGTGCCGTCGGCGAGGGTGAGCAGCGCCATCATCTGGGCCTGGAGATCGGTGGGGAAACCCGGATGCGGTGCGGTGACGACATCGACCGGCCGCAGCCGGCCCTCCGGCCGCGTGACCCGGAGGCCGTCTTCCGTGTCCTCGACCGTGACGCCCGTCGCCTCGAGCTTCTCGGTGAAGGCGGCGACGAGGGCGCGGCTGCCGCCGGTGAGCTCGACGGAGCCGCCGGCGATGGCGGGGGCGAGCATGTAGGTGCCGAGCTCGATCCGGTCGGGGATGACCGGGTGGGTGGTGCCGTGGAGCCGGTCTACCCCCTCGATGACGAGCGTGCCGGTGCCTTCGCCCTCGATCCGCGCCCCCATCCGGCGCAGGCAGCGGACGAGGTCGGCGATCTCGGGCTCGCAGGCGGCGTTCTCGAGCACGGTGGTGCCGCGGGCGAGGGTGGCGGCCATCAGCGCGTTCTCGGTGGCGCCGACGGAGACGAGCGGGAAGGTGAAACGGGCGCCATGCAGGCCACGGGGAGCACGGGCATGCACGTAGCCGTCGCGGAGGTCGAGCTCGGCCCCGAGCGCCGCGAGTGCCTCGAGATGGAGATCCACGGGACGGGCGCCGATCGCGCAGCCGCCGGGGAGCGACACGACCGCTGCCCCGTCGCGGGCAAGCATCGGCCCGAGGACGAGAATCGAGGCCCGCATCTTGCGCACGATGTCGTAGTCGGCGCGGTGGTTGGAAATGTGCTCCGTCCCCACGACGAGGACGCGGCCGTCCTGCAGGCTCGCCACCTCGCAGCCGAGCGATTCGAGCAGGACCGCCATGGTGCGGATGTCGGCGAGGCGGGGCGCATTCGTCAGTGTCAGCGGCTCGTCGGTGAGGAGCGCCGCGGGCATCAGCGTGAGGCAGGCATTCTTGGAGCCCGCAATGGCGATCCGGCCCGATAGCGGACGGCCGCCACGCACGAGGATGCTGTCCATTCGCTAGTTCTCCCCGTCGCGGGTTTCACCGGCGCGGGCGCGGGCCTGCGCCTTGCGCCGCGCCAGGTTCTTCCGGAGCGCCGCGGCGAGCCGCGCCGCACGGTCCTCGGCTTCCGGGCGCGGGTGCTTCCGGTCGGATCTGGTCGGCTGGGGCGGGTTGCTCTCGTCCGGCATGGCGCTTCCTTAGCGGAAGGGTGTGGGACGGTCCATAATGCATGGCGCAGATCCGGCTTGCACCTGCGCCAGTTTCCGGTAGAAGGCCACCCGTCGCTGCCGTAGCTCAGGGGTAGAGCACTCCCTTGGTAAGGGAGAGGCCGAGAGTTCGAATCTCTCCGGCAGCACCATGATTACCGGACAAGTAGAGCAGATTGCGGTAGTCGCTCGTGAGCCTTACAGGGCGCTAGGTCCTGTGTGGGGCGCAGGGGGTAGCGATAAAGGGTTCGCGAGCGTGCAGGTGTCTCGCCACCGACGTTTGAACTTGAGCGACGCCACGGCTACAAATCGGCCCATGACATTCTTCCTCAATCTTTTCACTCCCGAGACTTGGAAATCGTTCCAAGAGCACGGTGCTCGAGTAAGCGGGTTCCGCGCGCGTCAGCGACGCCTCGCGAATGAACGGGTCAAGCCTGGAGATATGTTCCTGTGCTATCTGGTGCGGCTTTCGCGCTGGTGCGGCGCTCTCGAAGTCGTATCGCCCCCATACGAGGATGAAACGCCGATCTATAGCGACCCTGATCCATTTGTAATTCGGTTTCAGGTCAAGCCGGTTGTTATCCTGTCGCCAGAGCAAGCAATACCTATTTTTGAACCTGCCCTCTGGTGTAAATTATCTGAGACGCGGGACTCCGAGTTGGGTTCGACAGGGTGGACGGGCTATTTTAGAAGCTCCCTTCGCGAGCTCAAGGAATCTGACGGTCGCCTACTGTTAACGCTCTTGCAGGATCAAGCGCGGAACGGGACGGCTTACCCTTTGACAGCCAGGGATCGTCGGCAACTGGCCCGGAAGCTCACCGTTCGTACCCTCGATCGG
The DNA here is from genome assembly GCA_029265455.1 of Paracoccaceae bacterium. Classification (GTDB taxonomy): domain Bacteria; phylum Pseudomonadota; class Alphaproteobacteria; order Rhodobacterales; family Rhodobacteraceae; genus Amaricoccus. The sequence continues at coordinate 785 of JAJUJF010000024.1, read as the reverse complement.
GAGGTTGCCGTTGAGGTTCCAGATCAGAGTGAGGAAGATGAGCCGCCGGTTTCATCGGCACCACCCGAGGTTTCATCGGAAGCTCGCCAATCGATCCAGATTCAGGCTAAGGTGGCCCAAATCGGAGCAAGCATGGGTTTTCGGATTTGGGTGCCTAGGAGCGACCGAGCGCGGGTTCTTGAACACTGTCCCCCGAAAGCCTCCCACGCATTCCTCGACAGCCTACCTCTGAACTATGATGATACGACTCTCAGGACCGTTGAGAATATAGACGTTCTATGGCTAAAGGGGCGATCTATGGCCCGGGCCTTCGAAATCGAGCACACCACGGCTATATACTCCGGAATTCTCCGGATGGCCGATCTTCTTGCCCTCCAGCCCAACATGAACATCCGCCTTCACATCGTTGCTCCGGACGAGAAAAGGGATAAGGTGCTCAGGGAAATAAAAAGGCCAGTCTTTTCGCTGCTGGATAGGGGTCCGCTATACGAGACCTGTACGTTCGTCTCTTATGAGGCAGTGGAGGCTTTATTTTCAACGCCGCATTTGGCTCACATGAGCGACACGATTATAGAGGAGTATGAGGAGTTCGCAGAGGATTAGCGGAAAACATCCTCCCCAGGCAGCGCCGGTGAGAGTCGGCTGACGCAGGCTCTCTTCCGCCCAGCGGAGTTCCAGGATGGCCATGCGAGCGTCGGATCGCCGGCATCTCGCTCGCGCGCGCCCTTTCCTCCTTGGTGGCAGGTCCGCGCGATGGATGAGGCTTCTGGTCCGGTCTGTCGGCC
>JAJUJF010000011.1 GCA_029265455.1 Paracoccaceae bacterium | reverse complement strand
GCATCCGGCGCTTGCATCGCTCAGGGCCTGGTGCGCCTGCCTGCCCGCACCGGAGCCCGAGGTGCTGCGGCGGATCGCTGCAGGGGCACCGGCATGAGCCATCCGGCGATGATCTTTGCCGCCGGGCTCGGCACCCGCATGGGCGAACTCACACGCGACCGGCCGAAACCGCTGCTGGAAGTGCTGGGCCGGCCCCTGATCGACCGGACGCTCGACCTCGCGCGCGGGGCAGGTGTCCCCCGGGTCGTCGTCAACACGCATGCGCATGCGGCGATGCTCGCGGACCATCTCGCGAAGGCGGCCCCCGACGCGCTCATCTCGCACGAGCCTGAGCTCCTGGAAACGGGCGGCGGGCTCAGGCGGGCGCTGCCGCTCCTCGCGGCCGACACCGTCTTCACGCTCAACACCGACGTGATCTGGAGCAAGCCGAACCCGTTGCAGCTCCTTCTCCGGGCCTGGGATCCCGCGCGGATGGACGCGCTCCTCTGCCTGATCCCGCTGGAAGCGACGCGAACTCACAGGGAGCACGGCGACTTCTCCCGCGCGGAAGACGGCAGCCTCGAACGACGCGGGGGGGCCGCCACGGCCCCTTTCGTCTATGGCGGAGCACAACTCATCAGGACAGAAGCAGCGGCCGTCTTCCCGGAGGGTCACTTCTCGCTCAACGCGATCTGGGACCGCCTGATCGAGGCCGGGCGCCTACACGGCGTCGTGCACCCCGGACCGTGGATCGATGTCGGCCGGCCCGAGGGGCTGGCCGAGGCCGAGACATTCCTCGGCCGTCAGGACCGCGTGAGGCAATGCTCGTGAGCGGCATGTTCCCACCCGTTTCCGGCCCCCGCATCTTCGCCCTTCCACCGGGTGTCGATTTCATCGCGGAGCTTGTCGCCGGGATCGAGGCCCGGCTCGAAGGTGCGCCTCCGGAGGCATGGGCGGAGGTCGAGATCTTTCTCAACACCAGACGCGCGGCGCGTGCGCTGGAAACCCGGCTCGCAAGCGGTCCGGCGCGGTTGCTGCCACGGATCCGCACGGTGCCGGATCTTGCGAGCGACCCGCTGCTGGTTCCGGCGGGGCTGCCGCCTGCCGGTGATCCGCTGCGCCGGCGTCTTGATCTGGCACGGCTGGTGCGGGCGCTGCTCTCGCGCACCGGGATCGCGCCGGAAACCTCGGCCTTCGGCCTTGCCGACAGTCTTGGCCATCTGCTCGACGAACTGGGCGGTGTGGGGGTCGATCCCGCACGCCTTGGCGAACTCGACGCTGCCGGCCACGCCGAACACTGGCAACGCGCGCTCGCCTTTCTCGATATTGCCGCCTCCTATGCCGCGGCGGAAGGGCCGGCTACCGGTGATGCGCGGCTGCGTGCAGCGGTCGGCCTCGTCGCCGCGCGCTGGGCAGTCGTGCCACCCCGGCACCCGATCCTGATCGCCGGCTCCACCGGGTCACGTGCACCGATGCGGGAACTGATGCGGGCGGTGGCAGCCCTGCCGCAGGGCGCCGTGATCCTGCCGGGCGTCGACCCGTACCTGCCGCAGGAGGTCTGGGAGCGGCTCGGACCCGATGCGGCGGATCATCCCCAGCACGGTTTCCGCGCGCTCGGGGACATCCTCGGTTTCGATCCTTCAGCCCTGCCGCAATGGACGGCAACCCCTCCCGCCCGGCCGCAGCGTGACGCGGTCATCTCCCTGGCACTGCGCCCGGCCCCCGTCACCGACCAGTGGCGGGCCGAGGCGCCCGCTCATGTGAATGAACTGCCTGCGGCCATCGCCGGCCTGACATGGATGGAGGCGCCGACACCGCGACTCGAGGCCGACGCGATCGCGCTTGCGCTCCGCGAGGCCGCGGAGAGCGGGATCACCGCAGCCCTCATCACCACCGACCGCACGCTCGCCCGACGGGTGACGGCCCGGCTCGCCCGCTGGTCGATCATCCCCGACGACAGCGCCGGCCGTCCGCTGGCACTGACACCTCCGGGCATCCTCCTGGGCCTGCTCACCGGGATTTCCGCGGATGGCGTGCCGGCCGAGACCCTGCTTGCGCTTCTCAAGCATCCCCTGGTGAGCAGTGCCCCCGGCGCTCGCGGGCCGCACCTGCGCCTCACCCAGGCGCTGGAGATGGAAGCCCTCGCCGGCCATCCCCCGATCGTGCAGTGGCAGAGCCTGCGGAACTGGAGCAGGGACCACGAAGGCGCCGCACCGTGGATCGACTGGCTGGAGACGACCCTCTGCGGTCCGGCGCCGGATGGGGCGCTACCGCTGAGCGATCACGTGGTGCATCTGCGGCGGATGGCCGAGGCGCTCGCGGCGGGTCCGGAAAACCGCTCCGATCACGTCCTATGGGCACGCGGCACGGGCGAGGCGGCGGATTTGCTTCTCAGGGAGCTCGCCACTGCTGCCCGCCCCGACGACCTGCTGCGGGCGGAGGATTTCCGTGCACTTCTTGCCGGCCTCCTCCACGCCCGTTCGGTACCGGAGGAAGCGGTGATCACCCATCCCGGGATCGCCATCTGGGGCACGCTCGAGGCACGCAGCCAATGGGCGGACCGCGTCATCCTCGCAGGACTGAACGAGGGTGTCTGGCCGCAACTTCCCGAGCCCGACCCCTGGCTGTCGCGGCCGCTGAGGCGCGCGGCCGGCCTGCCGCCGCCGGAAAGCCTGATCGGCCTTTCCGCCCATGATTTCATCCAGGCGGCGGCGGCGCCCGAGGTGATCCTGTCGCGTGCCGCCCGCGATGCCGAGGCGCCGACCGTACCCTCGCGCTGGTTGCTCCGGATCGAGAATCTCCTGCGCGGCATGGGCGAGGCAGGCGAGAGGGCACTGGCCATGGCGCAGGCGCGGGGCGAGCACTGGCTTGCACTTGCACGCCGCCTCGACACGCCGGATCAGCCCGTCCCGGCCGCCACCCGCCCCTCGCCGGTGCCTCCCCTTGCCGCGCGGCCGCGCCGACTCTCCGTCACCAGCATCGAGACCCTGATCCGCGATCCCTATTCGATCTACGCGCGTCATGTCCTGCGTCTGAAACCGCTGTTGCCGCCCGGACGCGAGCCCGATCCGCTCGCGCGGGGCACCGCGCTTCACAAGGTGATGGAGTGTTTCATCGACGCCACCGCCGACACGCTGCCTGACGATGCCGAGGCGGTCTTCCGGGCGATTGCCGGCGAGGTGCTCGCCACGACACCATGGCCGGCGGTCCGGGAGATCTGGCGCGCGCGGCTCACGCGGATCGCGCCGTGGTACCTGGCGGGGGAGGCAGAGCGGAGGGCGCGGGCTGCACCCTTCCGCCGCGAGGTGTCGGGCAAGCTCGATCTTCCCGGCCTCGGCTTCACCCTGACCGGCCGCGCCGACAGGATCGACCGCGATCCGTCCGGTGCCTACGCGATCTACGACTACAAGTCGGGCAGCCTCCCCAGCGACAGGCAGCTCCGCGCCTTTCACCTCCAGCTCCCGCTCGAGGCCGCGATGATCGGCGCGGGCGGCTTCCCCGACGTGCCGCCGGGTCCCGTGTTCCACCTCGAGCTGATCGGTCTCGGTGGTACCGGCGATTCCCGGACCATCGCTGCCGACGGGTTCGAGACGGTGCTCGCGAGGCTTGGCGATCTCCTCGGCCACTACCTCTCCCCCGAAAGCGGCTTCAGCGCCCGGCTCCGGCCGCAGCGCATCATCTTCGAGGGCGATTACGACCACCTCTCCCGCTGGGGCGAGTGGAGTGATCGCGACGATCCTGTGCCGGAGGTTGTCGGATGACCCTGCAACAGCGCGCGGCACCGAATGCAGAGCAGCTTCGTGCCGCCGAGCCGGGCGCCTCGTCCTGGGTGGCGGCGAATGCCGGCTCGGGCAAGACGCGGGTGCTGACCGACAGGGTGGCGCGGCTGCTGCTGGCGGGTTCAGAGCCTGCACGCATCCTCTGCCTTACCTATACCAAGGCCGCTGCCGCCGAGATGCAGACCCGGCTCTTCGCCCGGCTCGGCCGCTGGGCGATGCTCGACGATGGCGAGCTTGCGGAAGCGCTCGTCGAACTCGGCGAGCCCCTCGATGCGCTCACGCCCGAACGGCTGCGCCGGGCGCGGACCCTGTTCGCCCGGGCGCTGGAGACACCGGGGGGCCTGAAGATCCAGACGATCCACGCCTTCTGCGACGCCCTCCTGCGGCGGTTCCCGCTCGAGGCGGGCGTGCCGCCGATCTTCGACGTCCTCGACGAGCGCCAGGCGAAGGCGCTCCGCCAGCGGGCAATCGAGGCGCTGGCGGAGGACCGGCCGGAACTGCTCGAGGCGCTCGCCCGGTACATGGGCGGCGATGATCCCGACCCCCTCCTCTGCGAGATCGTTGCCAATCGCGGCCGGTTCCTCGCCGGCATCGGTCCCGGAGACCTCGCGCGCGCGATCGGCCATCACGAGGGTGACAGCATCGAGGCCATCGCGGCAGAAGTACTCGCCCCGACTGCGCGCGATCTTCTTGCGGAGGTCCTGCCGGCCTTCGCTGCAGGCTCCACTACCGATCGGAAATGCGCCGCACGCATTGCGGAGGCTCTGGTTGCAGGCCCGGAAACGGCGCTGCGCCTCCTTGAAAGCGTGTTCCTCAACGGCGCGGGCGCGAAGGCGCCGTTCAGCGCGAAGATCGGCAAATGTCCGACCAAGGCGGTGCGTGCAACGCTCGGCCCCCTGGCTGACACGCTCGACGAATTCATGGAGCGGATCGAGGCAGCCCGCCCGCGTCGGCTCGCCACCGCGGTTTTCGAACGTTCCGGCACGCTCCATCGCTTCGCCAGCGCCTGGCTTGCCGAATACGACCGATTGAAATCGGCGGGACTGCTCGATTTCGACGACCTTGTCGCGCGGGCGGTCGCCCTGCTTTCGGATCCCGCTACGGCGGCCTTCGTCCTCTGGCGGCTTGATGGCGGCCTCGACCATGTGCTGGTCGACGAGGCCCAGGACACGAGCCCGGTGCAGTGGAAGGTGATCGAGGCGATCACCGACGAGTTCTTCGTCGGCGAGGGTGCGCGCCACCTGCCCCACGACGCGCCGCGCACCGTCTTCGTCGTCGGCGACGAGAAACAGTCGATCTACTCCTTCCAAGGTGCCGACCCCGCCGCCTTCGCGGAGATGCGCGAGCATTTCGAGCGGCGGCTCGACGCGATGGACCGCGCCCTGCAGGCCTGCGCGCTCCTGCATTCCTACCGCTCGGCCCGGCCGATCCTCAGCGTGGTCGATGCGGTCTTCTCCGGGCCCGCCGGCACCGGTTTCGCGGACAAGGTGCAGCACCTGCCCTCCGACCCCGGACGTCCCGGCCGGGTCGAGCTCTGGCCGTTCATCCCGAAGCCCGAGCGGGAGGAAGAGCCGCCCTGGGACCGGCCGCTCGACCTGCCGATGCCCGACGATCCGGTCGAGCAGCTTGCCGACCGGATCGCGGCGGAGATCCGCCTGTGGCTCGATTCGGGTCGGCTCCTGCCCACCCGCGAGGGCACGAGGCCGGTCCGGGCGGGTGATATCCTCATCCTCGTCCAGCGTCGCGGCACCGTGTTCCATCCACTCATACGGGCCCTCAAGCGCCACGGTGTCCCCGTCGCGGGCGCCGACGTGTTGCGGATCGGCGGTGAACTCGCGGTCCGGGACCTGCTCGCGGCGCTGCGGGTGGCGGTGACGCCGACCGACGACCTGAGCCTCGCGGCCCTGCTGCGCTCACCGCTCTGCGGCCTGAGCGAGGGGGACCTCTTCCGGCTTGCGCATCCGCGCCAGGGCGCGCTGGTGAAGGCCCTCGGTGCGTCCGAACATCGTGCGGCTGCGGCCTTCGTCGGTGACCTGCGCGCCCACGCCGATTTCCGGCGCCCCTACGAGATACTCGAACGCATCCTGATCACCCACGACGGCCGACGCCGGCTGATGGCACGCCTCGGCGCGGAAGCGGAGGACGGTATCGACGCCCTGCTCGACCAGGCGCTCGAATACGAACGCACCGAGCCGCCGACACTGACCGGCTTCCTCGCCTGGATGACGCGGGGAGAGGTGACGGTGAAGCGCCGCACCGACGAGAGCGCCGACGAGGTGAGGGTGATGACCGTTCATGGCGCCAAGGGACTGCAGGCGCCGATCGTGATCCTGCCCGACACGGCAAGGCGGCAGGAAGGCGGCAGGCGCCCGCAGATCCAGTGCGTGGCCGACGTGCCGCTCTGGTCGACACGCGCCGAGGACTGCCCTGCCCCGCTCGCCGCCGCCGAGGAGGAGCGCCGGCAGCGGCTGTTGGAGGAGAACCGCCGGCTGCTCTACGTCGCGCTGACCCGGGCGGAGAGCTGGCTCATCGTCTGCGGCGCCGGCGACCCGGGAAAGGCCGAGGAAGACTGCTGGCATGCGCTCGTCGCGGCGGCACTCGAACGCTGCGGCGCCGAACGGGAAGAAGACCGCCTCGTCGTCGCGCAGGACTGGCCGGAAGGCAGCGGCATGCGCGCTGCCGTCGAAGGGGCGCCGCTGCCGGATCTTCCCGCCTGGACGCGCCGGCCGCCTCCGGTTGCCGCCGAGCCGGCGCCCGTGCTCTCGCCCTCCAACCTCGGCGGTGCCCACGCGCTCCCGGGCGAGGCGCCCGACGAGGACCTCCTCCTGCGCGGCGCCCATCTCCACCTTCTCCTCGAGACATTGCCGGGACAGCCTGCGGAGGAACGGGCCGCCCTCGCGGCCCGGATCGTGCCGGAGGCGACGGACCTTCCCGGTCTCCTTGCCGAGGCGGAGGCCGTGCTTGACCATCCCGACATCATGCCGCTCTTCGGCCCGCACGGCCTGTCAGAGGTCGGGGTGAGCGCCCCCCTGGGCAACGGACGCATCCTCGGCCGGATCGACCGCCTCGTTGTCGGGGAAAACCGGGTCCTCGCCGCCGACTTCAAGTCGAACCGCGTTGTGCCGGAACTGCCCGAAGACACGCCCGAGGCGATCCTGCGGCAGATGGGGGCCTATGCGACGGCGCTGGCAAGGCTCTATCCGGGGCGGCAGATCGAGACGGCCGTGGTATGGACGCGGGTGCCGCGATTGATGATCCTGCCGCCGGAACTGACCGCTGCGGCACTCCGCCGGGCGGCGCTTGACCCTCCCCCTGCCGCTCCATAAGTTAACCCCCAACATTTTCGCAGCTGCGAAGGGAGATTGTGATGGCCGTCGTGAAGGTGACCGATGCGACTTTTCAGGACGAGGTGCTCGGTTCCGACGTACCGGTCCTCGTGGATTTCTGGGCGGAATGGTGCGGCCCGTGCCGCCAGATCGGCCCGGCGCTCGAGGAACTGGCCACCGAATACGAGGGCCGCATCAAGATCGCCAAGGTGAATGTCGACGAGAACCCCGGCCTGCCGGCCCAGTTCGGCGTACGCGGCATCCCGGCGCTCTTCATGTTCAAGAACGGCGAGCTCGTCTCCAACCGGACCGGCGCCGCTCCGAAGGCGTCCCTGAAGGGCTGGATCGACGAAACCATCTGACTGCCGGAAACGGCGGCACGGGACTGACGAAATGAAGAACCCCCGGTTCCGGGGGTTCTTTTTTCATCCGCGTCTGGAAGCCGCATCCTGCGGCCGGTGCTGAAGCGGAGGGACACCTCCGCCCTTCTGACCGGGAAGGCGGCCGATGCCTGGATCAGGCCGCCCGGTCCGCAGCAATCCACCGGCCGACAGAAGCCGTGGGCCTGACCACCTAGTGCTTCACCGGGTTGATCATCATCACCATCTGCCGGCCTTCGAGCTTCGGGATCGCCTCGACCTTGCCGAGGTCGTTCACATCCGCCGCCACCCGCTCGAGCAGCTGGCGCCCGATGTCCGCATGCGCCATTTCGCGGCCACGGAAGCGCAGCGTCACCTTGACCTTGTCGCCCTCCTCGAGGAAGCGCAGGACCGACCGCATCTTGACGTCGTAGTCGTGCTTGTCCGTATTGGGACGGAACTTCACTTCCTTGACGTCGATGGTCTTCTGCTTCTTCCGGGCCTCGGCTTCCTTCTTCTGCTGCTCGTACTTGTACCGGCCGAAGTCCATGATCTTGCAGACGGGCGGGGAAGCGTTCGGCGAGATCTCGACGAGATCCAGTCCCGCCTCCTCGGCCAGCATCATGGCGCGCTGGGGCGAAATTACTCCGACATTTTCCCCGTTCGGGCCGATCAGGCGGATCTCCGGGGCGCGTATGCGCTCGTTCACGCGGGGACCGGTATCGACGGACGGCGGGGCGCGATGTGGTCTGCGGGCTATGGCTGTTTCCCTTGTGCTGTTACAGTTGGTGTCAAAGTCTCGTTCCGGACGTCGTCGATCCCGGCCGTCGAGTAGCGGACGATACGGCGACGATCGCCGGGCCAGTTTCGCAAGAATAACCTGGCCCTCGGCCCGAGCGAGGCAAGAACATAGTCGAAAGAACGCCGTAAGTGAAGAGGCAGCCGTCCTGAATCCCGTTCAGCGCAGGGTGGAGCAGAAGTCCGCAATACGATCACATGCCTCGCCCAATACCTCATCGGCAGCGGCGTAGCTGATGCGGAAATGCGGCGAGAGACCGAAGGCCGCGCCATGCACGACCGCGACCCCCTTCGCGGCGAGAAGCGCGCGCACGAAATCCTCGTCAGACCGGATCTCCACCCCCTCCGGAGTTCGCCGCCCGATCACCCCGGCGATATCGGGATAGACATAGAATGCCCCCTCCGGCCGCGGGCAGACGATGCCCGGGATCGCATTCAGCCGTTCGACGACGAGATCGCGCCGCCGCACGAAGGCATTGCGGAAGCTGACGAGATGATCCTGCGGTCCCTCGAGCGCCGCAACAGCTGCCCACTGGCTGATCGTGCAGGCGCTTGTCGTCGACTGGCCCTGGAGCTTGGTCATTGCCCGGACGAGCGGCTCGGGCGCGGCGCCGTAGCCGATACGCCAGCCGGTCATCGCGTAGCCTTTCGACACGCCGTTGAGCGTCAGCGTGCGAGAGGCGAGTTCCGGCTCGACGCCGGCAATCGTCGCGAACCGGAACGGCGCATAGGCAAGGTGCTCGTAGATGTCGTCAGCAAGTATCCAGACGTGGCGATGCGCGAGGAGCACATCAGCGAGCGCCCGCAGTTCCGTCTCCGAATATCCCGCTCCGCTCGGGTTGCCCGGCGAGTTCAGGATCAGCCAGCGCGTCCGCGGCGTGATCGCCTCGGCGAGCGCCTCCGGCCTCAGCTTGAATCCATCGCTCGCACTGGTCGGTATGATCACCGGCCGCGCGCCTGCGAAGAGCGCGATGTCGGGATAGCTCACCCAGTAGGGCGCCGGGATCAGCACCTCGTCACCGGGGTCGAGCGTGGCAAGGAGCGCATTGAACAGCACCTGCTTGCCACCCGTCGAGACGATCACATGCTCCGGCCCGACATCGAGGCCGTTCTCGCGCCGGAACTTGGCGGCGACGGCGCGTTTCAGTTCGGGAAGGCCATCAGGCGGGGTGTAACGTGTCTCGCCCCGGTCGATCGCCGCCTTGGCGGCGTCGCGTATATGCCGGGGCGTGTCGAAATCGGGCTCGCCCACCGAGAGGGACAGGATGTCGTGCCCCTCTGCCCTGAGCCGCTGGGCCTCGGCAGTGATCGCAACTGTCGGGGAGGCCTTGATCCGCCCAAGGGCCTCGGAGAATACAGGCATGCGCGGCCTCGTTTGCATCAGGATGCCGGCCGTCATAGGGTCACGTCGCGAGGGCAGCAAGGGGCGTGTGGTCGTGGAGCGTGGAGGTGGGAACACGGAGCCGGAGGACGTGATGCTGAAACGGCTCCGGCTGCGGAGCTGGCGGCGCGGGACCAAGGAGATGGACCTCATCCTTGGCGCCTTCGCCGATTCCGAACTCACGGCGCTGACGGTGGAAGAACGCCGCGACTATGACGCCCTGTTGTCGGAAAACGATCACGACCTCTATGGCTGGTTCACCTGGGCCAGCCCTGCTCCCCTCCGCTGGCAGTCGCTTCTGGCGCGAATCCGGGCCTTTCACAGGCTCGACTGATAAGGCTGCCGCCTTAACCGGTTGTTTGAGATTATGCGCAACCGTCGGGGCGTTCGCGCGTCTCGGAGAATTGCCATGAGTCCTGAAGCCAAGGTTGCACCGAATCCGGGGGCTGCGGCGGACGGGGATTTCATGCCCTCCTTCCTCGAGACCCTCGCCCTGGTCGAGCGCCTCCACCGCCTGCTGCTCGATGTCGTCAAGGACGAGTTCGAGCGTCTCGGCATCATCGACATCAACTCGGTACAGGCGCTGCTCCTCTTCAACGTGGGCGACCACGAGGTAACGGCGGGAGAACTGAGGAGCCGGGGCTACTACCAGGGTTCGAACGTCTCCTACAATCTGAAGAAGCTCGTCGACTGCGGCTACATGCACCACCAGAAATGCACGGTCGACCGCCGCGCGGTGCGGGTGCGGCTGACGGACAAGGGACGGAAGATCTGGGCGATCATGGACGGCCTGTTCCGGCGCCAGGCGGAGGGTCTGCACGAGCGCGAAGCACTCGGCGACGTGCGGCTTGCCGACATCAACCGCTCGCTGCGGGCACTCGAGCGGTTCTGGTCCGATCAGATCCGCTACATCTACTGATCCGGCCGGTGCTGCTCCGTCAGGATGCTGCTCCCGTCCGGGGTAGGACTGTCACGGGCGCGCCACTATGTTTCGAAAGCGCGCACCGTCCCTGCCGGTCCACCTGAGGCTGTGATAAGCTCGCAGATGGTAAACCGGCGAAGTCAAGGCGATTCGGCAACGCCGGCAGGAAACCGACTTCCCCGGGGACGCGTAATGGGTTCGAGTAAGTAAGATGATCGAGTCCCGCAACAACCACCAATCACAATGGCACGAGGTCCGGCTGGGTGACGAACTTCGCGGCGAGCGGGCCACGCTCGGCAAGTCGCTGCTCGATGTCCAGCGCGACCTCAGGATCCGCGCCGAGTACCTCGCAGCGATCGAGAACTGCGACGCGTCGGCCTTTCCGCAGCCAGGGTTCGTCGCCGGATACGTGCGCTCCTACGCGCGCTATCTCGGCCTCGATCCCGATGCCGTCTTCGCCCGTTTCTGCGCCGAGAGCGGTTTTGCCGGCGCAAGTCCCTCACAACCGATGCGCCCGCTCGTGGCCAGTCGGCCGGGCGAGACCCTGACAGGCGGCACCATTGGCGTAGGCTTTCCCCTCGCCGAACCGCGCGGCTTCGCCCTTCCCGACATACCGCTGGGGGCCATCGGCTCGATACTCGTCCTGCTCGCACTGATCGGCGGGCTCTGCTACGGTGGCTGGACCATTCTCCAGAACATCCAGCGCGTCCAGTTCGCGCCGGTCGAGGAAGTTCCGCTCGCCCTTGCCGAAGTCGAGCCGATCGAGGCGCCGGAGACCGCGGCCGAGCCGGACCTGCCGAATCTCGCGGCTCCGGTGGCATCGACCTCCCTTGCCGAACTCTATCGGCAGCAGGAGCTCGAAGTACCGATCCTGGTTCCGCGCGACGGCCCGATCGCCACGATCGATCCCGACCGGACCGGTATCCTCGCCCGTGCCGATACAGCGGTGTCCGAACCTGAAATCCCCGGCAGCCTCCCGGACATCACCGACGCGATGATCAGCGCCGTCAGCGAAATGACAACGGAGCCGCAGCTGAACGAACCGCAGGTCGTCGCGGAGGAAACACGTCCCGTCGTCTCGGTCATCGCGGAGCGGCCGGCCTGGATCCGCATCTATTTCGCGAGCGGCACGGTGATCTTCGAGCGGATCCTCGAATCGGGCGAGGCCTACGAGGTGCCGGACACCGCCGAGGCGCCGATGATCTGGGCGGGAAATTCCGGCTCGGTCTATCTGCGTGTCGGCGACACGCTGCGCGGTCCGATCGGCCAGGGCACCCGGGCGTCGCGTGACGTTTCCCTTGATCCCGAGGCCATCGCGGAGCGTTTCGACATCGTCTCCGATGTCCCCAGCGTCATCGCCGAAACCATGCAGCCCCAGACACGGCTCGAGGACACCATCGTCCAGTAACATTAACCTGCGGCGGGTGACATCCGCCGGCGGCTCACTTATGTTCCCGGCGATCCGAGACCACCGGGATAGCCGCATGTCGCTCAACGCCGTCCGCCCGTGGCGGACCATCCACCGTCGTGAATCGCGCCGGATTCAGGTGGGCCCCGTCGCCGTCGGCGGTGGTGCCCCGATCAGTGTCCAGACGATGACGAATACCGTCACCACCGATGTGCCCGGCACCATCGACCAGATCGTGCGGTGTGCCGATGCCGGCGCCGACATCGTCCGCGTCTCGGTCCCGGACGAGGATTCCGCCCGCGCGCTCCGGGAGATCGTGCGCGAGAGCCCGGTCCCGATCGTCGCCGACATCCATTTCCACTATCGCCGCGCCATCGAGGCGGCGGAGGCGGGCGCGGCCTGTCTCAGGATCAATCCGGGAAACATCGGCTCCGAGGACCGGGTGCGCGAGGTGATCCGCGCTGCCCGCGACCACGGCTGCTCGATCCGGATCGGCGTCAACGCGGGCTCGCTGGAGCGACATCTCCTCGAGAAATACCGCGAGCCCTGCCCCGAGGCGATGATCGAGAGCGGCCTTCACCATATCCGCATCCTCGAGGACAACGATTTCCACGAGTTCAAGATCAGCGTGAAGGCCTCCGACGTCTTCCTCGCCGCCGCCGCCTACCAGGGCCTTGCCGAGGCGACCGATGCGCCGATCCATCTCGGCATCACCGAGGCGGGCGGCCTCATGTCGGGCACGATCAAGTCGGCCATCGGGCTTGGCAACCTGCTCTGGATGGGGATCGGCGACACGATCCGGATCTCGCTCTCGGCCGACCCGGTCGAGGAGGTCCGCGTCGGTTTCGAGATCCTGAAATCGCTCGGCCTGCGCCACCGGGGCGTCAACATCATCTCCTGCCCCTCCTGCGCCCGTCAGGGTTTCGATGTCATCAGGACCGTGGAGATCCTCGAGAAGCGGCTCGAACATGTGAAGACGCCGATGTCGCTCTCGATCATCGGCTGCGTCGTCAACGGCCCGGGCGAGGCGCTGATGACCGACGTCGGCTTCACCGGCGGCGGGGCCGGACATGGCATGGTCTATCTCGCCGGAAAGCAGGATCACCGGCTCGACAACGACCGCATGATCGACCACATCGTCGAACTCGTCGAGAAACGCGCCGCCGAGATCGAAGCCGCACAGAGCGCGGAAGCAGCCGCCGGCAAGGCCGCGGAATAGGCCGAAGGAGCAGCGACACCCGTGGTCCCAGAGGAAAAGCTCGCGGGGATCGAGCATCGGTTCCAGTTCCTCGAGGCGAAGCTCGGGGAGGGTCCTTCCGCGGCCGAACTCGCCCGGCTGTCGCGGGAATATGCAGCGCTGAAACCCGTGGTCGAGCGCATCGGCGAGTGGCGCCGGCTGCGGACCGAGGCGGACGAGGCCGAGCGCCTCCTTGCCGATCCGGAGATGCGCGAGCTTGCCGAGGAGGAACTCGCCCGCATCCGTGCCGCGCTGCCGGAGGCGGAACAGGCGCTCAGGATCGCGCTCCTGCCCAAGGACGCTGCCGACGATCGCGCCGCCATTCTCGAGATCCGCGCCGGGACCGGGGGCGAGGAGGCCGCCCTCTTCGCGGCCGACCTCGCGCGCATGTACCAGCGTCTGGCCGAACGCCGCGGCTGGCGCTGGGAGACTGTGGACGAGACGCCGACCGAGATCGGCGGCTTCAAGGAATACATTGCCTCGGTGAAGGGCGAAGGCGTCTTCGCCCAGCTCAAGTTCGAGAGCGGCGTCCACCGCGTCCAGCGCGTGCCGGTGACGGAATCGGGCGGGCGCATCCACACCTCCGCCGCCACTGTCGCGGTCCTGCCCGAGGCCGAGGACGTGGACATCGAGATAGACCCCTCGGATATCCGCATCGACACCATGCGTGCCTCCGGCGCCGGCGGCCAGCATGTCAACACCACCGACTCCGCGGTGCGCATAACCCATATCCCCACCGGGATCGTCGTCACCTCGTCCGAGAAGTCCCAGCACCAGAACCGTGCCCGGGCGATGGAAGTGCTGCGCGCCCGCCTCTACGACGAGGAACGCCGCCGGCGCGATTCCGAGCGCGCGGCCTCCCGCAAGGGCCAGGTGGGCTCTGGGGACCGGTCCGAGCGCATCCGGACCTACAACTTTCCGCAGGGCCGCGTCACCGATCACCGCATCGGCCTTACCCTCTACCGCCTCGATGAGGTCATGGCAGGCGACCTCGACCAGGTGATTGCCGCCCTGATCGAGGCCGATCAGGCCGAGCGCCTCGCGGAACTGGAAGCATGACGGTCGCCGAGACCTTGCGTGCCGCCACCGTGCGGCTGCGGGCAGGCGGTATCGACAGCGCCCCCCGTGATGCCCGGCTCCTGCTGGCCGAGGCGATCGGCTGCCCGCCCGATCGGCTCACCCTGCTCGCGCACGAGGCTCTGGATGCCGCGGCGGCGGACACCTTCGACACCATGCTCGCGTCTCGTCTCCGCCGGCGGCCGGTATCGCAGATCCTCGGAAGGCGGCTGTTCTGGAACCGCTCCTTCGCCGTCACTTCCGACGTTCTCGATCCGCGCCCCGAGACCGAAACCCTGATCGGCGCCGCGCTCGCCGGGCCGGCTCCTGCCTCGATCCTGGATCTCGGCACCGGCAGCGGCGTGATCCTTCTCACACTCCTCGCCGAATGGCCGGACGCCTGGGGTATCGGCACCGATCTCTCGGCCCCGGCCCTCGCCGTGGCGGCCGGCAACGCGCAGGAACTCGGCCTTGCCGCCCGTGCCCGGTTCCTTCGTGCCGACTGGTTCGCCGGCATCACCGGGCATTTCGATCTCGTCGTCTGCAATCCGCCCTACATCGCCGCGGCGGAGGTGGAGCGCCTGTCCCCGGAGGTTCGCGACTGGGAGCCCCGTGCTGCCCTCACCGCCGGTCCCACGGGTCTTGAAGCCTATCACCGCATTGCGGCCCGCCTCGGATCCGTGCTCGCGCCCGGAGGCCGCGCCCTGTTCGAGTTCGGCGCCGGGCAGGACGCGGACGTCGGCGCCATTTTCCAGGAGCAGGGCTTCACGGTTGCGGGGTTTCACGAGGATCTGGACGGCCGGAAGCGCGTGATCGAAATCATCTGAGCCTGTTTCTGCCCACCATTTCCCCTTGTGCTCGCACTTTTCGAGGTTATATGCTGATCGTCGCCGGGCGAGCTCAGTGCATCTTGGCTTGTAATGCTCGCCGGAATCGACAGACAGATCGACTTCTTGGCGGAACGTGCGTACCGGCGCCTTCCCCCCACGCGATCAAGCCAGAAAGTGGCGGATATCATATAGTATGAGACCATCGAACAAGCAGCGTTCCAGGAACAAGTCTGGAAACAGCCCCCAGCGCCGAGGCATGGGCAACATCGTCAACCGCGTGTTCGAGAGCGCGGGGCCGGATGGCAAGGTCCGCGGCACGCCGCAGCAGATCATCGACAAGTATCTGGTTCTCGCTCGTGACGCACAGGTATCCGGCGACCGGGTGGCCGCCGAGAGCTTCCTCCAGCATGCCGAGCACTACACGCGACTCCTCGGTGAGGCGCAGCGGCAGACCCAGGAGAGCCGTCAGGCTCAGGAGAGTCGCCAGGACGATCGTGGTGATGGCCGCGATGTTCGTGAGGAACGCGAGGCAGCCGCTCCCCGCGAGGAGGCCGAGGCCGAACGGACGCAGGAGCCGGTCGCGGAGGCTGGCGACCAGCAGCAGGGCACGCAGCAGCCACAGCAGCCCTCGCGGCCAAGGCGGACCTCGCAGCAGCGGCAGACGACGGCACAGCAACAGCAGGCCGCGCAGCCGCAAGGGATAACGCAGCCGGAGCGTGCGGAGACCTCGGGTCTTGCCACCTTCGACAGCGAGGAGCCTGCCGATCAGGGACCCGTGGAGACGCCGGAAGCTGCACGTCAGCCCAGGACGTCCGACCAGCAGCAGCAGGAGCCTGCCCCGGCCGCCGCAGAAAGCACGCGCCGCGAGGAGGAACCCGCCGCGACTGCCGAGCAGGAGGCCGCCGACGGGGAGACGCCGCCAAAACGCACCCGCACCCGCCGCAAGAAGCCGGCGGCGCAGGTGGCCGAAGCCTCCGCCGACTAGCGATCGCACGTCACTGGCCTGACTGATTCCGGTCGCAGCCGGCCAAGCATGATACCTGCTGCCGCGTTCGCCTGACGCGGAAGAGGGATGGCGTATGCCAAGTGCCTGACCTCGCTGCTGGAGGGCTTGCGCCCCCCGGCCGGTTCAGTGTTCAGTAATCGGCAAGCGCACTCAGATCCATTGCCTCGATATGGGCCTGCATGTCCGCGGTGGAGGCGGTACCCTCCGCCTGCACGAGGATCCGTCCGTCGATGACGCCGCTGATCTCGCCGTCGCTGATCGCGAACTGCTGGCGCTGGATGCGCAGGCTCTGGCTGCCCGCCATCGATGCCATGCCCGAGAACATTGCCGCCATTCCCGATATCATCGGCGAGTCGGCCATCAGCGTCAGGGTGAATTCCTCATCGCCCCGGCTGTAGCTGGCCGATGCTCCGGTGCCGCCACCGAACATCGCCATGCCGGTGCTCGCCGCCTCTTCGAGTTCACGCGTCCAGCCCTCGAGCGGCTCGGGCAGGAACCCGGCAAGCTCCTCGGCCTTCAGCTGGTTGAGCAGTCCGATCGCGTAGGTGAGATCGTCACGGGCGGTGGACACCTCACCCTTCCGGTAGGCATCGAGTGCGCCTTCGACCGCCTCCTCGAACTCGTCCGCCCCAGCGGGAACAGCGAAACCCGCCATCAAGGAAACTACCAACAAAATCTTGCGCATACCATGCCTCACTCGGGATCCTGCGACTTCATCGTCGCAGCCAATCCACTAGCGCATGGCAGCGGTTCACGCCAGTGCACCGCTCCGGACAGCTCCGAGCGCACGACGAAGCTCGCCATAAAGCTGCTGGCGCTCTTCCGGGGAAAGGAAGGCGCCGAGTTCAATCTCGCGGCCGTTCCCCCGCAGGGTGAGGTATTTCTCGACCTTCGCGTTGTCGAACAGCTGCAGCTGCACCCACACAGGGTTCGCGTGCCAGCGTCGCACCACGTCGCCGCGCGGCTCCCACCGCTCGACCGTGATCAGGTCCGGCCACAGGCGCAGCCGTTCGACCAGCCGCCCGTCCGCATAGCTGCGCCGGAAGGCGAAATAGACGGCGAGGAACATCGCGACGCCGAACGGCAGCAGGACCCAGCCGACAGGCGAGCCGAGGAACGGCACCACCGGCAGCGCAAGTCCCGTCGCAAGAAGCCCCAGGAACCAGCGGAATCCCCGGGGGCTCAGCGACCGGTTCGGCCAGAGCGTCAACGCCAGCACGGGTGGCTCGTCACGCATGGGCCACGGCCCTTTCTCCGCATGCTCCGATAGCGAAGGGGCGCCGGCGCCTACCGCGTCCGACGCCCCCCGGTTCTGCATCCCATCCCTGGCAGCCGGATGGTGCATGGTCTCTCCTAGTGCTGCATCCTGCTGCGGTGATCCCACTGATCGGGAGTCGGCAGGATCTCGAACGTATGCGCCGGCGGCGGGTTCGGCAGCGTCCACTCGAGCGTGGCGTCAGGCTGCGGCCCCCAGTACTGCGGCTCGGTCACCCGCCGGCCGGAACGGAGGCTGTAGAACATGATGCCGAAGAACAGCAGCAGCGACAGGCCGGACAGGAAGGCGCCCAGCGACGAGACATAGTTCCACAGCGCATACTGGTCCGGGTAGTCCATGTACCGGCGCGGCATGCCCTGACGGCCGAGGAAGTGCTGCGGGAAGAAGGTCAGGTTCGCCCCGATGAACATCGTGTAGAACTGGAGCTTGCCCGCCCATTCCGGATAGCCCTTCCCGGTCATCTTCGGGAACCAGTAGTAGACGCCGGCAAAGATGGCGAAGACCGCGCCGAGGCTCATCACGTAGTGGAAATGCGCCACCACGTAGTAGGTGTCGTGATAGAACCGGTCGAGCGGCGCCTGGCTGAGCACGACGCCGGTGACGCCGCCGATCGTGAACAGGAACAGGAAGCCCATCGCGAACAGCATCGGCGTCTTGAAGTCGATCGACCCGCCCCACATCGTCGCGATCCACGAGAAGACCTTGATGCCGGTCGGCACCGCGATCACCATCGTCGCCAGCATGAAGTAGGACTGCTGCGTCACCGACAGGCCGACGGTGTACATGTGGTGCGCCCAGACCACGAAACCGAGCGCGGCGATCGCGATCATCGCGAAGACCATCGGCAGGTAGCCGAAGATCGGCTTGCGCGAGAAGGTCGAGATCACGTGGCTGATGATGCCGAAGCCCGGCACGATGATGATGTAGACCTCGGGGTGGCCGAAGAACCACAGGATGTGCTGGTAGAGCACCGGGTCGCCGCCGCCCGCCGGGTCGAAGAAGGTCGTCCCGAAGTTGCGGTCGGTCAGCAGCATCGTGATCGCCCCCGCCAGCACCGGCAGCGCGAGCAGGATCATGAAGGCGGTGATCACCACCGACCAGGCGAAGAGCGGCACCTTGAAGAGGGTCATGCCCGGCGCGCGCATGTTGAGGAAGGTGGTGATGATGTTGATCGCGCCGAGGATCGACGACGCGCCGGAGAGGTGGACGCCGAAGATCGCGAGGTCGAGCGCGAGGCCCGGTTCATTGGTGGAGAGTGGCGGATAGAGAACCCAGCCGACGCCCGAACCGATCATCCCGTTGCCGCCCGGCATGAAGAGCGACAGCACCACGAGCGAGGCGCCCGCCACGAAGAACCAGAAGGAGAGGTTGTTCATCCGCGGGAACGCCATGTCCGGCGCGCCCAGCATCAGCGGCATGAAATAGTTGCCGAAACCGCCGAACAGCGCCGGGATGACGACGAAGAACATCATCAGCAGCCCGTGGGCGGTGATGATCACGTTCCAGACATGGCCGTTCGGCTCGCCATCGACCAGCATCCACTGCACGCCCGGCTGCATCAGCTCGAGGCGCATGTACATGCTGAACCCGACCGCGACGAGGCCGAAGAACGCCGAAACGATCAGATAGAGGACGCCGATGTCCTTGTGGTTCGTCGACATGAACCACCGGGTGAAGAAGCTCTCCTTGTGTTCCCCAGCATGGGGATGGGCGGCGTCGGCCATGCCAGTCTCCTCGCGCTCTCAGCCCGGCTCCGCGCACATGCGTCACGGACCTCTGGAAATACTCTGGCTCGTACCTACTCCTACCGGAACAAAGCCTCAAGGGTGCATTGGGCCAGCTCGGGGAGGATTTCGACCAGGAGCGATGCCGGCGCCGGGCGGTCTCCGGTCCTCCGCGAGACAGGCGTTGGCCGCGCCGCTCGTCGTGCCGGCAAACGGAAGGCAGTCCTCCGCGACAGGCACGTCGCGCACCCCGCCATCAGGAGTCGCCCTGCTCTCCCTTCCCCTTCTTCTCGAGCGCCTCGAGCTTCGCGATGAGCCGCGGCAGGCGGCGCAACGCCTTGTACATCTCGATGTTCTGCTCCATCCGCACGGCGGGGTAGCCCATCATGATCCGGTTCGGCGGCACGTTCGCGCCAACGCCGGAATGGCCGGCGATGACCACGTTCGAGCCGATGGTCAGATGATCCGCGATCGCGGCCTTGCCGGCCAGCACCACCCGGTCGCCGATCACCGTCGATCCGCCGATCGCGACATGGCCGCACAGGAGGCAGTGCCTTCCGATCCGGACATTGTGGCCGACCTGCACGTGGTTGTCGATCTTGGTGCCGTCGCCGACCACCGTGTCGGTGATCGTCCCCCGGTCGATGCAGCTGTTGGCGCCGACCTCGCAGTCATCGCCGATCGACACCGCGCCGAGCGAGTTGATCCGCACATACTCGTCCTTGCCTCCGGGTCTGATCATGCCGGTGGCACGCGCCTCCTCGACCATTCCGGGCTCCGGCGTCACGAAGGAGAAACCGTCACCGCCGATCACCGCGCCGGGCTGGGCGATGAACCGCGCGCCGATCCGCACACGCGCGCCGATCCTCACGCCGGCGTGGAGCAGCGCCTCCGGCCCGATCTCCGCCTCCTCGGCGATGGTGACATGCGGCAGCAGCCGCGCTCCCGGGCCGAGGCGCACGCGCGGCCCGATCACGACATAGGGGCCGATCGAGGCACCCTTGCCGATTTCCGCACTGGCATCGATGATCGCGGTCGGATGTACCCCTTCCGGCGTCTCGACCTTCCGCTCGAAGACCCGCGTCAGCCCGGCGATCGCGTAGCGCGGCCGGCCCACGAAGACCGCCGCCTCGAGGCCGAGCGCCCGCCAGTCGGCGCCCTTCCACAGGACTGCCGCCCGCGCCCGCCCCGCCTTGAGCGCCTCGGAATATTTCGGCTCGACGGCGACGGCGATTTCGTCGGGGCCCGCAAGCGCCGGCTCCGCCGGCCCCCGCACCTCGATCCCCAGATCGCCTTCCGCCTCTGCTTCCAGCGCCCGTGCAAGCTCTCCGATCGTTGTCATCCCGCGCTCCCGGTGCTGGTGGCGACCGTCTGCCGCGCCGCCGCCTCGATATCGGCTGCCTTCAGCGCCGCGAGCAGCTTGCGGTCACGGCCATAGACATCGGCGCGGTAATGCACGCCATCCGCATCCGCCCAGGCGGTGCGATAGACGATATGGACCTGGATCGGCTGCTCGAGCGTCACGTTCCGCTCGGCGCCGGCCTCCACCCAGGAACGGAACGTGGTCTCGGGATCGTCGAGCTGCGGCGCAAGGAGATAATATGCAAGCTCGAACGGATCCTCGAGCCGGACGCAGCCGTTCGAGAAGGCGCGCCGGTCGCGGTTGAAGAGCTCGCGCGCCGGCGTGTCGTGGAGGTAGATCGCGAACTGGTTGGGAAACATGAACTTCACCCGGCCCAGCGCATTCGCGGGGCTCGGGTTCTGGCGCACGCGGAACGGGAAACTGTCGCCAAGCGCCGCGAAGTTGACCAGCGCCGGATCAATCTCCGTCCCGGCCCGCGTGAAGAGCCGCATGTTGTTGTTGCGAAGCACGTCCGGATTGCGCCGCAACTGCGGAAGGTAGACCCGCTTCGCGATCGAATCCGGAATGTACCAGGTCGGATTGACGACGAGATAGGTCATCCGCTCCGAGAATTCCGGCGTCCGGGTCTCGCCCGGCTCACCGACAACCGCCCGCGTGTGGTAGACGCGCTCGCCCTCCTCGAAGACCGAGACGGTGTAGTCGGGAATGTTGACCCAGACGTATCGCATGCCGAGATCGTCGGGCATCCAGCGTATCCGCTCGAGCGCGACGGTGATCTGGTCGATCCTGTCCTGCGGGCTCGCGTTCAGCGCCGCGAGCGTCCGCGCCCCGAGAACACCGTCCGCAACGAGGCCGTTCTCCCTCTGGAACGTCTCGACCACCGTGGCGAGAGCCGCATCATACCGCTCCCCCTCCCCCGGCGCCGCGTAGCCGAGCGCCCGCAGCCGGGCGCGGAGCGCCGCCACCCGTGGCGACATGTCGCCGGGCCGGAGTGCAGGGCCTTCCGGTACCCTCGCGCCCCAGCCGCCTTCCTGCGCGACCGCTTCGAGCCTCTCCCTCTCGGCAAGGAGCGCCGCGTATTCAGGCGTGTCCGGCACCAGCCCCGCGAGCACTTCCGCGACGGGTGCACCCTCCAGGAGAGCGAGCAGTTCCGCGTCCCCCGGCCGCTTCGGGGCGAGATTGATCTCCGCGTCCACCGCGCGCGGATCAACTGCCCCTCCCGTCATGTCCCGCGCATAGCGCAGATAGGCGCGGGTGAGGCCGATCTCCGCCGCCACCGGATCACCGCCGGCGACAAGGCTTTCCATCTCCCCGGGTGAGTAGCGCGAGACCGGCAGGCCGTGCCGGCCCGCATCACGCAGGGTCTCGATGAGGGCAATCCCGGCATCGCCTTCCGTCCAGAACGGGGCAAAGTCGCGCGCCTCGTAGAAGGCGAGAACCGCCCGCCGCTCCTCGGGCCCGGCATCGGCGAGCGCCGCGACATGCTCGGGGCTCGGCGCCGGTCCCGGCGCCCCGTCGACCGTTTCCGGCATGCCCCGTACAACCTGAGGTACCTCCGGCACCACGAATCTCGGCTTCGGCGCCACCGTCCCCGCGGCATCATCCGGCACCGGTGCCGCCGGCAGGACCGCCCCCCGCGCCCCGCCTTCCTGAGCAACGGCGCCGGTGCCGAGCATTGCCCCGAGGACCAGGCCCATTGCTGTCGTTCTTATCACTTCTGCTGCCTCATCTGGCGTTGATTTCGCAGGCAATCTAACCCGTGCTCCGGGTATCTGACCAGCTTGCTGTTGCGTCGCCAGCTGCCGGCAAGCAAAAATGGTTGTGACCGGAACGGCGAGTCATGAGCGGAAATCCGCCGATATTGCTGTAGCTGATGCGAGTATTTTCTTGGAATTGCCCGTTGATCATGGCAGCGTATCCCGCACGGGCGCCGGGCCCAGACCCACAACAAGACGCCCCGAGGCAGATATCGAGGCAGTGAGATCATGAGCATGGATGGATTCCAGGCATCCCGCCGGTCATTCCTTGGCGTACTCGCGGCAGGCATGGCCGTCGCCGCCGCGCCGGTATACGCGAAAGCACCCGGCCTTCTGCGCGGTGCGGGCGATGTGCGCAAGATCGCGATGTACAACCAGCGGACCGGAGAGTCGCTGAACACGGTCTATTACGCCAACGGCCGCTACATTCCCGAAGCGATGACCGAGATCAGCTTCTTCATGCGCGACTGGCGCCACAATGTCGTCCGCCAGTATCATCCGGGCAACATCGACATCCTCGCGACGACGCTCAGGATGCTGGAGACCGACGAGCCGTATCTGATGATCTCCGGCTACCGCACGCCGCAGACCAACCGGATGCTGCGGGGAGCGGCGAAGGAATCCTACCACATGCGCGCGATGGCAGCCGACGTCCGTCTCCGCAGCCGCGACGTGAGCCAGGTGAGCCGCGCAGCCCTCGCCTGCCGGGCCGGGGGCGTCGGCATCTACAACCGCTCCAACTTCGTCCATATGGATTGCGGCCCGGTCCGGACCTGGCGCGGCTGACCGGCGGTTCCACGGCGCGGACCGGCAAGAACTTCCGGTCCGCATTGCCGTGTCGGACATGCGGCGTCCGGAAATCGGGGCGAACAGCCCCTTGCTCCTGCCAATCCTCCTTGCGGCGCAACGGACGCCGCACCGCAGCCGCAGGCTTCATCCGGCACGGCGATGTTCCGGACGGGGTCACCTGCCAGCGACGGCGGGCCTCCTCAGGCGCGGACCGCGCCGTCGCCCTCGACGAGATACTTGAAGCTCGTCAGCTGCTCCGCCCCGACCGGGCCGCGGGCATGGAGCTTGCCGGTGGCGATCCCGATCTCGGCCCCCATGCCGAACTCGCCACCATCGGCGAACTGCGTCGAGGCGTTCCGCATCAGGATCGCGCTGTCGAGCCCGGCAAAGAACCGGGCCGCCGTCGCGTCATCCTCGGTGATGATGCAGTCGGTGTGGCCTGAACCGTAGCGCCGGATATGGGCGATCGCCTCATCGACGCCATCGACCACCCGTGCCGCGCAGATCATGTCGAGATACTCGTGCCCCCAATCCGTCTCGGAGGCGGGAACGACGCCCGGCAGCTCCTGCAGGGTCGCATCGCCCCGCACCTCCACGCCCGCCTCGATCAGCTCGGCGATGAACGGAGCTCCCTTCCTGTCGAGCAGGGCGCGGTCGATCAGCAGGCATTCGAGGGCGCCGCAGATGCCGGGACGACGGGTCTTGGCATTGAGGATGACGCGGGACGCCTTGGAGAGATGGGCCGCCCTGTCGACATAGATATGCACGATCCCCTCGAGATGGGCAAAGACCGGCACCCGTGCCTCGGCCTGGACCCGCTCGACAAGGCCGCGCCCACCGCGCGGCACGATGACGTCGATGAAATCGGTCATGGTCAGCATGGCGCCCACCGCCGCGCGATCGCGCGTCGGCACGAGCTGGATCGCCGTCTCCGGCAGTTCCGCCGCCCGCAGGCCGGCCGCCAGCGCGGCATGGATCGCCCTTGACGAATGGAAGGATTCCGAACCTCCGCGCAGGATCGCGGCATTGCCCGACTTCAGGCAGAGGCCGCCGGCATCGGCGGTGACGTTCGGCCGGCTCTCGTAGATGACGCCGATGACACCGATCGGCGTGCGCACCCGGCGGATGTGAAGCCCGTTCGGCCGCTCCCATTCGGCCATTACCGTGCCCACCGGATCGGCCTGCGCCGCGACGGCGCGCAGCCCGTCGGCAATCCCCCTGATCCGCGCCTCATCAAGCAGGAGCCGGTCGAGCATCGCCGCCCCGAGCCCCTTCTCCCGCCCGAATTCCATGTCGCGCGCATTCTCGGCCGCGATCTCGTCGCGCCGCTCCCAGAGAGCGTCGGCCGCCGCATGGAGCGCCGCATCCTTGCGCTCGCTGCTTGCCTCGGCAAGCACCCGCGCCGCCTCGCGCGCCGCGCTGCCGATCTCGCGCATCAGATCCGCCACGTCCATGCCGCCGTCCATCTCCGTCTCTCCTCAGATCGCCATGTCGTCGCGATGCACCAGTGCCGCCCGCCCGGGGTGGCCAAGCAGCTCCGCGATCCGGTCCGAGCGATGGCCCATGATCGCCCGCGCCTCGCCGACATCATAGCCGGCAAGGCCCCGTGCCACCACACGCCCCTCCGCATCGACGATATCCACCGGGTCGCCGCGGCTGAACTTTCCCTCGACTTCGGTGACGCCGGCGGGCAGGAGCGAGCTGCCGCGCGCGAGCGCCGCCGCCGCGCCGGCATCGACGATGAGCCGGCCGCGCGGCCGCATCCCCGAGATCCAGCGCTTGCGCGCCGCCGCCGGATCACCCTTGGCAAGGAACCAGGTGGAGGGCGCTCCTTCCGAGAGCGCCGTGAGCGGCCGTGATGCATCGCCCCGGACGATCGCCATCGCGCAGCCCGCGCGGTTCGCCACCTTCGCCGCCATCAGCTTCGTCCGCATGCCGCCGCGCGACAGGGCGGAGCCGACACCGCCCGCCATCGCCTCGATCTCCGGCGTCACCGCCTCGACCACCTCGAGAAGCCGTGCGCCCGGATCGACCCGCGGATCGGCAGTGTGGAGCCCGTCCACATCCGAGAGCAGCACCAGCACATCCGCCCCCGCCATGCCCGCCACCTGCGCCGCCAGCCGGTCGTTGTCGCCATAGCGGATCTCGTCGGTCGCCACCGTGTCGTTCTCGTTGACGATCGGCACGACCCCCAGCTCCAGCAGCGTCTCGAAGGTCCGCCGCGAATTGAGGTAGCGCCGCCGGTTCTCCGAATCCTCGAGCGTGAGCAGCACCTGAGCCGTGGTGATCCCGTGGGGGGCCAGCACGCTCTCGTAGGCCTGCGCAAGCCGGATCTGCCCCACCGCGGCTGCCGCCTGGCTCGCCTCGAGCGGAAGCGGTCCGTCGCCCAGGGACAGCACCCGCCGGCCGAGCGCGATCGAGCCCGACGAGACGAGCATCACGTCCCGCCCCCGCTCCCTCAGCGCCGCGATGTCCGCCGCCAGCCCCTCGAGCCATTCGACCCGGAGCTGGCCGGTCGCGCTGTCGACGAGGAGGGCCGAGCCGATCTTCACCACCACCCGGCGGGCGGCGCCGAGGATCGCGGCAGAACGCGATCGCGTCCCCTCGCTCACGGCCGCCACGGCTTCTCCTCCGCCACCTGCGGCGCGCGCCCCGCATCGATCACCTGCCGGAGCTGGCGCAGCACCGTCTTCACGCCCTCGCCGGTCGCCGCCGAGACCCGCAGCACGGGCCCGCCCGTCGCGGCAGCGAGCGCCGCCTCCGCTGTCGCCACCGCTTCCGGATCGGCGGCGTCGGTCTTGGCAAGCGCGGTCACCCGCGGCTTGGCCGCAAGCCCGGCGCCATATTCCTCGAGCTCGCGCAGGACGACCGCGTGATCCGCAACCGGATTCTCCGCCGTCGCATCGACCAGATGAAGGAGCACCGCGCAGCGCTCGACATGGCCGAGGAACCGGTCGCCGATCCCGCGCCCCTCATGTGCCCCCTCGATGAGACCCGGAATATCTGCGATCACGAATTCGGTTCCATCGACCCCGGCGACGCCGAGCTGCGGATGCAGCGTGGTGAAGGGATAATCGGCGATCTTCGGCCGCGCGTTCGAGACCACCGAGAGAAAGGTCGACTTCCCGGCATTCGGCAGGCCGACAAGCCCCGCATCGGCGATCAGCTTCAGCCGCAGCCAGAGCGTGCGCTCGACCCCCTCCTGCCCCGGGTTGGCGCGACGCGGCGCCTGGTTCGTCGCCGACTTGAACCTCAGGTTCCCCCAGCCGCCATTGCCGCCCCGGGCAAGCAGCACGCGGTCGCCCGCTTCGGCGAGATCGGCAACCAGCGTCTCGCCATCCTCCTCGAGGATCTCGGTTCCCGCCGGCACCTTCAGGACGACGTCGGGCGCGCTCGCCCCGGTGCGGCCCCGGCCGGCGCCACCGGCGCCGTTCTTCGCGAAGAAATGCTGCTGGTAGCGATAGTCGATCAGGGTGTTGAGCCCGTCGATCGCCTCCGCCCAGACATCGCCGCCCTTGCCGCCGTCGCCGCCGTCGGGGCCGCCGAACTCGATGAACTTCTCGCGCCGGAAACTTACCGCGCCGTTGCCGCCCGCGCCCGAGCGGATGTAGATCTTCGCGAGGTCGAGGAACTTCATTCACGTCCTCCGAGGACACGGCGGTATCGGAAGGTCGGCACGGTCGCCGCGCGCGCCAGCGAATAGAGCTCGCCCTCGCCCTCGTATTCGAACCCCGACCGTGTCAGCACCTTTATCGACGCAAGATTGTCCTGAAACGCCTGCGCCACGAGCGCCTTCAGCCCGAGCCCCTCCGCATGGCCGATGATCGCCTCCATGGCCTCCGAAGCGTATCCCGCTCCCTGGAACGCAGGCGCGACCCAGAAGCCGACCTCTCCCTCCCCCTCCGGCCGCAGCCTGAGCGAGATGAGTCCGATCAGCCCGTTCATGTCGTCGTCGCCGGTGTCGAGCGCCCAGACCGTCTCGCCGTCGCTGGTGTCGCGGGCGCGATTGACATAGCTCTCCGCCAGTCCCGGCGGATAGGGATGCGGGATCGCGGAAGTCATCCGCGCAAGGCCGGCATCGCCGCAGTACAGGGCGATCACACCGGCATCGGTGCGGCGCAGCGGGCGGAGCCGCATCCGCTCCGTGACGAATTCCGGCTGGTCGTGGGTCACGTCCGACATTGCGGACCTCATGAAAAGCAAAGGAGGCCGGCGAGCGCCGCCGGCCTCCTGCGATCAAGCTTGAAACGGGGCCAGGCGGAGCTTACTCGGCAGCCTCCGGCACCGGCTGGACGGACACGTAGGTCCGGCCCTTGTAGCCGCGCGAGAAGCTCACGACACCATCCGCCGTCGCGAAGATCGTGTGATCCCGACCGAGGCCGACGCCCGTGCCGGGCCACCAGCGCGTGCCGCGCTGACGCACGAGGATGTTGCCGGGACGAACGGTCTCGCCGCCGAACTTCTTGATGCCGAGACGGCGGCCTGCGCTGTCGCGGCCGTTGCGGGACGAACCGCCTGCCTTCTTGTGTGCCATGGTTCTTGCCTCCTGCGTCTCAGGCTTCGGCCGTGGCGGGCTCTTCCGCCCGGGCCGCCGCAGCGGCCTTCGCGCCGCCCGGCAGAATGTCGGTAATGCGCACCACCGTCAGATACTGGCGATGGCCGCGGCGGCGCTGCGACGAATGCTTGCGCCGGCGCTTCTTGAAGGAAATCACCTTCTCGCCGCGGGTCTGCTCGATCACCTCGGCGCGCACCAGCGCCCCCTCGACGCGCGGGCTGCCGATCTTCAGCTCGTCGCCGCCCACCATCAGGATTTCGTCGAACTCGATCGTGTCACCCGCCTCGCCGGCGAGCTTCTCGACCCGGAGCACGTCATTCGGAGCGACCTTGTACTGCTTGCCGCCCGTCTTCAGCACCGCGAACATGCGCGTATCCCTTCTTCATCGTGTTCCGCGTCCTGCGGTCCCGGACAGATCCGGCGTTCGCGGCGGAGCTCCGCCACCTCGGACTGCGCGCTGCAAAAGCGATGATCGCGCCGCCGCCAGGCGACCGCGCGAGAAGCGGCTATATCAGCAGGAAGCAGTGCCTTGTCAAGACGGAACGGCAGGACCCCGGATACCTTGCCGCCCATGCAGGGCGCGGCCACCCGGCGCGGGCAACCGCATCCGCACGCCGCCTGACTCACCCCTTCGGCAGATAGGGTATCCCGCCGGCAAGGTCGCTGTCGTCGATGGCGAGGAACCGGCCGGTGCTCCCCGCTCTCCGGGCTGTCGCGAACGGCGCGTAGTCCGGGTCGTTCACGAAAGCCTCGACGGCTTCCATCGACGGGAACTCGATCAGCGCGATGAGCGTGAGATCCGGCGCGTCCCCCTCGAGCGTGCGGATGTTTCCGCTGCGCGAGAGATACCTGCCGCCGTGTCTCGCCGCGATCTCATGCACCTGTGCCGCGTAATCCGGAACCCATCCGTCATCCGTCACCTTGACCTCGGCTATCAGGAACGCCGTCATCTCGCCATCCTCCGTTTCTGATGCCCGGCTGCAGACCAGCGGCCCGGGACCTGCGGAAAACCCGGCGCCGGGGGTGTCCGTTCCCTCGCCCATGGCGGAACAAGGGACTGCGCAGACCATTGTCCTCCCGTTCCGTATCCGCCGGAGCCAATGCCATGACCACGCGCGCCCCCCTCTCCCCGCTTCCGGCCAGGGGACCGGATGGCAGACAGGTCGCGATCGCGGGCCTTGCCCTCGGCTTCGGCCTCGGTGGCTTCTTCGACGGCATCCTTCTCCACCAGATCCTCCAGTGGCACCACCTGCTGAGCGGCGCTGCCCCCGGCGAGACCGCGGCCGACCTGCGCTTCCAGGTGCTGGCCGACGGGATCTTTCATCTCTTCACCTATCTCGTGACCGGAGCCGGCCTCTGGCTGCTCTGGCGCGCCCGCGCTTTCCTGACCGATCCGGGCGCCAGCGGCCGGCTCGCGGGTTCGGGCCTTCTCGGCTTCGGCGCCTGGCATGTGGCCGACGCGATCCTCTCGCACTGGCTCCTCGGCCTCCACCGCATCAGGATGGATACCGACAACCCGCTGCTCTGGGATCTCCTCTGGTTCGTGCCCTTCGGGCTCGGCACTGCCCTTTTCGGCTGGTGGCTCCTGCGCCGGGCTCCACCCCCGGGCAGCGCGCGCCCGAGGCAGGCGCGCGTGGGGGCCGGCACCCTTGGCCTCATGGCAATCCTCTCGGGCGGGATGGCCGCCCTGCCGCCCGCGGGGCTTCCCGATGATCGGGCGTTGGTGGTCTTCCGCTCCGGCATCGGCCTGCCGGGCGTTATCACCGCCGCCGAGGCCGCTGGCGGAACCCCGGTCTGGAGCGATGCATCAGGAGGCGTCTGGCTGATCGCGCTAGGCCCCGAGGCGCGACCCCTGGCACTCTACAGCCACGGTGCGCTTCTCGTCTCGAGCGGTCCTGTTGCCGCCGGATGCCTCAGCTGGACACGACTGCCGGAACCTGCCTGAACCTGCGTGCTTCAGGCGAAGACGTCCGGCAGACCCTCCGTCCCCCTCTCCAGCCACGCCGGCACCGGCAGCGCCTTCGAGCGCAGGAACTCCGGATTGAAGAGCTTCGACTGGTAGCGCGTGCCGTAATCGCACAGCACCGTGACGATTGTGTGCCCCGGCCCGAGGTCGCGCGCCATGCGGATGGCACCCGCGACGTTGATCCCCGACGAGCCGCCAAGGCAGAGCCCCTCCTCCTCGAGAAGCTGGAAGACGACCGGCACCGCTTCCGCGTCCGGGATGTTGTAGGGAAGATCGACCGTGAGCCCCTCGAGATTCCCGGTGATCCGCCCCTGCCCGATCCCCTCCGTGATCGACTCACCCTCGGATTTCAGCTCGCCATGAGCATACCAGTTGTAGAGGGCGGCGCCGTCGGGATCGGCGAGGCCGATCTTCACCTCCGGCTTGCGCGCCCGCAGCCCCTCCGCGACGCCGGCAAGCGTGCCGCCGGTCCCGACCGCGCAGATGAACCCGTCGACCCTGCCGCCGGTCTGCTCCCAGATCTCGGGCGCCGTGGTCTCGACGTGCGCCTGCCGGTTCGCGGTGTTGTCGAACTGGTTCGCCCAGATCGCCCCCGCCGCCTCGGTCTTCGCCAGCGCCTCGGCGAGACGGCCCGAGTATTTCACGTAGTTGTTCGGATCGCGGTAGGGCACCGCCGGCACCTCGACGAGGGAAGCTCCCGCAAGCCGGAGCATGTCCTTCTTTTCCTGGCTCTGGGTCTCGGGGATGACGATCACCGTCCGGAACCCCATCGCCGCGCCGATCAGCGCAAGGCCGATGCCGGTATTTCCGGCCGTCCCCTCGACGATCGTCCCTCCGGGCCGCAGCGCCCCCCGCGCCACCGCATCGCGGATGAGGTAGAGCGCGGCACGGTCCTTGACCGACTGTCCGGGATTGAGGAACTCGCACTTGCCGAGAATCTCGCAACCGGTCTCTTCGGACGCCCGCCGGAGCCGGATCAGTGGTGTGCGCCCCACGGCATCAGGCAGGTCCCTGGCCACATGCATCGTCTTTTCCTCCCGGTCGCCTGTCTCCGGACCTCTAGTCCCTTGCCCGCGCTTCATCAAGGCAGCCTCCGCCCCGCCGCGGTCACGCCCATTCCCGACGGAGCCTCTCCGCGTTGAGCGCAAGCCAGAGGAGCGAGACCGCCAGCGGCGCGTTGTTCACCTCGCCCGAGGCGAGCGCCGCCATCGCCTCCCCGCGCGGGACGGCAAAGGCACGGATGTCCTCATGTTCGGATGCAAGCCCGAAGACCCCGTGCTCCCCCCCGAGATCCGCCTCGCCAACGAAGGAGGTGATATGCTCGGCGGCAAGCGCGGGCGTCGGGTAATAGCCGAGGATGGGCTCCACCCGCCCGAGCTCCAGCCCCGCCTCCTCCCGTGCCTCGCGCCGCGCTGTCGCCTCGAGACTCTCCGTGGCGTCGCACCGCCCGGCGATGGCCTCGAGACACCAGGGCAGACGGTCCTTCCGCGCGTGCGGCCCGGCGCGGAACTGCTCGATCAGCAGCACCCGGTCCCGGCGTGGATCATAGGGCAGCACCGTCACCGCATCGCCGCTCGCGAAGACCAGCCGCTCGATCTCCCCGGAGATGCTGCCGTCGAATCGCCGGTGCCGCAGCCGATGGCGCTCGAGCGCAAAGAAGCCGACGAACGGCCGCTCGATCCGGCGGATCTCGACATCGCCCTCCCCCCGCTCCGTCCGCAGCGTCGCCCCCGGCGCCTCCCTCCCGCGCACCCGCGCCAGCGCCCGGGCCCGGGTCATGGGCAGGAGCTTCACCGCTTCGGCCACGGGGATCCGCCCCGCCCAGCCCGCGATCTCCGCCACCATCTCCGCGAGGATCGGCGCCGGCAGTTCCACCGGCCCGGCCCGCCCGAGGACGTCACGGCAGTAATCCGCAGCCTCCCCCGACGCATCAAGGGCCGCCCGCACCTCCGGTGCCGTCCAGTCCATGGCTTCGCGCTTGGTCATCCTCGTTCCATACCTCTCCGAACCGATGACGGACCATCGGCGGGATGTTCCCCGGCAAGATCCGGCCTGCGGAAAGAACAGGAGAGCGGCAGCGGCGGTTCCGCCCGCCGCTCATGCAGCAATATCCGCTGCCGTTCCGCAGAAAATGCATCACAACAAGCGGCAAATTACCCGAAAAATGCCCTTCCGGATTGACGCTGCGACGCAAGAACACTATGTGGCCACTCGTGATGGGAGCGCTTCAATGCGGGAGCGCGCCGGGCCGCTCGGAGTGAATGGCGGCCAATCATGCCGTATTCAACCGAACAGGACTTCATGACAAGCTTTACAGATCTAGCCCTGGACCCGCGGGTTCTCAAAGCCGTTGCCGAAACAGGTTACGAAAAACCGACACCGATCCAGGCCCAGGCCATCCCCCACGCCCTTGAGGGCCGCGACGTCCTCGGGATCGCGCAGACGGGAACGGGCAAGACCGCCTCCTTCACCCTCCCGATGATCTCCCTCCTGCAGAAGGGCCGCGCCCGCGCCCGGATGCCACGCAGCCTCGTCCTCGCGCCGACCCGCGAACTGGCCGCCCAGGTTGCCGAGAACTTCGAGAGCTACGCCAAACACGTGAAACTCTCGATGGCGTTGCTGATCGGCGGCGTCTCCTTCAAGGACCAGGACAAGCTGATCGACCGCGGCGTCGACGTGCTGATCGCGACACCGGGCCGCCTCCTCGACCATTTCGAACGCGGCAAGCTGATGCTCACCGGCGTGCAGATCATGGTGGTGGACGAGGCCGACCGGATGCTCGACATGGGCTTCATCCCCGATATCGAGCGCATCTTCAAGCTGACGCCGGCACTTACCCGTCAGACGCTCTTCTTCTCGGCAACGATGCCGCCCGAGATCACCCGCCTCACCGAGGAATTCCTGCACAACCCCGTCCGCGTCGAGGTCGCGCGCCAGGCCACGACGGCCGAGACGATCGACCAGTTCGTCTGCAAGCACGCCCCCTCCCGCAAGGACCGCGCCGACAGCGAGAAGCGCGAGATCCTCCGCCGCATCCTGCGGGCCGAGGGCGAGGGGCTCACCAATGGCATCATCTTCTGCAACCGCAAGCGCGACGTCGATATCGTCGCGAAATCCCTCAGGAAGCACGGGTTCGACGCCGGCGCACTGCATGGCGACCTCGACCAGTCGGTGCGCACGCGCATCCTCAACGGCTTCCGCGACGGCGAGCTCAAGCTTCTCGTGGCTTCCGATGTCGCGGCCCGTGGCCTCGACATCCCGAGCGTCAGCCACGTCTTCAACTTCGACGTGCCGATCCATTCCGAGGACTACGTCCACCGGATCGGCCGCACCGGCCGCGCTGGCCGTTCCGGCAAGTCGGTGACGATCTGTCTCCCGCACGAGACGAAATATCTCGAGAAGATCGAGGAACTGGTCGCGCGCCAGATCCCGGAGATGGAGGATCCCCTCGGCACGCCATCTGCGGAAGCCAAGCCCGAGACCGAACGGCGCGAGCAGTCCTCCCCGCGGCACCGCTCGCGGAGCGCATCTCGTGCCGCACCTGCCTCGCGGGGCAACGGCGCCGACACCCAGCCAGCTCCGCCGGCAGCACGGACGGCAGCAAGGTCTGCCGCCGACGCGGGCGCCCGCAGGGGCCGTCGGGACAGGGGAAGCGACCATCATCCGGTCACCGGCCTTGGCAGCCATGTGCCGGCCTTCCTCCTGCGCGATTTCCGCATGACCGCCGAGACTGCATCCGCGCAGGCCGCGAAACCGGCAACGCCGGCTTCCGAAACTCCCGCGACCCCGGCAGAGGAACCTGCCGCCGAGGCGAGGCCCCGCAGCCGCACCGTCCGCCGCAGCCGCACCCGCAGCCGGACCAGTGAGGAGGCGCAGCAGCCGCAGCAGGTCGAGGCCGCCCCGGCCGCCTGACATCCTCCGCGCCCCGGGAAGCATGTCCCCCTGCTCGCCTGATTGCGGGCAGGTCCCTCTCCGGACGGATGATCCGGGTGAAGACGAGGCACGGCGGAACGGTCCTCGCGCCCCACGGCCGTTAACACTTGAGCAGGATCTTCTTTCTCTTCTGATTCAATGGCTTGATGGGGTTTTCACGCGTGGGCATGCATGGGCCCACGCTCCCCGGCAGGCGTTGATCCCTATTCGAGGCGGCTGATCATCACCGTGACCACCGGCTTCTTGCCGAGGAGGTCCATGCAGACCCGGTTCGACGCCTGCACCACCAGCCGCTCCACCGTGTCGTCGTTCGCAAGCTCTGCCTTCTTCGCCCGACCGAGGCTGGCGTCGATCGCCGCCTCCAGTGCACCGCCGATGCCGTCCGGGTAGCGGTCCGTGTCCGGAAGACCGCGCGGCTCGGCCCAGGAACCGCCAAGCGGCCGCCCCTCCTCGTCAAAGATCACGCTCACCGCCACATGGCCGCGCAGTGCCATCCGCACCCGTTCGCGCACCACGCCATCGGTTGCGCCGATGAGCTCGGTGCCATCGAGATAGATTCGCCCGGTCTCGACATGATCGACCACCCGCGCCTCGTCACCGGTGAGATCGACGATGGCCCCGTTCGCCGCCACCAGCCCCTGCCGCCCCGCGCCCTGCGCAAGTTCCACATGGGAGACGAGGTGCCGGTGCTCGCCATGGTTCGGAACCACGATCTGCGGACGCAGCAGCTCGTGCATGGTCACGAGATCCGGCCGGTTCGGATGACCCGACACGTGGTAACGGCCGTCCGACTCGTCGACCACGCGCACGCCCCGCTCCGAGAGCTGGTTGAGGACACGGGCCACGTCGAGTTCGTTCCCCGGGATGGTCCGGGACGAGAACAGCACCATGTCGCCCTTCTTGAGTTCCATCCCCTGGTAGGAGCCGGCGGCAAACTGCGCCATCGCCGCCCGCCGCTCGCCCTGGCTGCCGGTCGCGAGCACGAGCAGGCGCTCGCGCGGCATCTCGAGTGCGTCCTGCGGATCGAGCGTCGGGGGAAAGCTGTCGAGCACCTCTGCCGTCCGCGCGGTGGCCAGCATCTGCTTCATTGCCCGGCCGACGACGACGACGGAGCGGCCCGCCGCCTGTCCCGCCTCCGCGATCGTCTTCAGCCGCGCCACGTTCGAGGCGAAGGTGGTCGCCACCACCATTCCCTTCGCCTCCCGCACCAGCTCCCCGATCGGTCCCGCAAGCGTCGCCTCCGACCGCCCCGGCCACTCCACGAAGACATTGGTTGAATCACAGACGAGCGCCTTCACCCCCTGCGCGCCGATTTCCCCGAACGTCTCGGGGCTGAACGGCTCGCCGACGACCGGAGACGGGTCGATCTTGAAATCCGCCGAATGCACCACCCGGCCTGCCGGCGTGTCGATGACGATGCTCGAACATTCGGGAATCGAATGCGAGACGGGCACGAACCCGATCGTGAACGGCCCGGCCTGCACCGTGCGCGGCCAGGGATCGACCTGATGGACGAGGGTCGTGTCCTGCCCGGCCCGCTCCATCTTCAGCTTGGCATGCGCCGCCGTGAAGCGGCGCGCGTAGACCACCGGCGCCTTCAGCCTCGGGAAAAGCAGGCCGAGCGCCCCGACATGGTCCTCGTGGGCATGGGTGATGACGATCGCCTCCAGCCGGTCAGCCCGCGCCTGGACCCAGTGCGGATCGGCCATGATGAGATCGACTCCCGGCGAGGAATCCATGTTCGAGAAGGTCACGCCGCAGTCGACCATGATCAGGCGTTCCCGGCCCGGCCGTCCGTAACCGTACACATACATGTTCATGCCGATCTCGCCCGCGCCGCCGAGCGCGAGATAGATCAGCCGTTCTCCGTCAGCCATCTGCCCGTTCCTGTCCCCTGTTCAGCCGGTCGATCAGGACCAGCCCGTGTATCGTGAGCGAGGTGTCGACCTCATCGAATACATCCGTTCCCTGGGCGAAGAGCGTCGAGAGGCCTCCGGTCCCGATCACCTTCATCCTGCGCTGCCTCTCTTCCGCGATCCTCGCGCAGACGCCCTCGATCAGCCCGACATAGCCCCAGAAGATCCCCGACTGCATGCAGGCGACGGTATTGGTGCCAACCACCTGCGCGGGCCTGGTGACATCGATGAACGGCAGCGCCGCGGCCGCCTCATGCAGCGCCTTGAGCGAGAGATTGACTCCGGGCGCGATGACACCGCCCTCGTAGGCGCCATCACTCCCGACCACGTCGAAAGTGGTAGCCGTGCCGAAGTCGACCACGATGAGGTCACCGCCATACCGATCCCACGCCCCTACCGTGTTCACGAGCCGATCCGCACCGACCGCTGTCGAAGGATCGACCCGGACCTCGATCGGCAGCTTGACATCCGGCCGGCCAACCACCTTTGCCCGCGTGTTGAAATAGCGGTCAGCAAGCACCCGCAAGTTGAAAAGAACCTGTGGCACCACCGAGGACACGATCACCGACTCGACCTGTCCGCTCACGCCGGAGAAATCCATGAGCTGGCGCAGCCAGACGAAATACTCGTCCGCCGTCCGCGCCCGCTCGGTCCGGCAGCGCCATTCACGAATGAGCTGCGTGCCGTCATGGAGGGCGAAGACCGCGTTCGTATTTCCGACGTCAATCGCCAGAAGCACGCGTCACCTGCTGCGGCAACTCGGCCGGACCGCCCGGTGGCAACTCGGCGGGGGGCGTTGGCGGCACTTCCGTCGGAATATCCGTCCCCGGCGGATCCTGAAGGGGTGGCGTTTCCGGAGGAGCATCCGGTCCTGGCG
>JAJUJF010000154.1 GCA_029265455.1 Paracoccaceae bacterium | reverse complement strand
CAAGCTGCCCTTCACCTTCTGGATGATGGTGATCGGCACACTTGCGATCACCGGGGTGGGCATTCCCCTGACCCATATCGGCTTCGCGGGCTTCCTGTCGAAGGACGCCATCATCGAGAGCGCATGGGCGGCACCGACGGACGCTTCGGGCCTTGCGTTCTGGTTGCTGGTTATCGCGGTAGCCATGACGGCATTCTATTCTTGGCGCCTGATCTTCCTCACCTTCTTCGGTGAACCCCGTGGCGACCGGAACACGCATGAACATGCTCACGAGAGTCCGGCCTCGATGCTGATCCCGCTCACGGTGCTTGCGATCGGGGCAGTCTTCTCCGGCATGATCTGGTACGGAGACTTCTTCGGCCATCATTATGCCCAGTTCTTCGGTCCCTCGGTCTTCTTCGGACCTGAGAACACGGTGATCGACGATGCGCATGCAGCGCCCACGCTGGTGCGGATGTCGCCTTTCCTCGCGATGGCCGGGGGAACCCTGGTGGCGGTGTGGTTCTACATCGTCAATCCGGCGATGCCGAGAGCACTCGCAAGCATCAACGACTCGCTCTATCGTTTCCTGCTCAATCGCTGGTATTTCGACACGATTTACGACCGGCTCTTTGCGCGTCCGGCATTTGCACTGGGACGGCTCCTTTGGAGGGGCGGCGATGGTGCAGTGATTGATGGGGCGATAAACGGCACGGCGATGGGAATAATACCGTACTTCACCCGGCTCGCCGGTCGGGCGCAGTCCGGTTACGTCTTCCACTATGCCTTCGCGATGTTCCTCGGGCTGGTGGTCCTCATCCTGCTTCTGATGCTCTCGGGGAGGGGCTGAGCCATGAATAGCCTGCTTTCGCTCATCACCTTCCTGCCACTCATTGCCGCGGTGGTGCTGCTCCTGTTCCTGCGCGGCGAGGATGCCGATGCGCAGCGCAACGCAAAGATGCTCGCGCTCTTTGCGACGGCAGCGACATTCCTGCTTTCGCTCTTCGTTCTCATCGGCTTCGATCCGGACGAGACGGGGTTCCAGTTCGTCGAGGAAGCTGAGTGGTTCGGCGGGCTGACCTACAAGATGGGCGTCGACGGCATCTCGGTCCTGTTCGTGCTGCTGACGACCTTCCTGATGCCGATCACCATCGGCGCCTGCTGGAACGTGACCGAGCGGGTGAAGGAGTACATGGTCTCGTTCCTCATTCTCGAGACGCTGATGCTCGGCGTCTTCACCGCGCTCGACCTCGTGCTCTTCTACGTGTTCTTCGAGGGGTCGTTGATTCCGATGTTCCTGATCATCGGGATCTGGGGCGGCCGGGACCGGATCTACGCGGCGTTCAAGTTCTTCCTCTACACGTTCCTCGGTTCGGTCTTCATGCTGGTGGCAATGGTGGCGATGTACATGGACGCCGGCACCACCGACATCCCGACGCTGCTCACCTACCAGTTCTCCTCTGAGCCGACCCGGATCCTCGGCCTGACAGTCGTCGGCGGGATGCAGCTCCTGCTCTTCCTCGCCTTCTTCGCCTCGTTCGCGGTGAAACTGACGATGTGGCCGGTGCACACCTGGCTTCCGGATGCGCATGTGCAGGCACCGACCGCCGGTTCGGTGATCCTTGCCGCGATCCTCCTCAAGATGGGCGGCTACGGGTTCCTCCGCTTTTCGCTGCCGATGTTCCCGGTCGCGTCCGACATGATGCAGGATTTCATCTTCATCCTGTCGGTGGTGGCGGTGATCTACACCTCGCTGGTCGCGCTGGTGCAGGAGGACATGAAGAAGCTGATCGCCTATTCCTCGGTTGCGCACATGGGTTTCGTCACACTCGGCATCTTCGCCGCGAACCAGCAGGGGATCGATGGCGCGATCTTCCAGATGCTCTCGCACGGGTTCATCTCGGGCGCGCTCTTCCTCATCGTCGGCGTCATCTACGACCGGATGCACACCCGCGACATCGCTGCCTATGGCGGTCTCGTGATCAGGATGCCGGTCTACGCGCTCATCTTCATGCTTTTCACCATGGCCAATGTCGGTCTGCCGGGGACGAGCGGCTTCGTCGGGGAGTTCCTGACGATGATGGGCACGTTCCAGGTCAGCACCTGGGCAACCTTTGGCGCCGCGCTCGGCGTCATCCTCTCGGCGGCATATGCACTCTGGCTTTATCGGCGAGTTGTGTTCGGCGATCTGATCAAGGAGAGTCTGAAGGCGATCACCGACATGGACCGGCGGGAGAAGGCACTGTTTGCGCCCCTGGTAGCGGCGACGCTGATCCTCGGGGTCTATCCGTCGCTGGTGCTTGACGTGATCGGACCTTCGGTTGCATCGCTCGTCGAGACATACGAGACCGCGCTTGCCGAGGCAGGCGTGCGGCTCGCCCGGAACTGAGGTCGATGATGATTGGGCAGGATCTCTCCGTAGTAGCGCCGGAAGCGGTTCTGGCCGTCTTCGCGATGGCGACGCTGATCTGGGGTGTCTTCTCGCGGTCCGGCGAGGTGGATCGGGTGATCCTCTACGCATCGGCGGCGGTGCTCGCTGTCGTCGGCCTCTGGGTCGGCATGGCCGGCACCGAGACACGCATCGCCTTCAGCGGCTCGTTCGTGGATGACGGGTTCGCACGTTTTGCCAAGGTCCTGATCCTGTTCGGCACGGCGGCGACCCTTGCCCTTTCGGAGACCTGGCTCAGCCGCGCCGGCAGCATGAAGTTCGAATTCCCGGTGCTGATCGTGCTCTCTGCGGTCGGCATGATGACGATGGTCTCTGCGAACGATCTGATCGTCCTCTACATGGGGCTCGAGTTGCAGTCGCTTGCAGCCTATGTCATCGCCGCGTTCCGGCGTGACAGCGCTCGGGCAACCGAGGCGGGTCTGAAGTACTTCGTGCTCGGCGCACTTGCGTCGGGTCTGCTGCTCTATGGTGCATCGCTGGCCTATGGTTTCACCGGCACGACCACCTTCACGGGGATTGCCACGATCGTTGCCGAGCCGGGCCCGATTTCGCTCGGCCTCCTGTTCGGGCTGGTGTTCATCATCGTCGGCAGCGCCTTCAAGGTCTCGGCCGTTCCGTTCCACATGTGGACACCCGATGTCTACGAGGGCTCGCCAACGCCGGTGACCGCATTCTTCTCCACGGCTCCGAAGGTGGCAGCGGCGGTCATGCTCGCGCGGGTGCTGTTTGATGCCTTTTCCGAAGCGGTCGCGGACTGGCAGCAGGTGCTTGCCGTTCTCTCTCTCGCATCGATGTTCCTCGGGGCAGTTGCGGCGATCGGCCAGCGCAATTTCAAGAGGCTGATGGCCTACTCCTCGATCACCCATATCGGGTTCGCGCTGATGGGTCTTGCCGCAGGTACCGAGCAGGGGGCCGAGGCCCTGCTCATCTACCTCACGATCTACATCGTGATGAATGTCGGCGTCTTCGCCTTCATCCTGAACATGGAGAAGGACGGGCGGCCGGTCGAGGACATCGGCGCTCTCGGTCTCTATTCGCAGCGTGAGCCGGGGCGGGCAGCGGCGCTCGCCGTGCTGATGTTCTCGCTCGCGGGCGTGCCGCCGCTCGTAGGCTTCTTCGGCAAGTTCTACGTGCTGGTCGCTGCGGTCGAGGCCGGTCTGACCTGGCTGGCCGTGGCGGGGGTGGTCGCGGCCGTGATTGCCGCCTTCTACTATCTGCGGATCGTCTACCTCATGTATTTCGGTGAACCGGTCGAGGCCCTCGATGGCAGGATGCCGATCCTGCACGGGGCGATTCTGGCTGCGTCGGCGCTCCTGATGGTGTTCGGGGTCGTGAACCTCTTCGGGGTGGACACGCTTGCGGCCACGGCTGCGGCCAGCCTCGTGCGCTAGATGGACGACTGGCCGCAAGGATACGGACGCGAGATCCACGACGAGCTGGACTCGACCAATTCGGAGGCGCTGCGTCGGGCGGAGCGTGCGGAGGGACCGCTCTGGATCCTTGCGCGGATGCAGGGTGCAGGGCGCGGGCGCCGCGGACGGGCATGGAGCACGCAGCGCGGCAATTTTGCCGCTACCCTGCTGATGACGCCGACGGGCGGTCATGCGGGGGCAGGACTTCGTACCTTCGTGGCAGCCCTTGCCTTGAGGGAGGCTCTGGTGGAACTCACCGGCCTGCCCGGGATTTTCTCTCTCAAGTGGCCGAACGATGTCCTTTTGCGAGGGCGAAAGCTTGCGGGGATCCTGCTTGAAACTTCAGGTTCGCCGATGCGTCTGGCCATCGGTTTCGGCGTGAACCTCGTCAAGGTG
This sequence comes from Paracoccaceae bacterium, assembly GCA_029265455.1. Taxonomy (GTDB): domain Bacteria; phylum Pseudomonadota; class Alphaproteobacteria; order Rhodobacterales; family Rhodobacteraceae; genus Amaricoccus. Next base: position 994 of record JAJUJF010000154.1, on the reverse strand, counting down.
CCTTGCCTGGACGATCTTGAGGAGAATGCAATGAGCCCGATCAGCCTTGCAGCCGGGGCCGGCGTTTCTCTCGCTCCCGAGATGTTGCTCGACCGGTTGGCACCGGCGTTCGATCGCTGGGAGACCCGCCTCGTGCAGGAAGGTTTCGCTCCGCTGCGGGATGCCTGGCTCGCGGGTGCCGCCGGCCTCGGTTCGACGGCGGTGGTGCGGCTGCCCGGACAGGAACTTTGCGGTCGGTTCGAGACAATCACCATGTGCGGGGCGCTTGTGCTCGGGACGCCGAAGGGGCGTATCGAAGTATCCGCGGGTGAGGTCTTCTTCGCCGGGGGCAATGAGCCTGCCGAGCCTCCGGCGCCACCGGGGCCGGATCATCCACCCAACGAGCCACCCGTGCCGAGCCAGCCGGACGTGCCGGGCATTCCGGATGAGCCCGGCCGCCCGGATGTGCCACCTCATTCCCCGCCGGAGGAGCCCCCGGTCATCGATCCGCCAGGACCGGATGCTCCTCCGGAAACGCCACCCCTTCAGGATCCGCCGGGGACGGATATTCCGACGGAAGTGCCGCCAACGCCCCCCGCCGAGTTGCCACCGGGCGGTCCGGCCGAGCTGCCGCAGCAGGTGACGCGTGCTTCTGGCGATTGACGTCGGAAATACGAACGCGGTCTTCGCCCTCCATGACGGCACGCAGCTCATTCGGGAATGGCGCTGCCGGACCGAGCGAGCACGGACGGCGGACGAGTATTTCGTCTGGTTGCGCCAGCTCATGGATTTCTCCGGCGTGAGTGGACAGGTCGAGTCGGTGATCGTGTCCTCGGTGGTGCCACAGGTTCTTTTCAACTTGCGGGTGCTTGCTGACCGCTATTTCAACACGCGGGCGAAGGTGGTTGGCCGACCGGATGTCAAGCTGCCGATCGAGGTCCGGGTCGATCCTTCGACAGCGGTCGGTGCGGATCGGCTCGTGAACACGGTAGGGGCATGGGATCGGTATGGCGGT
>JAJUJF010000040.1 GCA_029265455.1 Paracoccaceae bacterium | reverse complement strand
GGTAGCTGATCGTGTGCACCCGCCACAGCGGCGAGAACGGCACCATCCGCACGCCCGCCGCCGCCATCCTGCGGCGGTAGCGCGGCCCCATGTGGGAGATGGAGCCGATCGGGTCGTAAAGGATGTGGACGGCGACGCCTTCCGCGACCTTGGCTCCGAGGAGGCGGAGCAGTTCCTCGCCGAGCTCGTCGGCGCCCCAGGAATAGTACTGGAGGTGGATCGAGCGCCGCGCGCCGCGAAGATCGTCGAGAAGCCGCGGATAGGCCTCGCCTGCGTCCTGGAGGAGTTCGACCCGGTTGCCGCCGGTCACGAGCGCGTCGGCGCTCGCCCGGACCAGCCGCGCGAGCCGCTCCCGGGTCGGGTGGGCAAAGGCGTCGAGATGCGCCTCGTGGCGGAGCCCCGCGTCGCGGAGGGTACGGGCGAGGTGGACGGGCAGGCTCTGGCGCCGGAGCTTGCGGGTCTTGCCGAAATCGGGATGGGCGCGGCCGAAGATCCAGTAGATGACGATGCCGAGGGCCGGAATCGCGAAGAACAGCAGCATCCAGGCGAAGGCCGTCTGCGGCCGCCGGTTCTCGGAAATGATGTAGATGACGACCGCAGCGGCATAGGCCGCGATCAGGAGGATCGGCGTCGCCTCGAGGCTCACGATGCGGGCCCCGCCCCCTTCCACGCGCGCCCAGCGCTCATCCCGTTCCTCCGCCTGCGGTCGTTCGGGCGAGCATGGCACAGCGTCCGGCGGCGGCCAACGGGTCGGCCGCTGCAGGCCGTCGCCGCTGATGCGCGGGGACGCGGCCGGTTTCCGGGCGCAGGGAGTCCGCGAGGGCACCCGCCGCGCGCAGGCGGCGGAGGTCATCGGGCCTCGGTCACGGGGCGGAAGGGGTCAGTCGGCCACCACCAGGTAGGGTGTCTCGAACCGGTATTCCTCGAGATTCGGGCCGTCGCCGATCCGGTCCACCACGGCGAAGAGGCCCGGAGCCGTGAGCGGGGTGAGAACGCCGTGCCAGACGCCCCTGCGGAAGTTCACCCCCTGCCCCGGCGCGGTGAGGAAGGCGCGCGGCCGGCCGGGCAGACCACCCTCGTCCTCGGCGACGATGACCAGGAAGGGAGCCTGCGTCATCGGGATGAAGGCCTGGCTTCCGTCGGGATGACGCTCGACGAGATCGAGCTCGAGCGGAAGGCGGCGGGGCGCGGCATCGAAGATGCTGATCCCGGGCCGCCCGTCCCCGAAATCGAGCCGGGCGCGGTCATGGTAGCGCCCGCAGAGCCCGGCATTGATGAGCTTGTCGGGCTCGCCGGCCGCCTCCAGCACCTCGCCGAAGGGGGCGAAGGCGGCGGCGGTCAGCGGCTCGGTCCTGATCGTGCGGCTCATGACGGCAGCAGGTCGCGCAGGCGAAGCTCGGCGATGCGCTCGACCTGGCGGCAGGCTTCCGCGAACTCGGTTTCGCGGTCATTGGCGATCCGCCGCTCGAAGGCGGCGAGGATACCTGCCTTGTCGTGGTCGCGGACGGCGATGATGAAGGGGAACCCGTGTTTCTCCATGTAGGCGGTGTTGAGCTTCTCGAACCGTTCGCGCTCCTCGTCGGTGAGTGCGTCGAGTCCGGCCGAGGCCTGTTCGGCGGTGCTCTCCGCGGTGAGCCGCCTTGCCTGCGCGAGGCGGCCGGCGAGATCGGGGTGGGCCTTCAGTACCTCGAGCCGGCGCTCCTCGGGCGCGGAGCGGAAGACGCGCGCAAGGGCGGAATGCACGCCGATGGCGGTGTCATGCGCGGGTCCGAGTTCGAGCGCATGCGCGGCCTCGGCGATCCAGGGTGAATGTTCGAAGACGCCGCCGAAGGATTCGACGAAGGCGGCGCGGTCCATTTCCGAGGGACGCGGCACCCGGCGCGGCGGATGTTCGCGGGCCCAGTGTTCGGCGATCTGGAGCCGCGTCGCGAACCACACCCCGCCCCGCTCCCTGGCGTAGTCGATGAAACGCCGGATCGCCATCGCCCTGCCGGGACGGCCGACAAGCCGGCAGTGCAGGCCGATCGAGAGCATCTTCGGCGCGCCCGACACCCCCTCGGCATGGAGGCAGTCGAAACTGTCCTTGAGATAGGTGAAGAACTGCTCTCCGGTGTTGAATCCCTGCGGCGTGGCGAAGCGCATGTCGTTGGCGTCGAGCGTGTAGGGCACGATCAGCTGGTCGCGGCCCCCCACCCTGATCCAGTAGGGCAGATCGTCGGCATAGGTGTCGGCGATATAGGCAAAACCGCCCTCCTCCGCCGCGAGACGCACCGTGTTGACCGAGCAGCGGCCGGTGTACCAGCCACGCGGCCTCTCGCCCGTGACCTCCGCATGGAGGCGGACGGCCTCGGCGATCGCCTCGCGTTCCTCCTCCTCCGGCATGTCCTTGTGCTCGATCCACTTCAGGCCGTGGCTCGCGATCTCCCAGCCGGCCTCCTGCATGGCGCGGACCTGGGCGGGCGAGCGGGCAAGCGCGGTCGCGACGCCGTAGACGGTGACCGGGATCCCGGCCTCGGTGAAGATGCGGTGAAGCCGCCAGAAACCGGCGCGGGCGCCGTATTCGTAGATCGACTCCATGTTCCAGTGACGCTGGCCCGGCCATTGCGCGGCGCCGACGATCTCGGAGAGGAAGGCCTCGGAGGCCTGATCGCCGTGGAGGATGCAGTTCTCGCCGCCCTCCTCGTAGTTGACGACGAACTGCACCGCGATCCGGGCGCCGTCCGGCCAGCGCGGATCGGGCGGCGTCGGGCCATAGCCATGCATGTCGCGGGGATATCGGTTCATGGGCCACCTCCTCAGCACCGGGCCAGCTTAATCGGCCGGGAGCGGTTTTGCTTTACGAGATTTTTTGAAGCTCCTTCCCGGGTCTCCGCGTTTCCGCCCCTGCCCCGTCACGGCATAGTGGGGACAAGCTCACAGGGAGTCACGCGATGTCTGGCTATCTCACCACCCATGTCCTCGACCTCGGCAGCGGCCGGCCCGCGGCGGATCTCGAGATCGAGCTCTTCCGCATCGACGGCGATAGCCGCCGGCGCATCCGCAGCCTGCGGACCAATTCGGACGGACGCACCGACTCCCCGATCCTGCCGGAAGCCGAGTTCGAGACGGGAACCTACGAGCTGGTCTTCCACGCCGGTGCCTATCTCGGCGAGACGGAGGGGTCGCTTCCCTTCCTCGATCTCGTGCCGATCCGCTTCACCATGTCGGAAGCGAGCCATTACCACGTGCCGCTCCTCCTCTCGCGCTACGGCTATTCGACCTACCGCGGGAGCTGACCGGTCGCGGTACCGGGTTCCTCGCCGAGGATCTTGGCCCGCACCCGCGCGGCCATGAAGTCGATGAAGAGCCGGGTCTTCGGGTCCTGGTGCCGGCGGTGGGTATAGAGCCAGGCCATCTGCACCGGGACAGGGGGCGTGCGCTCGGCCACCGGCACCAGTGCACCGGTACGCAGATGCTCGGCCACCTCGAAGACGGGCTTCAGCACGATGCCATGCCCGTCGAGCGCCCAGCCGGTGAGCACGTCACCGTCATCCGACTCGAACGGGCCCGAGACGGCGTAGCGTTTCGGTCCTTCGTCCGTGGCGAGCAGCCACTGGAACTCGGGCGCGCCGGGGAAGCGCAGGACGAGACAGTCGTGCTTGTCGGCGATCAGGTCGTCGCCCGATTCCGGCCGCCCGCGCCGCGCGATATAGTCGGGTGAGGCACAGAGGACGCGCGGGCAGTCGGCGATCTTGCGGATCTTCAGCGTCGAATCCTCCGGCAGGCCGAGGAAGAACGCGCCGTCGAGACCCTCCGCTGTGATGTCGATCCGCCGGTCGGAAAGCCTCAGCCGAAGATCGATGAGCGGGTAGCGCCGCTTGAAATCGGGCACCTCGGGCGCGATCAGCCGCCTGCCCGCCCCGAGCGGCGCCGCGATGAAGAGCGTGCCGCGCGGATTCGCCGTCACATCCGTCACCTCGGCTTCGGCGGCCTCGATCGCCTCGAGGATGCGCCGGGCGCCGCCGTAGAAGATCTCGCCCTGTTCGGTCGGCCGCAGGGTGCGCGTGGTGCGCTGGAAGAGGCGGACGCCCAGATGCGCCTCGAGCTGGGAAATCCGCGCCGAGGCGACGGCGGGCGAGATCCGCTGGTCGCGCGCTGCCGCCGACATCGAGCCGAGTTCATAGACCCGGACGAAGGTTCTCACGCTTTCGACGTAGGACATCCGCGATTTGTCCGGGATTTTTGAAGCTGCTGCAATCGCGGCCGGAATACAGGAATGGAGGCTCTTCCGCTAGGCTGCGCCCCAGACCTTCGGGAGGAAGCAATGTTCGAACTCGCCATCATGTGGGAGTGGGCGGAATTCGCGGTCCGCTGGCTCCATGTCATCACCGCCATCGCCTGGATCGGCTCGTCATTCTATTTCGTGGCACTCGACCTCGGTCTTCGGAAGGTGCCCCATCTGCCACCCGGCGCCCATGGCGAGGAATGGCAGGTTCATGGCGGCGGCTTCTACCATATCCAGAAATACCTCGTCGCGCCCGAGGCGATGCCCGAGCATCTCACCTGGTTCAAATGGGAGAGCTACGCGACCTGGCTCTCGGGCGCGGCGCTGCTCGCGATCGTCTACTGGGCGGGGGCGGAGCTGTTCCTCATCGATCCCGAGCGCGCGAATCTCGCACCGTGGCAGGCGATCCTGATCTCGGCCGCCTCGCTCACCATCGGCTGGCTGATCTACGACGCGCTTTGCAAGAGCGCGCTGCTCGAGCGGCCGACGCTGCTGATGCTCATCCTCTTCGTGGCGCTGGTGGCGATGGCCTGGGGCTACAACCAGATCTTCACCGGCCGGGCCGCCATGCTGCATCTCGGCGCCTTCACGGCGACGATCATGTCGGCCAACGTCTTCATGGTCATCATCCCGAACCAGAAGATCGTCGTCGCCGATCTCAAGGCGGGGCGCACACCCGACCCGATCTACGGCAAGATCGCCAAGGTCCGCTCGACCCACAACAACTACCTGACCCTGCCGGTCGTGTTCCTGATGCTGAGCAACCACTACCCGCTCGCCTTCGCCACGGACTACAACTGGCTGATCGCGGCGCTCGTGTTCCTGCTCGGCGTGCTGATCCGGCATTTCTTCAACACCCGCCATGCCCGGGCCGGCAACCCGACCTGGACCTGGCTCGCCGCGGGACTCGCCTTCATCGCGATCATGTGGCTCTCGACCGCGCCGATGTTCCGGCCGGTCGAGGAAGCGGAAGCCGCGCCGATCCCGGCCAGCCAGCAGGCCTATCTCGACGCCGAGGGCTACGAGGAGGTCCACACCATCGTCGTGGGCCGCTGCTCGATGTGCCACGCCCGCGAGCCGGTATGGGACGGCATCCGCTGGGCGCCGAACGGGGTGGTGCTCGAGACCGAAGCCGACATCGCCCGAGCGGCGCGCGAGATCTATCTCCAGGCGGGGGTCACCCATGCCATGCCGCCCGCCAACATCACCCGGATGACCGAGGAGGACCGCCAGCGGATCGTGCGCTGGTACCGCTCCGTCCAGGCGCAGGGCTGAGCACGGCCGCTCCGGCACGGGGATAGCGGCGAGGCTGCGCGTCGCCGGAGGCCGCCGATCCGGCGGCCAGGATGGGTCCCAGGGGGCGGGCCCGAACCGTGGGCGAAGGACGCCCACGCGTGAAAACCACGTCAAGCCTTTGATTTACATGAAAAACAAGATCCTACCCGGAAGTTAACGCCACGGGCGAACGGCCCGGGACGGGCCGCCGGAGGTCAGGATCGCGGCCGGGAGCCGGGCGCGGAGGGCGCACGCGCGATGGCGCGGAGTTCGCGTTCGAGCGCATCGAGGAAGCGGGAGCGGTCGGCCTTGCCAAAGGGGCGGCCGCCGCCCTGGCGGAACGGGTCGGCAGAACGCAGATCGGCAGCGAGGTCGCGCAGAGCGAGCGCCGTGCCGATATTCGCCGGGGTGAAGGCCTCGCCGTTCGGGCGGAGCGCCCGCGCTCCCGCCTCGATGCAGCGGGCGGCAAGCGGCACGTCCGACGTGACGCAGAGATCGCCGGGACCGATCCGCTCCGCGATCCAGCGATCGGCAGCGTCGGCCCCCTCGCTGACGACGACGATCCCGACCAGCGGGTGCCCCGTCGGGCGGATGCCGCCGTTCGAGACCATGAGCACGCGCACGCCGTGGCGTTCGGCGACGCGGATGACCTCCGCCCGCACCGGGCAGGCATCCGCGTCAACGTAGATCATGGCCACGGGCGCCTTCGGGCGCCGCCTGCCGGGCGCAGGGCCTGATCGCCTGCGTCCCGACGGGGTTCATGGCCACGCGCAACGGCCGCTCAGCCGTAGAGCGCCTCGGCGTGGAAGGCGACATGCTCCTCCATGAAGCTCGCCATGAAGAAGTAGCTGTGGTCGTAGCCTTCCTGGAACCGCAGGATCGCCGGCTGCCGGCGCTTGGCGATGGCGGCGGCGAGGGCCTCGGGCTTCAGCAGGTCGAGGAACTGGTCGTTCGTCCCCTGGTCGATCAGCAGGGGCCCGTGCCAGCCCTTCTCCTCCATCAGGATCGAGGCATCATGCGCCCGCCAGCGGCTCTCGTCCGAGCCGAGATAGGCGGTGAACTGCTTGCGGCCCCAGTCGCTCTGGGTCGGGTTGGCGATCGGCGCGAAGGCCGAGAGCGAGCGGAAACGCTCCGGATAGGTCAGCGCGATCGTCAGCGCGCCGTGGCCGCCCATGGAATGGCCGGTGATTCCCTGCGCCTCCTCGTCGAGCTTGAAGTTGCGGAAGAGGACCTTCGGCAGCTCGTCGGTGATGTAGGTCCACATCTTGTAGTGCGGCGCCCAGGGCTCCTCGGTCGCGTCGACGTAGAAGCCCGCGCCCTGGCCGAGGTCATAGGCGTCGTCGTTGGCGATGTTCTCGCCGCGCGGCGAGGTGTCGGGGAAGACGAGGGCGATGCCTTCGCGGGCGGCGTACTCCTGGGCGCCGGCCTTGGTCATCGCGTTCTCGTGGGTGCAGGTGAGGCCCGAGAGGTACCACAGGACCGGAACCGGGCCGTCCTTGGCCTGGGGCGGCATGTAGACCGCGAAGGTCATGTCGCAGCCGCAGGCCTCGCTCTTGTGCTTGTAGACGCCCTGCGTGCCGCCAAAGGCGCGGTTCTCGGAAACGGTTTCCATCGAACATCCTCCTTTTTTCGTTAATCAGGCGTGGGTCTATCGCGCGCGGGCCCCGGTCTCAATGGCAACGGGGCGGACTCGACCAAGGTGCCGGTCGCCATGCAGAAGCGGTTTCCAGCCGTCCGGGCCCGGATGTAGCCGGCTTCCCGCCCCCTGCCCCGCTCTCCCCTGGCGGCGTGGCGGAGCCCCGTCACTCCTCGGGATCGACCGGGCCGCGCAGCGCCTTCTTCGCCGAACGGCTGGCCTTGGCGCGGAGACGACGCTCGATCGCGCCGCGGCCGGGGCGGGTCGGGATCCGCGGCCGAGGCGGCGTCAGCGCGGCGCGGACGAGGGCGGCGAGTTTCTCGCGCGCGTCCTCGCGGTTGAGCGGCTGCGAGCGGAAGCGGTCGGAGGTGACGATCAGCGCGCCCTCCGTGGTCCAGCGCCGGCCGGCGAGGCGGCGGAGCCGGGCCTTGACCGCAGGCGACAGGTTCGGCGAGCGCGCGGCCTCGAAGCGGAGCGTCACGGCGGACGAGACCTTGTTCACGTTCTGGCCGCCGGGACCGGAGGCGCGGTGGAAGGTCTCGGTGATCTCCCAGTCGGCGAGAGCGACGGTGTCGGTGATGCGGAGCATGGTCTCCCGGTCGTCGGGCTCCCCGAAGCGCGAGGGGGCCGCACCCGCGGTGCGACCCCCGAATTCAGAACATGAGCCTGGAGCAATGGGCCAGGCGCGGACTGATCCCGAAGGATCCGGTCAGGCGATCCCTCCGGACCGCGACCCGACCGCGCGCTCCACGTACCCATGAGACATCGGATCACCTCCTTTCTGCTGTTTCGACCTAGGGTGAGGTTGGTGATCCGCGCGGTCAAAAGCAAGCCGAAAAGCCGGCGTGAGCCGGACGGTGCTCAGCGCAACCGCCCGGCGGCGGGCTGCAGATGGAGGACGATCGCGCGGAACGGCACCAGTGCGATTGCGGCAAGCGCGAGCTTCACGCCGAAATCGGCAACGGCGAGGCTCGTCCAGAGCGGCGTCACCGGTCCGAGCCCGAGGAGCGGCAGCGCCTCGTTCGCCCAGGCGACATCGGTGGCCGGGAAGAGCGGCGCGAGCGCGGCCGAGAAGGCGATGGTGAAGAAGATCGCGGTGTCGAGGGCGCTGCCGACGAGGGTCGAGGCGAGCGGCGCGCGCCACCAGCTTCCCTCCCGCAGGCGGTGGAAGATGGCGACGTCGGTGAGCTGGGCGACGAGGAAGGCCAGACCCGAGGCGATGGCGACACGGGGCGTGACGAGGGGTCCCGCCTCGCCCGCGACCTGGGTGCCGACGAGCGAGCAGAGGACGCCCATCGCGAAACCCGCGAGGACGACGCGGCGGGCGCGTTCGGGCCCGTAGACGCGGTTGGTGACGTCGGTGACGAGAAAGGCGAGCGGATAGGTGAAGGCGCCCCAGGTCAGCCACTGGCCGGCGAGGAACTGGACGAGGATGTTCGAGGCGAGGACGACCGCCGCCATCGCGGCGACGCCGAGCAGGAATCCATCGCGGGGAAGAGCATTGCGGGTCATCGCGCCGAGGTAGGCCGCACCGCCGGAGGACGCAAGTCAGAAGCGGAAGCGCAGCCCCACGGTACCGTAATGGGCGCCGCCGCGGGCGTCGCTGACGATGCCGAAGACGCCCGAACGGTGGTGGAAGCGGAAGAGGAGCTCGATATCGGGCCGGTCGGGAAGGGCGAAGGTGATCTCGGGCGAGAAGTAGTGGAGCAGGCGGTCGCCCTGCGCCTCCCCTGCCCGCGATTCCTCGACCTCCGAGACATCGCTTGCATAGCTGAACCCGATCGAGGCCGCGATCGTCGTGGTGACGATGTGGTCCCAGGGAAAGCCGCGGTAGCGGGCATAGAGGGCAGTCCAGACCTCGGTCTCGTCCTGACGGCCGAGACGCTGGCCGAGGCCGATCTCGGGCTCGAGATCGACATGGCCGAAGAGGGTCGCGGCGTGGCGGGAAAAGGTGACGCCGACGAGATGGTCGTCGCTGCGGTAATCCCAGGTGAAGGGGAGTTCGGGCGCCTTGAAGAGAACGTCCGCCATCGAGTTGTCGACATGGGGACCGGCGAAGACGGCGACCGCGCAATTGTCCGCGCAGGGGGAGAACAGGCGCCAGCCGGTCGGGTTGCGCTCACCAGCCGCTGCCGGCGGGACAAGCAGGGCAGCAAGGACGGGAGCGAGGACAGCGGCCCGCAGCGGGCGGAAGGAGGGCATGGGCTGGGGTCCCCGTGAGTTCCTGCGCGGCACCGCAACTAGCACGCTGCCGGCGCGGATTCACCCTCATTCGCGAAAACCGGCCATTCGTGAAACCGGCCCGCAGCCGGCCGGATGACGGACCGCACCTCCCGCGCGCCGCGCCGGCGGCGTCAGGCGGCCCCGAAACACCTCCGGGCGGCGGAACGTTGCCGATACCTCATTCATACTATGGTCTAAAGCACTGGAAGTCCGGGGACACATATGCAGATAGGATCGCGGCGTGCCTTGCGCGTCACGAATCATCTCGGGAGGAGTTTTTGATGCGTTACCTGATTGCTGCGGCGGCGGTGCTGGTTGCGGGACCGGTTCTTGCCCAGGATGACCTGGCCGAGAAGGGACTGGGCCTTTTCCAGCAGAACTGCCGGCAGTGCCATATCGTGAAGGAGGGCGAGCATCGCCTCGGGCCGTCGCTCTACGGCGTCTTCGGCCGGGAGGTCGGCAGCGTGGAAGGCTTCAGCTTCTCGTCCTCGCTTGCCAGCTCCACGCGCACCTGGGACGCGGCACATCTCGATGCCTTCATCGCCAATCCCAGCGGTGTCTATGGTGGAACGCGGATGCTCTATGCCGGGATGAGCGATCCGGAGAACCGCAAGGCGCTGGTGGCCTATCTCGCTTCCGAAGAGGCCGGCGGGCCCGGGGCCGAGGCGACGGAGGACGATGGAGCCGAGGCCGGCGCGACGGACTCCGAGGAAGCTCCGGCCGAAGAGAACGGCGCGAGCTGAGCAGGATCGTCCCGGCGCCTGGCGCCGGGGCATTCGGTCAGGCGCGCGCGATCCGGGCGCGGTAATCCGGCCGGTCGTGGAGCTTCCACGATGTTTCCGGCTGGCGCCGGGCAAGATCCTCGGGGATCTCGACCTCGTCGAAACCGCTGCGGCGCAGGGCGGTATACTGGTCGGCGATCACGTAGCCCCGGGCCCGGAGCCGCCCCCCGTAGCCGAGCCCCCGCAGCCGCGTCGCCACCGAGAAGCCGCGGCCGTCGGTGAAGCTCGGGAAGGCGATGCGGACAAGGGCGAGCCGGCCGAACCAGGGCGCGAGTTCCGCCGGATCGCGATCATTGGGAAAATCGATGGCGAGCCCGTCCGCCGGCAGATCGCCGCCGGCAGCAAGGGTCTCGAAGGGCAGGATCTCCCGTCCTGCCCAGTCGTCGTCACCAAATCCCCTGTCGGTCACGAGAACGGTCATTCTTCCATCCTTCATGCGGCGGCGGGGCCGCGCTGGATGCGGCCATCGGGACCGTAGTGGATGCCGCACTCGATCTTTTCCGTGCCCCGCCAGCGGCCGGCGCGGTCATCCTCGCCCTCGGCCACCGGTGTCGTGCAGGGATGGCAGCCGATCGAGCGGAAACCCTTCGCCGTGAGGGGATGGGGCGGCAGCCCGTGACGCTCGCGGTAGTCGCGCACCGCCTCGCGCGACCAGGTGGCAAGCGGGCTCACCTTCAGCCGGTCGCCATCGGCCTCGAACGGCTGGAGACTGGCGCGGGCCGCGGTCTGGTGGCGCCGCCGCCCCGAGATCGACACGGGCCAGCGCACCAGTGCCCGGTCGAGCGGGACCACCTTGCGGATGACGCAGCAGGCGTCGGGGTCGGTCCGGTGGAGCGTTCCCTCGGGGTCGGTCAGCATGAGATCCTTCGGATCCGGGCGGATGCGCCGGACGTTGGTGAGCCCCAGCCGGTCGGCGAGCGTGCGCTGGTATTCGAGCGTCTCCTCGAACAGCATCAGCGTGTCGATCAGCAGCACCGGCAGGTTGCGGTCGAGCTGGGAGATCATGTGCAGGAGGACGGCCGAATCCGCCCCGAAGGAGGAGACGAGCGCGACCTGGTCGGGAAATTCCGCGAGCGTCGCGGCAAGGATCTCCTCCGCGCGGGCATCGGCGAAGGCTTCGTTGAGCGCGGCCGCGTGATCGATGGCCGACCCTTTGATATCGTGCTCAAGCAGCATGGGAAGTCACCTCCGGCGGGTAGAGTGCCGCCTTGAACGGGGCCGCGCCGAGGCGGCGGTAGGCCGCGAGGAAGGTCTCGCCCTCGTCCTGGCGGAGTTCGAGATAGGCCTCGATCAGACGCTCGATGGCGGGAACGATCTCGTCATAGGCAAAGCCGGGGCCGGCGCGCTCGCCGATCGCCGCCGTCTCGGTGCCGTCGCCACCGAGGGTGATCTGGTAGTTCTCCACCCCTGCCCGGTCGAGGCCGAGGATGCCGATATGGCCGACATGGTGATGACCGCAGGCGTTGATGCAGCCCGAGATCTTGATCTTGAGCGGCCCGATCTCGTGCTGGCGATCGAGATCGGCGAAGGCTTCGGCGATCGCCTGCGCGACCGGGATCGAGCGCGCGGTAGCGAGCGCGCAGTAGTCCATGCCCGGGCAGGCGATGATGTCGGAGATCAGGCCGACATTCGCCGTGGCAAGCCCCGCTTCCCGCAGCCGCTCGTAGACTGCGGCGAGATGGCGCCGGGGCACATGCGGCAGGATCACGTTCTGCTCGTGGCTGACGCGGAGCTCGTCATGGGCGAATTCCTCGGCGATGTCCGCGAGCGCGCGCATCTGTTCGGAGGTGGCATCGCCCGGCGTGCCGCCGATCGGCTTCAGCGACGCGGTGACGATGGCGTAATGCGGCAGCTTGTGCGCATCGACATTGGTGTCCATCCACGAGCGCATCGCCGGCGTGATCCGGGGCGCCACGTCGGAGACGGGCTCGAAGGCGGGCGGCGCGAAGGCGGCCTCGATCGCGGCGACGAAACCGGGATCGACCGGCTTGAAGGCGGCCTTCTTCTCGATGAAGGCGGCCTCGACCATCTCGCGGATCCTCTCGATCCCGGTCTCGTGGACGAGGACCTTGACGCGGGCCTTCCACTTGTTGTCGCGGCGCCCGGCGAGGTTGTAAACCTGCAGGATCGCCTCGAGATAGGGGAGCAGATCCGCCTTCGGCACGAAGTCCCGGACCACCCTGGCGATGAAGGGACTGCGGCCGAGCCCGCCGCCGACGCTCACCTCGTAGCCGATCTCGCCGGCGTCGTTCCTGACGATCATCAGGCCGATGTCGTGCGACTTGGTCACCGCGCGGTCATGGGGCGCACCGGTGATGCCGATCTTGAACTTGCGGGGCAGCCAGTTGAATTCCGGATGGTCGGTCGACCACTGGCGGATGAGCTCGGCAGTCGGGCGCGGATCCTCGATCTCGTCGGCGGCGGCGCCGGCGAAATGGTCGGCGGTGACGTTGCGGATGCAGTTGCCGGAGGTCTGGATCGAGTGCAGTTCGACCTCGGCCAGCGCGTCCTGGATGTCGGGGATGTCGCGCAGCTTCGGCCAGTTGAACTGGATGTTGGTCCGCGTGGTGAAATGGCCGTAGCCCTTGCCCCAGCGATCCGCGATATGGGCGAGCTGGCGCAGCTTGCGGCTGTTCAGCGTCCCGTAGGGGATCGCGATGCGGAACATGTAGGCGTGGAGCTGGAGGTAGAGGCCGTTCCTGAGCCGCAGCGGCAGGAATTCCTCCTCGGTCAGTTCGCCCCGGATGCGGCGCTCGACCTGGTCGCGGAATTCCGCGTTGCGGGCGGCCACGTACTCGCGGTCGAAATCATCGTATCTATACACGGGCCTTCTCCGCCTGCTTGCCGAGCCACGGGTAGTTCGAGGGGCCGAGGGTGCGGAACATCTCGCGGAAGTGATCGGGAGCGGGGCGGCCGCTCTCGCTGATGCGGACCTCGGCGAGGTACACGCCGACCACCTCGTTCGGAAATTCCCGGGCCCGTTCGAGGAGAGCCGCCGCCGTCTCCGGATCCGCGGCGACCGCCGCCTCCCCGATGTCGCGCGACCATCCGCCCTCGGCGGTGAAATAGACGACGTCGCCCTCGAGGAGGGCGTTGCCGGTCGCGATCCGGGGCTTGAAAGCGCGGGCCATTTCTAGAGCGCCTCCCTGATCGGGGTGGTCACCTGCCCCCTCCCTCCGGCGAGCGCTCGCGGGGAAAGGCCGAAGAGCAGCATGACGGGGCCGCGGATCGCGGCGCCGGCAAGCGTCTCGGGCAGGTCGAGGAGCCGCGCCGGGATGATCCGCTGGTCGGGACGGGACGCGTTCTCGATCGCCGTGACGGGGAGATCGGCCGCCGCGCCATGCATCATCAGCCGGCCGCGGAGGAAGGCGGCGGCCCTCGTCCCCATGTAGATGGCGGCGGTCGCGCCGGGCCGGGCGAGGGATTTCCAGTCCTGCTCGGCGAAACCGTTCACGTCATGGCCGGTGAGGATGCGGAACGCGGTGTTGCGGCCGCGCCGGGTAAGGGACTGGCCGATGGCGGCGGCAGCGGCGGAGGCCGAGGTGATGCCGGGAGTCACCTGCCAGCCGATGCCGGCAGCGTCGAGCGCCTGCGTCTCCTCGTCGAGGCGGCCGAAGACGGACGGATCGCCCCCCTTGAGCCGCACCACCGTGTTGCCGGCCTCGGCATGCCGGATCATCAGGGCGTTGATGTCCTCCTGTTTCCAGGACGGGCCGTAGCCGGTCTTGCCGACCTCGAGGATCAGCGCCTCGCGCCGGGCGAGTTCGAGGATCGGCTGCGGCACGAGACGGTCGTGGATGACGACGTCGGCCTCGTGCAGGAGGCGCCGGGCCCTCAGTGTCAGCAGTTCGGGATCGCCGGGACCGGCGCCGACGATGTGGATGAAGCCGCGACGGGTCTCGACCCCTTCTGCGAGCAGACGCTCGAGCTCGGCCCGGGCGGCGGCCTCGCCATCGGCGAAGGCGCGGGGGCCGGTCTCGAAATAGAAGCGCGACCAGAACAGGCGGCGGGCCCTGGAATCGAGCGCCTCGACCCGGGCGCGGAAGGCCTGGCCGATGCGGGTGAGCCGGCCGAGCGAGGCGGGCAGGATCTCCTCGACCCGGGCCTTGATCCAGCGGGCGAGGACCGGCGCCGCCCCCTCGGTGCCGATCGCCACCGTCACCGGGTCGCGATCGACGATGGCGGGGGTGATGAAGTCGGAGGAAAGGTCGTCGACGATGTTGACGAGGGCGCCGGCGGCGCGGCCGATCGCCGCCACGCGGGCATCCGTCTCCGGATCGGCATCGGCGGCATAGACGAGCGCCGCGCCATCGGCATCGCCTTCGGCCAGCGGCCGCTCGACGAGGTCGAGCCGCCCTTCGTCAGCCCATCCGCGGACCAGAGGCGCGGCATCCGGGCTGAAGACGACGATCCTCGCCTCGGTCTTCAGGAGCAGCCGCAGCTTGGCGATGGCGGTTTCGCCCGCGCCCGAGACGACGACGCGTCGGCCGGCGAGATCGAGGAAAACGGGGAAATGGCGCATTACGGGACTCCGGTTATTCGAAGCGGGAAAGTAGGACATTTTCCCTGAGACTCACAATCCGCCCTTGCAAATAAGGACATGCTCCCGGATGCTGCGGAGAATTAGGTCGAAATTCACGAGGACGGAGGAGATGCGGAATGGCGGAGTTGCTGGACGATCTGGATCGGAACATTCTCGCGCTGATACAGGAGGATGCGAGCCTTGCCCTCGAGGAGATCGCCCGTCGCGTGGGCGCCTCCAAGACCCCGGTCTGGAACCGGATCCGGAAGATGAAGGAGCGCGGGGTGATCCGGCGCGAGGTGGCGATCGTCGACCCCGAGAAGGTGGGGCTCGAGAGCTGCTTCTTCGTGCTGATCCGCACCTCCCAGCATGATGCGGACTGGCTCGACCGGTTCCTCCATGCGGTGCGGGCGCGGCCGGAGGTGATGGAGGCGCACCGCCTCGCGGGGGATATCGACTACATCCTCAAGGTGCGGGTGGCGAATGCGAAGGCCTATGATGCCTTCTACCGCGCCCTGATCGCCGAGGTGTCGATCTACAACGTGACCTCGACCCTCTCGATGGAGGAGATCAAGAACACGACGGCGCTGCCGTTGTGACGCGGGGCCCCGTGATCGCGGCGCCCCGTGACTCTGCCCTGTGACGGGGAGGCCGCCGCATGCTAGAGGGGCCGGTGAGCAACGCCAGGAGGAAGACGATGGAGGCACGCAAGCTCAGCGACGAATACACGGTCGCGGGCCAGATCACGCCCGAGGACGTGCAGGAGATCGCCGCGCGCGGCTACCGGTCGATCATGTGCAACCGCCCGGACGGGGAATCGCCCGACCAGCCGGATTTCGCCGAGATCGAGGCTGCGGCCCGGGAGGCGGGGCTCGAGGTCGCCTTCCTGCCGGTGGTGTCGGGCCAGATCACCGACGAGGATGTCGAGGCATTCCGCGAGCGCGTCGCGGAGCTGCCGAAACCGATCTTCGCCTACTGCCGCTCCGGCGGGCGCTGCCAGAACCTCTGGACGCTCTCCCGCTGAGGCTTCCGCACCCGCGGGGGCGCAGGCCGGGGCATGAGGCCCGGCCTGTCAGGGCTGCACGATCCTGCACGCCTTCCGCGGTACGCAACAGGGGCGCCCGCGAGCGCCCCTGCCGATGGTCGCGAAACGGTGCCGTGCCTCAGCAGCTGTAGTACATCTGGTACTCGACCGGGTGCGGCGTGTGCTCGAAGAGGTAGACCTCGTTCCACTTGAGCGCCATGTAGCCGTCGATCTGGTCCCGGGTGAAGACGTCGCCCGCGAGCAGGAACTGGTGGTCGGCAGCGAGGGATTCGAGCGCCTCCCGCAGGCTGCCGCAGACGGTCGGGATCTCGGCCAGTTCCTCGGGCGGCAGGTCGTAGAGATCCTTGTCCGAGGCCTCGCCCGGGTCGATCCGGTTGCGGATGCCGTCGAGTCCCGCCATCAGCAGCGCCGCGAAGGCGAGATAGGGGTTGGCCGACGGGTCCGGGAAGCGGCATTCGACGCGCGTTGCCTTCGGGCTCTCGGTCCACGGGATGCGGACGGAGGCGGAGCGGTTGCGCGCCGAATAGGCCCGCAGCACCGGCGCCTCGAAGCCGGGGATCAGCCGCTTGTAGGAGTTGGTCGAGGGATTGGTGAAGGCATTGAGGGTCTTCGCGTGCTTGAGAATGCCGCCGATGTACCAGAGCGCCTCCTGGCTGAGATCGGCATACTTGTCGCCGGCGAAGAGCGGCCTGCCGTCCTTCCAGATCGACATGTTGATATGCATGCCCGAGCCGTTGTCGCCGTAGTAGGGCTTGGGCATGAAGGTCGCGGTCTTGCCGTAGGCGTGGGCGACCTGATGGATGACGTACTTGTACTTGAGGATGTTGTCGGCCTGTTCGGTGAGGGTGCCGAAGACCAGGCCGAGTTCGTGCTGGGGCGAGGCGACCTCGTGGTGATGCTTGTCGACCTTCATCCCCATCCGCCGCATGGTGGAGAGCATCTCCGAGCGGATGTCCTGGCCGGCATCGACGGGAGGCAGCGGGAAATAGCCGCCCTTCACCCCGGCGCGGTGGCCGGTGTTGCCGGTCTCGTAGACGGTGTCCGTGTTCCAGGCGGCATCGACGCCGTCGATCTGGAAGGAGACCTTGTTCGCCGTGTTCGAGAAGCGGACGTCGTCGAAGAGGAAGAACTCGGCCTCCGGCCCCCAGTAGGAGGTGTCGCCGATCCCGGAGGAGCGCAGGTAGGCCTCCGCCTTCTGCGCGGTCGAGCGCGGATCGCGCGAATAGGGCTCGCCGGTATCGGGCTCGACCACCGAGCAGTGGAGCGCGAGGGTCTTCTCGGCGAAGAACGGATCGAGATAGGCGGAGCTGTTGTCGGGCATCAGCTTCATGTCGGACTGGTCGATCGACTTCCAGCCGGCGATCGACGAGCCGTCGAACATCATCCCCTCGTCGAGGAAATCCTCGTCGACGAGTTCGGCGAGGATGGTGACGTGCTGGAGCTTGCCGCGGGGATCGACGAAGCGAAGGTCGACATATTCGACCTCCTCCTCGCGGATCGTCTTGAGAAGGGTATCGTTGTCACTCATGGGTCAGATCCCTGATTGGGGGAATGGATGGCGCGGCGGACTCGGGCGGGCTCAGAGGGCGTCGTTCCCCTCCTCGCCGGTGCGGATGCGGATCGCCTGGTCGACCGGAAGCACGAAGATCTTGCCGTCGCCGATCTTGCCGGTGCGGGCCGCATTCATGATCGCCTCGACGGCGGCATCGACCTGCTCGTCGGGGAGGACGACCTCGATCTTCACCTTCGGCAGGAAATCGACGACGTATTCGGCGCCGCGGTAGAGCTCGGTATGGCCCTTCTGGCGGCCGAAGCCCTTGGCCTCGATCACGCTCAGCCCCTGGATGCCGACCTCCTGAAGAGCCTCCTTCACCTCGTCGAGCTTGAACGGCTTGATGATGGCCTCGATCTTCTTCATTGCGCTGCGATCCTCCTGCTGCCGCGGCCGGGACCGCGGATGAGAGCCTTGTGAACGGCATGACCCGGCCAGTTCAACGACGGTTCCGCCACCGACCGGAGGTGCAGGTGCAAAAAGGCCGCAAATGCCTATTTCCTGTGCAGGATGCTTCCGGAATGGGCAGGATGGAATCGTCGCCGCCCCTGCGAACCGGGGAGCTGGCGCCCGCTCCCTCCCGGCAGCGAACAATTTTTCGCTCGCACGCAGGAGAACCCTCTGTTAGTAGCCCGTCATTCGGGGTACCCGAGGCGGGGCACTCGCGCCCCTGCGGGCGTGGCGGAATTGGCAGACGCACCAGATTTAGGTTCTGGCGCCGAGAGGCGTGGGGGTTCAAGTCCCTCCGCCCGCACCAGAAAACGGACGATGCACGTGAATGAGGATCGACTGATGGAGGTCACGGAGACCCTGAAGGAAGGGCTGAAGCGGGAATATGCGTTCAGGCTCCCCGCGAGCGAGCTCGATGCCAAGGTCAACGAGAAGCTCGAGGAAGCCCGCAAGGACTTCCAGATGAAGGGGTTCCGCAAGGGCAAGGCGCCGCTGCCGCTCATGAAGAAGATGTTCGGCAAGTCGGTCCTCGGCGAGGCGATGCAGGAGACCATCGACGAGGCGATGCGCTCGCATTTCGAGGAAACCGGTGACCGGCCGGCCTTCCAGCCCGAGATCAGGATGACCAACGAGGACTGGCAGGAAGGCCAGGACGTCGAGGTCTCGGTGAAATACGAGCGGCTGCCCGAGATCCCCGAGATCGACTTCTCGCAGATCAAGATCGAGAAGCTGGTGGCCGAGGTCGCCGACGAGGCGGTCGAGGAGGCACTCGGCAATCTCGCGAAATCGGCGAGCAACTACGAGGACCGCGAGGAAGGCGCCGCCGCCGAGGATGGCGACCAGGTGGTCATCGACTTCGTCGGCTCGGTGGACGGCGAGGAGTTCGAGGGCGGCAAGGCCGAGGACTATCCCCTCGTCCTCGGCTCCGGCAGCTTCATCCCCGGATTCGAGCCGCAGCTCGTCGGCGCGAAGGCCGGCGACACGCCCGAGGTCAAGGTCACCTTCCCCGAGCAGTACGGCGCGCCGCATCTGGCCGGCAAGGAGGCCTCCTTCGCGGTCACGGTGAAGGCGGTGAAGGCGCCGAAACCGGCCGAGATCGACGACGAGCTTGCCAAGCGGTTCGGGCTCGAGAGCCTCGACGAGCTCAAGACCAACATCCGCGAACGTCTTGCCGCGGAATATGGCCAGGCGACGCGGGCAATCGTCAAGCGCCGGCTGATGGATGCGCTCGACGCCGCGGTGGCGTTCGAGGTGCCGCCGGGCCTCGTCGATGCCGAGGCGCAGCAGATCGCGCATCAGCTCTGGCACGAGGAGAATCCCGAGCACCGGGGCCACGACCACGATCCGATCGAGCCGACGGAGGCTCACCGGAAGCTCGCCGAGCGGCGGGTGCGCCTCGGTCTCCTTCTTGCCGAGATCGGCAACAAGAAGGAGATCACCGTCTCCGAGCAGGAGATGCAGCGCGCCGTCTTCGAGCAGGCACGCCAGTATCCGGGTCAGGAGCGGCAGTTCCTCGAGTTCCTCCAGAAGAACCCGGCCGCCCAGAGCCAGATCCGGGCCCCGATCTTCGAGGACAAGGTCGTGGACTACATCCTCGAGCTCGCCAGCGTCACGGAAAAGACCGTGACCAAGGACGAGCTGCAGGCGGAGATCGAGAAGCTCGAAGAACAGGACGGCACCTCGGCCGCGGCCGAATAGCGCCGGACGCGCCGCGCAAGCGGAGCGCGAGCGGGGGGCCTTGTCCGGGCCCCGCCGCCGACTTAGGTTCGACCAGCCCGGTGCCCCTGCATGCGCCGGTGAACAGAGGCAGTTTCCCGGATGTCCTTCATGAACGACCCCCTCGAGACCTACATGCAGCTCGTGCCGATGGTGGTGGAACAGACCGCTCGCGGCGAGCGCGCCTATGACATCTTCTCGAGGCTGCTCAAGGAGCGGATCATCTTCGTCTCCGGCCCGGTGCATGACGGCATGTCGACGCTGATCGTCGCGCAGCTCCTCTTCCTCGAATCGGAGAATCCGAAGAAGGAGATCGCGATGTACATCAACAGCCCGGGCGGCGTGGTGACGTCGGGCCTGTCGATCTACGACACGATGCAGCTGATCCGGCCGCCCGTCTCGACCTTCTGCGTCGGGCAGGCCGCGTCGATGGGCTCGCTCCTGCTCGCCGCGGGCACGAAGGGGATGCGCTACTGCCTGCCGAATGCGCGGGTCATGGTCCACCAGCCCTCGGGCGGCTTCCAGGGCCAGGCAACCGACATCATGATTCACGCCCGCGAGACGCAGGCGATCAAGGAACGGCTGAACAACATTTACGTTCACCATACGGGACAGAGCTACGAAGCAGTGGAAGCGGCCCTCGAGCGCGACCGCTTCATGTCGGCGGAGGACGCCAAGGAATGGGGCCTGATCGACGAGATCGTGACCCGGCGCGAGGAAACCTCACCGGAGCCGTGAGAGCGGCATCCGTGACAATCGGAGCGCGCGCAGACGTGATGAGACGGATCGAGACTTGTCTTTCGAGTCGCGGCGATGTTCCTATGTCACAAAGAAGGTCTCACGAAAGGTTGGACCCGGATGGGAGCGCAATGGATCGTATGCGGCTGAAAGCATGCGGTGGAGGTGATTCATGAGCAAATCGAGCGGCGGTGACGCGAAGAACACCCTCTACTGCTCGTTCTGTGGCAAGAGCCAGCACGAGGTGCGCAAGCTGATTGCGGGTCCGACCGTGTTCATCTGCGATGAATGCGTCGAGCTCTGCATGGACATCATTCGCGAGGAGACGAAGTCGAGTCTCGTGAAATCCGCCGATGGCGTCCCGACCCCACGCGAGATCTGCCAGGTCCTTGATGACTATGTCATCGGCCAGGAGGTCGCCAAGCGCGTGCTGTCGGTGGCTGTCCACAACCACTACAAGCGGCTCAACCATTCGTCGAAGAGCAACGATGTCGAGCTGCAGAAGTCGAACATCCTGCTGATCGGGCCGACCGGGTGCGGCAAGACGCTGCTCGCCCAGACCCTGGCGCGCACCCTCGACGT
The DNA here is from genome assembly GCA_029265455.1 of Paracoccaceae bacterium. Classification (GTDB taxonomy): domain Bacteria; phylum Pseudomonadota; class Alphaproteobacteria; order Rhodobacterales; family Rhodobacteraceae; genus Amaricoccus. Next base: position 296 of record JAJUJF010000040.1, on the reverse strand, counting down.
GCCGTTCACCATGGCCGATGCGACCACCCTGACCGAGGCCGGCTACGTCGGCGAGGACGTCGAGAACATCATCCTGAAATTGCTCCAGGCGGCGGACTACAACGTCGAGCGGGCGCAGCGCGGGATCGTGTACATCGACGAGGTCGACAAGATCAGCCGCAAGAGCGAGAACCCCTCGATCACCCGCGACGTCTCCGGCGAGGGGGTGCAGCAGGCGCTCCTGAAGTTCGTCGAGGGCACGATCGCGAGCGTGCCGCCGCAGGGCGGCAGAAAGCACCCGCAGCAGGAGTTCCTCC